>JAZNOP010000061.1:0-33363 GCA_045580875.1 Acutalibacteraceae bacterium
CATACATTTTTACAACCACGAACGCATTCAGCTTAAAACAAAACTGACTCCACTTGAGCAGCGAAGCCAGTTTGTTCCTTAATTTAATATTTCCTACTTAGGGGCTTTTTGTACTGTCCGTACAATTTGGGGCAGTTCAGAACTTCCGGCTTCGGGGGTGTTTATTGTTTTTATTGAATTTACAGCAATTCTGCCTTACGCCTCGATTTTCTCACCGGCGGCCAACTGCTGCTTGTGGTACTGCAGGGTGTAGAGCTGATAATATCTGCCCTTCTTTGCCAGCAGTTCCTGATGGCTGCCCTGCTCGATTATCTCACCGTGTGAGAGAAGTATGATATTGTCGGCGTGCTGAATAGTTGAAAGTCTGTGTGCAACCATCAGCATGGTACCGATGTTCATCATCTTCTCGAGCGAATCCTGAATGAGAATCTCGGTTTCGGTGTCGATGTTTGCCGTTGCCTCGTCGAGAATCATTACAGCCGGCTTGTGTATTATTGTTCTTGCAAAGGAAAGCAGCTGACGCTGTCCGGCGGAGAAGTTATTTCCGCGCTCACGCACCGGCTCGTCGAGACCCTGCTCAAGCTTATTGATAAAGGAATCGGCATTGACGTAACGGCAGGCTTCCATTATCTCCTCGTCGGAAATGCCTTCCTCACGCAGGATTATATTGCTGCGGACTGTTCCTGAGAAGAGGAAAACGTCCTGAAGCATCTGACCGAAATGCTTTCTGAGAGACGATATCTTTATCTTCTTAATGTCGATTCCGTCAATCAGAATCTGACCCTTCTGGATATCATAGTTGCGGCAGATGAGCGAAAGAATGGTAGATTTACCCGAACCGGTCGATCCGACAAAAGCAACTGTATCCTTCGCCTTGACCTTGAAGGAAACGCCCTTGAGCACCCACTCATCGGGAATATAGGAGAACCATACATCTCTGAATTCGATATCACCCTTCACCTCGTCAAGCTCAATTGCATCGGGCTCGTCAACAACCTTCGGCTCGATATCCATAATGGTGAATATCTTCTCTGCCGAGGCAAATGCCGACTGCAGCCAGTTGAACTGCTCCGCAAGGTTCTGAATCGGGTTGAAGAACTTGGAGATGTACATATAGAAGGTAACAATTGTGCCGCTCGTGAGCACCTGACCGAAAACGCTGACGTTATCGATATAGCCCTTACCGCCGAGATAGAACAGGCAGAGGATCGATGAAACATAGAGCATATAGACAAGCGGACGGAAGATACCGAAAACGAAAATCTGACGGCGCTTGGCCTTGCCGAGAAACTGGTTCTTCTCCTCAAAATCCTGCATTTTCTTCTCCTCGCGGTTGAAAATCTGAGTAATCTTCATGCCGGAGAGGTTTTCGGAAAGATAGGTGTTGATGTCGGTGGTGCCGTCCTTGACCTTTCTGTATGCCATTCTTGAGAATTTTCTGAAGATGACGGTGAACAGGACAATAAATGGAACGAAGCAGAGCACCATGAGCGTAAGCTCGTAATTGACGCAGAGCATGGCAACAAGCACGCCGATGATGATGAAGAAGTTCTTGATGAGGTTGACCAGAATGTGGGTGAACATCATCGAGATAGCGTTGGTATCGTTGGTGACACGTGTGACCAGCTTGCCGACAGGGATAACATTGAGCTGCTCATGAGAGAGGCTCTCGATGTGGGTGAAGACGGTCTCTCTGAGATTTGAGAGGATCTTCTGTCCGGTACGCTGGAGAACGATTGCCTGAACATAAGTACATATAAGCGACAGCACAAGTATTCCGGCATACATTCCGACCCTGCCCCAGAGGGCGCCAAGTGCGAAATCACTGGTTACCATTTCCTCGATATTACCGACCAGCAGCGGAGCGATTATATCATAGGCAATGGAGAAAAGCATGATAATGCAGACAAACAGGAAATCCTTCCAGTAGGGCTTTGCGAATCTGATAAGGCGGCGGACGATTTCTCCGTCCTCCATGTTGCGGTCAAAGCCGATTGCCTCCTTCTTGTTCTTTATCATGGCAAACGCCACAACAAAGCATATGGAGAACACTCCGACCAGAGCGCCGACGATAAGCAGAGGATAATACTCACGCATTGTTCTGTCCCTCCCCTTCGTCTTCAAGCTTCTGCAGGTCAACCATCCTAGTATATTCCGGGCAGCCTGCGTAAAGCTCCTCGTGGCTTCCGATGGCGACGACCTCGCCGTCATCAATGAAAATAATCTTGTCCATCTTCTCGATGGTGGAAATTCTGTGTGCGATAAGTATGGTTGTGCGGCCCTTGCGCTCTCTTCTCAGGTTGTCGAGAATGATCTTTTCGGTCTTGGTATCAACAGCCGAAACCGAGTCGTCAAGAATAAGAATGGGAGCGTCCTTGATAAGTGCGCGGGCAATGGATATTCTCTGTTTCTGACCGCCGGAGATAGTAACTCCGCGCTCGCCGAGCAGGGTGTTGTAGCCGTCCTTGAATTCAACGATATTCTCGTGAACATCGGCAAGCTTTGCCATTTTGGTAATTGTCTCCTCATCTTCACCGTCGTAGGCAAACGCGATATTGTGCTCGATGGTATCGCTGAAGAGGAAGTTGTCCTGCGGGACGTATGCTGCCGCCTCACGCACCGACTTTATGGAAATGTCGTTGACATCATTGCCGTCGATGAAGACAGTGCCGTCGGGAACATTGTAGGTTCTGAGGATAAGATCAACAACCGTGGTCTTGCCTGTACCCGTCTTGCCGACAAGTCCGACATTTTCGCCCGGCTCAATGACGAAGGAAACATCTCTGAGCACATCGTAGTCGCCGTCAGGATAACGAAAGGTGAGATTTCTGAATTCAATTCTGCCCTTGATATCGTCAACATCAGCAACGCCCTCACGGTCGATGACGTCCTGCTTTGCGTCAAGCAGCTCGCTGATGCGCTTGAGGGAAGCCTTACCGCGCGAGGTCATATCAATAAGCTGGGATACAGCCATGATCGGCCATACGATAGCGGTAAAGTAGCCTATAAACTCAACCAGCTGACCGGCATCGAAGCGGTCGTTGTATACGAGATAGCCGCCGTAACCGAGGATAACGCAGATAACCGACTCGACAAAGAGGGTTACAAGGATATTGAGCAGAGTGGAAATTCTGGTATAATCGACATTTGCGTCTTCATTCTTCTTGTTGAGCCAGCGGAATGCAACAAGCTCCTTTGTCTCCTTGACAAAGGCCTTGATGACGGCAATTCCGGAGAAGCTCTCCTGAGAGAAATCGGAAAGGTCGGAGAATGCCTCCTGTCGGGTCTCCCACTTCTTCATCATCTGCTTGCCGACGATTGTGCCGATTGCAAACAGCAGTATCATGGGAATGAGCGAGAAACCGGTCAGCAGCTTGTCCATCCGCCACATCTTGACTATAGCGAGAGTGCCGAGGAAGGCTGCGTCGAGCATCATAAGTATGCCTGAGCCAAAGCAATCCTGAACAGTTTCGAGGTCATTGGTGAAAAGCGACATCAGGTTGCCCACCTTATTGACCTGATAATACTGCTGAGAAAGGTCCTTGCAGTGGTCGAACATTCTGCTGCGGATGTCTGTCTCCAGCTTTATCGCAGAGCCGAAGAAACAGATTCTCCATAAAAATCTTCCGATAACCATGGCAAAAATTACCACTATCATCGGCAGACATACCTCATCAAGCAGGAAGTCAAGATCGAACGGCATCTTCTGCCCGTCCATCATGACAAATCCGTCGTTCATGCCATTGATGAGCAGCTTGTACAGCTCAGGAATTATGAGCTGGAAATAGTCAACCAGTATCAGCGCTGCCATACCGAGCAGCAGCATCGGCGCATAGCGCAGATAATACCGGTTGATGTGCTTACCGAATATCAAGATTATCCTCCCTTTCATGAGCGCTTATTGGCGCTACTTTCGCATTATAGATAAAATAACAAGTCTTTTTATTGTAGATTAATCACATGATTTTGTCAAGGTCACGCAGCACTTACAGTACAATTTTCAATAGCATATTTCATTTCTGCGAAAAATAACACATTTTTATCACATCGCAGCCTGTCCGCCTTTAGCCAGGCGGAACCGTATACGCAAAAAAAGCGCCCGACCGGAACCGGTCAGGCGCTTTGGTTTTGCATTGTTTCAGCCTTAGTTCTTCTTCGGCTTGAAGTTGAATACGATGTCGTAATCCTTGGGAACAACGATCTTGACGATGCTGTTGCCGTTTTCATCGAAGGTGATCTCTGCTTCCTGAGCAGCCCTCTGAGCATACTCAGCGCCGTGCTTTACAGCCTCAGCCTCAGCAACCTGTGCAGCATAAGCCTCCTTGAGAGCCTCTGCCTCCTTCAGCTTAGCCAGAGCAGCCTCGTACTCAGCTCTTGCCTTTGCAGCCTCGTCAGCTCTGCGCTGGAGCTCTGCGCTCTCGTCGGAGCTGTATCCAAGAGAAACGATAGACGGTGCGCTTGCCTCAAGAGCAGCCTGTCTTGCCTTCTCGGCAGCCTCTCTCTGACGTGCCTCTTCAGCAGCCTCATCATCATAGGGAATAGGAAGAATTATTCTGTCCTCATCATCGTCAGACTCGTAGGAGCTGACCTTTGCCTTCTCATCGTACATAAATATACCCTCCATAACTTTTTCAATCATAACTCGGACGGCGGAACAGAAACCCGTCCATTTGAATTATTTAATTCGTTGAATTAATTATAGCAATAACCCCTACAGTATTACAATAGTAATCTTCACAGAAAAACACTTTAGCAACGCAAACTAATACTATACATTATGACAAGATTATCAATGCAGCAGAAAAACGCGCGCCAAGTTGCGCAAAGTTATTGCCGAAAGAACCGAAAATCATTGCATTTATGCGGAATTTCAAGAAAACGTTTCCAGTGTTTGTGCATAATTCATCTGTTCTTCTTTACTCTTACTGCAAGCACTGTCTGAACAATAACTGAAGCCGCGGCAACAAGCCCGTTCATCAGATAATCTGCAAGCCCCGGGAGAGAAATGTCCTTATCCTGCACTCTGTAATATCGTTTCATTAATCCAGATGCATTTCATATACCGATGCATCGAAGGTCTCACTGCCGTCATAACGTGAGTACTGATCGAATCTGTCAAACCGGAAGCCGCATTTGACGATAACTCTTCCGGAAGCCGTATTGGCGCTTGCATGGCGGGCAATAAAATCGTGCGCACCAAGGGTTTCGTGAGCCCATTTTATCATTGCTTTCGACGCCTCAGTTGCGTATCCGTTTCCCCAGAAATTCCTGTTCAGGTTGTATCCCAGTTCATAGGCGGAAAATTCCTCACGGTAACATATTGAGCCGGCACCTATCAGCTTGCCTGTACTTTTCAGGCAAAATCCGAATTCATTCTTATCCCCCAGCGAGTTTATCCAGCTTTCCGTCTGCCCGACATTTTCGTGCACAGGATAAGTCATATACCGATTGACAACAGGATCACCGGTCCATTCAAACACATCATGCGCATCTGCCGCGGTCAGCGGTCTCAATATTAATCTTTCGGTTTCAATAATCTTCATATACTCCACCTTACTCACTCAACATTTGTGAGAATTGTAAATTCATCAGGAATGCTGAAAATCTTATCTTTCAGAAACAGCGGATAAAAATACTCTTCATTAAGCCTGCCGAACTCCAGCCACTCAAAGGTATTTGTCCGGTTTCCTTCTTTTACCGTGAACACACTGCCCTTTTCCAGCAAACCGGTACCAGTGATATCCATCAGGAAATAAATGCACAGCTCGTGGTAATCCATCTGTTCGACCTCTTCTGTGAAAAATGCCTGATTGAGCCACAGCGGACGGACGATCCCGGCTGTTACGCCCAGTTCCTCCCGAACCTCTCTGATAACAGCTTCCTCCGCTGTCTCTCCGATTTTGACCCTGCCGCCGGGAAGGTAATAATAAGGAGCTCTTCCGTCATGCATCGCAAGAATTTTTCCGTCAGAAATCATCATTGCACACACGCGGTAATTGAATTTCCGGTTTTCCATTTTAATCGAAATGTCCATCTGCTGATTATCTCCTGAATTTGATTTATCGATATCAGATATTGTATCAATACAGCCCTTTTCAAGACCGAACTCAACGTTGTTTCGGCTTCAGGCGAAGGATACTGCGGCGGCAGTTTTTTATCAGATGCCATATGAGACAGACCATAGCATATATGGCAAATGCATACATTATAATACCTCCCACAAGGAATCCATCGGCTTCTCTTCCGAGTCTCCCGATAGTCTCCTCGAATTCCAGCAGAACTTTCTCTCCTGCTGTAAATTCAACTATAGCATTCCCCCTCGGGTGCAGCTGCAGTGTTATATTATCCATCGTATGAAGTGAATCCAGTGCATCAAGCAGTTCTGTATTAATGGATACTCCGTCTATGAAATACTTTTCTCCGTCAGAGCAGTACACTGCGATTTCCTGTATGTCCATAGGTCTTCTAAGCCTTCGAATCTCATCATAATAAATGAATTGCGTTTCAACAACGGTACACTCTTCCTGTTCGACTGCACCGTTTGCATATTGCATAACGAAAGTGAATACACTTCCGAGCAGCAATCCGCAGAGAAATATTCCGACTGCTGCATTCAGCGGCATTAATAAGTCAAATTTACGTTTTTTCATACGATCACCTCATCTTATGTTGGATTCTAACATACATATCTGTTATTTGCAATATCAGGATACCGGTTCGATCCCGGTTACCGTGCACCAGAAAAGCCCTCCCATAAATGGGAGGGCTTTTCTGGTGCCGGTGACCGGGATCGAACCGGTACGGTATTGCTACCGAGGGATTTTAAGTCCCTTGCGTCTGCCTGTTCCGCCACACCGGCATATATTTTCTGCGGTTTCCCGCAACGCATATTTTATCAGAAAGATACCGCAAAATCAATAGAAAATAAGCTTAAGTCAATAAAAAGCTGTCCGGATACATTTTTCCGCACCGGACAGCCTGTTCATAATTATCTGAATCTGCTTAATACTCGAAGTCGATGCAGGCGCGCGACTCGCGGACCTTTGCCATGAACTTTCCGACTTCCTTGTGCGCCGGATGAACTATGTATTCACCAAGTGCCTCCATGGACTCGTACTCAGCCACAAGCACCAGGTCGTAATTAGCCGGATTCTGCTCATCACTTCCGAGACTGACGCTCGACGAAAGCAGCGTCGGCACTACGCCCTGCAGATCCTCAAGCATTTTCTTTGCAATAGCGAGGTTCTCGGCCTTCGTTCTGCCGTCTGCCTCGTCAAAGAATTTGAACATGACTATATGTCTTATCATAATTTATCACCCGAAATTCTGATTATAAAACAAAAACGAGCGCATCAGCAAAACTGACACGCTCGCATTGGTTGCCGAAAAATCAAGCCCGATTACTTATACTTGCGCTTACGTGCAGCCTCGGACTTCTTCTTACGACGGACAGAGGGCTTCTCATAGGCCTCTCTTTTGCGAACCTCCTGAATAACACCGGAGCGTGCGCAGGACTTCTTGAAACGACGAAGTGCGCTCTCGAGTGATTCATTGTCCTTTACTCGGATTTCTGACGACATAACCTATCCCTCCCTCCGCGGACTAGAATTCCATATTAGCAATTCAATGAATTCTAACATGATTACAACTGATTATAAACTGTTTTTTGTGTCATGTCAATAGATAATTTCAGATTTTATGTGAAGTAATCAAAAGTATTTTGTGAAGATTCGCTTCACGCACTCTGAATCGGAGCAAATTGCCGTTTTTTCTTACTCTCCGTCCTCAATGCGCTCCAGAAGAACGTGCAGAAAACTGCTTTCCGGCTGATAAGCCTGAGCCGCTATCTGATAATTTTCCAGCACGATTTCAGGAATCTCATCGACCGTACCGAGATTCGACACCAGCACGAAATCCGGACGGCGCGACGAGACAAACTCATTCTGCGTATCCATGAGCTCCGGGAAAACATCGTAGGAAAGATTGAGATTACAGAAATACTTGCAGTCGGGAATTATCTCTGCAACTGTATACAGACCCTGGTCAAGCGTGCCGTAATTGAGCAGTGTGGCATCTTCCTGACGGTTGATTATCTCCGCGAATTTATACTGCATAAGGTCTTCCTTATCGTATTTCATGAAGCGGACATTGTTGCTTACAAGCAGGCATACGGCTGCGCACACAACCAGAGCGGCAGCTGCTGCTGCAACACCAGCCTTCCTGGTCGGTCTGTAAGCGGCAATTTTTTCGTATTTTTCGGTCAGACCGTTGTGTGATGCGATGAATTTCGCTGTCTCTGCAAAAAACTGCACCAGTGCAGGTATGCCGATAATAGCAGGCATCGCCAGCGCGAGAATATAATAGGAGCTCATATTGCCCGGTCCGAATACAACTATTGTCTGGAAGCAGACCATGGCCGCAAATGCAAGTCTGAAGCCAATACCGGAAAAGAGCTTCTTTGTAAAGAGCACCCATGCACCGCCAATGAACAGCAGCAGAGTGAAGCCCATGTTGAGACGGCAGCTGTAGAGAGTGATGTCGACAAATCGCGAAAGCTTTGTCATGGCGGTTATCTCTTCGGTGCCGATGCTTGTATAAAGGAATACGTTATTGAAGAAATAGCTTCTCCAGCAGTCGTCGAGGGCTCCGTTAACTGCGAAATAGAGCAGGATCGGCGCCGAGACAGCCAGCATTCCGAGCAGGAACACGCCGCAGCTTATGAATGCACGTGCAAACTTTTTCTGTGCAATAAGAGCAAAGAAGATTGCAGCCATCCACACAAAGTGCAGACCGAGCAGATTGAATTTTATCCAGAAAACAAGACCTGCGGAAAAACCGCACCAGAACAGCTCTCTATCGGTGAAATCCCAGTTGTTTTCCACTGCATGACGCGAGAAATAATAAATTGCCAGCATTATCATCGGATAGCAGAGCTCTTCGACGTTATCGCCGAGCACATTCGCTCTTGATGAGAAAACCAGCGCCGAAAACACTGTCACAGCTACAAGCGAGACCGTCTTACCCAGCCACAGCCTCATCGTTTTATATCCGAGACAGAGTGTGACTGTCAGGCAGGCAATTTCGATAAAGTACATTCCTATGAAGCTTTTCGACGAAACAAGCGACGCAAGCATATGGATAACATAGGTCAGAATGCCCTTCTGCTCATATATATCGCGGTAGAGCACCTTGCCGTCTGCCATTGCCCTGCCGACGGTCATGAAGCAGTTTGCATCAACCGAAAGCTGGAATGGATAAAGAAAAGACGACATTGAGCAGATCGATATCACGACAGCGGAAACCAGCAGCAGATAGCTGCCAATGGCAAATCTCTCCGTTCTGATAAATTTTACGGCTGCCGAATAAGCACTCTGCAGATATTTCATCATGTTAAGCTACTCCTGAACGAATAAAAATATATTATCAATTGCTCAAAACTGTTGATTATTTATCCTAAATTATATATTATTTATAATAGTTAGTCAATCAGAAAAGCTGTATGTCAGCTATCATCGAAGAAAGGTAACTCCCGTTATGCGGGAGCAGCAGTGCATAATGAAGAACAAGCCGATTTTATACATTGTAATACCGTGCTACAACGAGGAGCAGGTGCTGCCTATCACCGCACCCCTCTTTCTTGGCAAAATAGAGCAGCTGGTCAGCGACGGCAAAATAAGCGATGACAGCCGCGTAATGTTCGTCAACGACGGCAGCCGCGACCGCACATGGGAAATAATCTGCGGGCTCTCTGAACAGAATCCTCACTACGAGGGTGTCAGCCTCAGCCGCAACAGAGGACATCAGAATGCTCTTCTCGGCGGTCTGATGGAGGCAAAGAGCCGCTGTGACATCACGATATCCATCGACTGCGACGGTCAGGACGATATCAACGCAATGGACGGGATGGTCGATGCCTATCTTGACGGCGCAGAGGTTGTCTACGGCGTACGAAGCAAGCGCGACACCGACACCTTCTTCAAGCGCTTTACCGCAGAGAGTTTCTATAAGCTTCTGCGCTGGATGGGTGCTGAGGTCGTCTTCAACCATGCCGACTACAGACTGGTTTCGAGCAAGGTTCTTGATGCATTTTCCGATTTCAAGGAGGTCAATATCTACCTGCGCGGAATGTTCCCGCTGGTCGGCTTCAAGAGCACCTCGGTATATTACGAGCGCCACGAGCGCATGGCCGGCAAGAGCCACTATCCGCTGCGCAAGATGCTCGCTCTTGCCTTTGACGGCATCACAAGCCTGAGCACAAAGCCAATCAAGATGATAACCTCACTTGGCACATTCATCGCAATTCTCAGCTTTCTGATGATAGTCTGGACTCTCATTTCCCACTTTACAGGCAACACCGTTCCCGGCTGGTCGAGCAGCGTTCTCTGCACCTGCCTTATCGGTGGAATCCAGCTTATCGCTCTCGGTGTCATCGGTGAGTACATCGGCAAGATCTACCTTGAGACCAAGGGCAGACCCCGTTTCATCATCAGCGAACGCACCTTTGACAAGGACGAAGAGCAGGAGTAAAATTCTGAAAATCACTGCGCTTCATTACGCCATTTTGGTCAACACACATTGCAATCAATAAAAACGCGCCGCACCGGTATCACGCGATATCAGTGCGGCGCTTATTATTTTGTGCTGATTTTTATTTCACAACGAGGTTTACAAGACGTCCGGGAACGTAGATTTCCTTGATGACCTGCTTGCCGTCGACATACTCTGCACAGGCAGGAGCAGTCTTTGCAGCAGCAAGAGCGTCCTCGCTGGAGATATCTGCCGGCAGGGAGAGTCTTGCTCTGACCTTGCCGTTGATCTGAACCGCGATCTCGACGGTCTCTTCAACACACTTGCTCTCGTCGTATACCGGCCACTTCTGATCGGTAATCATCTTGCCGAAGCGTGCCTTTCTCCACAGCTCCTCGGTGATGTGCGGAGCAAACGGGTTGAGCAGGAGCAGGAAGGTGCGGAACTCCTTGCGGGTGATGCTGCCCTTGCCTTCGAACTCGTTGATGAGAGCCATGAGTGCAGCGATAGCAGTGTTGAACTTAAGGTTCTCGATATCCTCGGTGACCTTCTTGATGGTCTTGTGAATGCTGCTCTCGAGCTCGGGACGGATCTCGCCCTTCTCAAGCTTGTCGAGCAGAGCCCATGTACGGTCGAGGAAGCGCTTGCAGCCCTTGATGGAGCTGGAGGACCACGGTGCAGCCTTCTCGAAGTCACCGATGAACATCTCGTACATACGCATGGTGTCAGCGCCGTAGGTGTTGACTATCTCGTCGGGGTTGACAACGTTGCCTCTGGACTTGGACATCTTCTGATTGTCCTCGCCGAGAATCATGCCGTGGCTTGTACGCTTCTGATAGGGCTCCTTGGTGGGAACTACGCCGATATCATAGAGGAACTTGTGCCAGAAACGGCTGTAGAGCAGGTGCAGTGTGGTATGCTCCATACCGCCGTTGTACCAGTTGACCGGAGTCCAGTAATCGAGTGCTTCCTTGCTTGCGAGAGCCTCGTTGTTGTTGGGATCGCAGTAGCGCAGGAAGTACCAGGAGGAACCGGCCCACTGAGGCATGGTATCGGTCTCACGCTTTGCAGGACCGCCGCACTTCGGGCAGGTGGTGTTTACCCAGCTGTCGATGTTTGCCAGCGGAGATTCGCCGTTGTCGGTCGGCTCATAGGAGTCAACGTCAGGCAGTGTGAGGGGAAGCTGATCCTCTGGAACAGGCACCCACTCGTTGCAGTGGTCGCACCATACCAGCGGAATGGGCTCGCCCCAGTATCTCTGACGGGAGAAGACCCAGTCGCGCAGCTTGAAATTGACCTTCTGCTCGCCTCTGCCCTTCTCGGTGAGGAATTCAGTAATCTTTACCTTTGCCTCCTCAACAGACAGACCGTCGAGGAAATCGGAGTTGACCATGATTCCGGTCTCGCAGTCGGTGAAAGCAGCTTCCTGAACGTTGCCGCCCTTGACAACCTCGATTATCGGCAGGTCAAACTTCTTTGCAAACTCCCAGTCACGGGTATCATGAGCCGGAACAGCCATGATAGCGCCGGTGCCGTAGGAGATGAGAACATAGTCGGAAATGAAGATGGGAATCTCGGTATTGTTGACCGGATTGATTGCCTTTACGCCCTCAAGGCAGACACCGGTCTTGTTCTTTGCAAGCTCGGTACGCTCGAAGTCGGACTTGCGTGCGGCCTCAGCCTGATATGCCTTTACTGCATCAAGATTGCCAATTCTGTCAGCCCACTTCTCAAGAATTGGATGCTCGGGGCTTATTACCATGTATGTAGCGCCGAAGAGGGTATCCGGACGGGTGGTGTAAATGCGCAGCTTGTCGCCGAGGGTGGTATCAAAATCGACCTCAGCACCGGTGGAACGGCCGATCCAGTTCTTCTGCTGAATCTTTACGCGCTCAACATAATCGACCTCGTCGAGGTCATCGATGAGGCGCTGTGCATACTTGGTGATAGCGAGCATCCACTGGCTCTTGACCTTGCGGACAACCTCGCTGCCGCAGCGCTCGCAGACGCCGTTGACGACCTCTTCGTTTGCAAGAACGCACTTGCAGGAGGTACACCAGTTGACAGCCATTTCCTTCTTATAAGCCAGACCGTTCTTGTAGAGCTGGAGGAATATCCACTGAGTCCACTTGAAGTAGTTGGGATCGGTGGTGTTTATCTCACGGCTCCAGTCAAAGGACAGACCGAGCATTCTCAGCTGGCTCTTGAAACGTGCCACGTTCTGCTCAGTGACCTTGGACGGGTGAATGTGATTCTTGATTGCATAGTTCTCGGTGGGCAGACCGAATGCGTCCCAGCCCATCGGATAGAGTACGTTGAAGCCCTCGAGTCTCTTCTTTCTTGCAACGATGTCAAGCGCGGTGTAGGAACGCGGGTGACCTACGTGCAGACCTGCACCCGAAGGATACGGGAACTCAACAAGGCAGTAGAAGGAAGGCTTTGTGTAGTCGTTCGGGGCATGGAAAACGCCCTTCTCCTCCCATATATCCTGCCATTTTTTCTCAATAGCGGAAAAATCGTATTTCATTTTTACCATTCCTCTCAATATGAAATAAAAACTGTTCTGTTTTTATTATGTTCTTTTTTCAGGGCGCTGATTCTATGCGGTTTATTTAAGCTCCTCGAAATTCACATCAAGCTTCTCGCCGTCAGACCAGAGTCTCTCAAGGTCATAATATGCTCTTGCCTCGGTGTCGAAGATGTGGATAACAACGCTTCTGTAGTCCATTACAATCCAGTTCTTTGCGTTGTGACCCTCGATGTGGTCGGGAAGGATACCCTCCTGCTTGAGCTTGAACTCAGTCTCGTCAGCCAGTGCGCGGACGTGTGTGGACGAGGTACCGGTTGCAATGACGAAATACTCGGCAAGCTCGGTTATGCCGCTTACGTCGATGACCGAAAGCTCTCTTGCAAGACGGTCGTCAAGAGCCTTCGCAGCCTTCAGTGCCAGTTCTTTTGCAGTTATTTCCATTTTTCTTTCATCACATTCTGCGCCCTTTCGCAGCAGAACGTGCCTCCTTTTTTGCAGAATTATAATTCGCTTCTCCGATTATCCGACTGCCTCAGCGTTTGTCGCAGTAGTTGTCGGCGGCGCAGCCGTAGTAGTCGGAGCCGCAGTGGTAGTAGTCGGAGCCGCTGTAGTTGTTGTGGGTGCTGCTGTGGTAGTAGTCGGAGCCTGTGTGGTGGTCGTGGGTGAGGTGGTGGTAGTCTCCGAAGATGAGGTTGATGTTGTGGTCGATGCCGAAGTTGATGCTGAGGTCGATGTCGTATTCTGAGTCTTTGACGTTGAAGACGGTGCCTGCGATGTGGTCGTGCTTCCTTCAGTAGTGGTTGTGGAAGTTCTGCCGGTGGTATTTTCCGGTCCCTTTACATCAACAACCTCGGGGAAGTAGATGTCGCCTGCCTCAAGATATCCGCCGCCGGGAAGTCCGTACGGGAGCATATACTGATTGAGTATGTCAGCAGTCTTGCTCTCATTGCAGACATAGTAGGAAAGGTTGAATTCATGCGGCTCTGCCCAGTGGTCGTAGCCCGGCATGGTGAACATATTCAGTCTGTCGGTGGAGAGGGAACGCGCCTTGAGGGCGTAATCCTTGATCTCCTTGAAGGAAAGGTCGGTCTGGAAGCAGTCTTTGCATTCATCAAGCAGACCGAGCATCTGGGAGATATCCATATCAAGGATCTGATTGAGCATTGCATTTATGAAGATTCGCTGACCGTTTACTCGTCCGAGGTCGCCCTCAGCGTAGCTCTTTCTGTGACGCATATAATGGACAGCCTGATTGCCCATAAGTCGGTGTGTACCCGGCTCGAGGGTTATCATGTTGTCATGTATGCCGGTTTCAAGCGTTATCTCAACACCGCCCATGGCATTGACAATGTCGGCAAATCCTCTGAAGTTGAAAAGTACAAAGTGGTCAACCGGCATATGCAGGTGTTCGTTGATGAATCTGATGAGGGCACTCATGTTGCTCTCGCGCTTGTAGCTCAGCTCGCCGCCGCACACGGTATGTCTGCCGCTGCTGCGTTCGCTGCTCTCGGGGGAATACTGACAGGTCTCGCACCAGCGCACTGTCTGCGGGTTTGCATAGACCGAGTTTATCTTTCTGCCGCTGCCGATATAGGTATCACGCGGTATCTGCATTACGTTCACCATGTTGCCCGCAAGATCATAGCAGACAAGCCAGATGCAGTCGGTGTTGTACTGCTCAAGGTCGACACCGACAACCAGTACATAGGTTACCTTTTCGGAAAGCTCGTCGGTGGTGGTAAGTCGGTCGGCTATGGTGATGTTGCCCGTCTCCGCCGTGTCGGTTATAAAGGTCTCGTTACTGGTGTACATATTTGAAACATAATCATAACCCAGCACACCGCCGATCGCCGCGACAAGAAGTATGCAGGCAGCGATTATTGCCTTTTTATACTTCGAGAATGCGCTGACTATAACCGGCTCTTCCTGCATCTGCAGGCGGTCGGGCAGCTCAAACATCGACGCAGCCTCTATTCCTTTTTTGTACCGCTCCGCCTTCTGCACGCGCAGATTGCCGTAGCTTGTCGGCTCGCGCAGAACAGCAGGACGCCTGCCGAAGGTCACCGATGCCGGCAGACCGCGTTCGTCATGTATGTTTTTTGCGTTGTTGTTCTGTGAATTCATTTTCTGTCTCCTGACAAAACTGTCTCGTTGTATGCCATAAATGTATCCGGAATGATAGCCTGCCCTTTTGACGCCTGATTTCCTATCTCATAGCGCAGGGCATATCTCATTGCCGCTTCAAGGCTTTCATCAACCAGTCGGCGCATATCCTCAACTCCGTTGTAGGATCGCTCAGCACTGGTGTAGTCAGCCAGATATACTATCTTTTCAATTATGCTCATTCCAGCCCTTGCGGTGGTATGATAGCGTATCGCGTTAACCGTTTCCTCGTCCTCTATGCCCAGTTTCAGCCGGACATAAGCCGCTCCTGCAGGTGCGTGCCATACCTTCGGCGCTGCCATCAGTTCAGGTATCATTGGATATCCTGCGGCTTTTATCAGCTTGAGCTGCTCCTTGCCGGAGGTCTCCTTTGCCACATCATGCAGCAGACCTGCAAGCTCAGCTTTTTCTTCATCGGCTCCGTAGCGCTTTGCCAGACGCACTGCCTCGTAGGAAACATTGAGGCTGTGCTCATATCTGTGCTTTGAGAGCCTGCGTTTTAACATTCTCGTGTATTTCTGCCAGAGTTCAGGGGTCAATATATGCACCTTCCGTGTCAGATTAAAAATATTATCCGGTGATAAATCACCGATACAGACCGTCAGCTGTTCTTTTGCGCGTTCTGCGCGGCAATATCCGCCTTCCTGCCGAATCTGCCCAGCGCAGACCTTACCGAGGAAAGAAAGCCGCCGTCATTTTTCTTCTGCTGATACAAACCGTTCTTCTTTATATAATCCTCAACCGCAGGCGGAACGAATCCGCTGAGCGGCTCGCCCTTTGCGGCAGCCTCGCGCAGCTGAGTGGAGGAAACCTGAATGAGCGGCTCATTGCTGATAACCGTTTTCCAGCCCTCAAGCTGCTCTGCCTTCTTCCAGAGTTCCTCTTCAGAGATATCCGCTCTCGGTACAGTGCAGAATGTGGCAAGCTCTCTGAGCCCGTCACTGCGGTACCATGTATCCAGCGTGACAAACATATCAGCACCGATGAGCATATACAGCTCACAGTCAGGATAAAGCTCGTGCAGGCTGGCCAGCGTGTAGTAAGAATAGCTGAGTCCGTCGCGCTGAAGCTCAATATCGCTCGCCTCAAACACCTCGCCAGCATATTCTGACGCCAGACGGCACATTTCCAGCCGGTGTGCGCCATCGGTGACAGCCGACTTCTTGTGCGGAGGTGTTCTTGTCGGAATCACCAGCACCTTATCAAGCTCAAGCAGGTCGGCAAACCGCTGACCGAGCTGAATGTGACCATAATGTATCGGGTCGAATGTTCCGCCCAGCATGGCGATTCTCATACTCTGTCCCTCCCGACGGTTTTTATTGATTGATTTGCAGAAAATACTGCTTATTTCTTCTTTGCCTTGGGGATCTGGTCAGAGATGACCGGCTTTTCAGGATTTCTGCGGTAGAGCACGAAAACTCTGCCGATGACCTGCACTACCTCAGCATTTGCAGCCTCGGCGATCTGGTCGGCAGCCTCACGGGAGGTCAGCGGACAGGCCTCGAGAGCCTTGCCCTTGATGAGTTCACGGGTCTTGAGCGCGCCGTCTGCCTGCTCGATGAGCGCATCGGAGATGCCGCCCTTGCCGACGTAAAGTATACATTCATAATCATTTGCCATTCCTCTGAGGAAGGCTCTCTGCTTACTGGTCAACATAATATATTATACCTCATACAATTATATTTTTACAATGTGCAATATTGCAGTATATGCTTTGATTTTTGCCGTCAATACTGTGCTCAATAATAATTTTTCCGCCTTATTGCGGCATTATTTCCTTTATGACACAGTATTTCCGTTATTCGCCAAGCTTCTTCATCAGCTCTCTGAGAGCAACTCCTCTGTGGCTGACCTGATTCTTTTCCTCCATAGGAATGCCGGCAAAGCAGCGTCCGTCGGTCATCAGAAAAATGGGGTCAAAGCCGAATCCGCCGTCGCCCATTCTGCACTCGCTGATATAGCCCTCGCAGATACCCTCGGCGGTCACCTTGTGTCCGTCCGGCCACACACAGCAGATGCTGCACACGAAACGTGCGGTGCGCTCCTCATGGGGTATGCCCTCGAGCTCGGCAAGCATACGCTCGATACCTGTCTCGAAGTCATGGTCGCCTGCATAGCGTGCTGTGTGTATACCAGGTCCGCCGTTCATTGCATCAACGCACAGACCGGAGTCGTCTGCGATGCAGGGCATATTTGTCAGCTCGCAGAAGGCTCTCGCCTTGATTTCGGCGTTTTCCGCAAAGGTTTCTCCGGTTTCCTCTGGATCAATAAATCCGAAACCTGCCTCCTTTGCAGTTATGAGCTCAACGCCGCAATCGGCGAGAATCTGCATCATTTCATCGCGCTTGCCGGGATTATTGCTTGCCAGTATAAATTTCATACTAAAGCACACACTTTCATTTGTTTTCTTAATTGATTTTCTTCAGATACGGAGAATCCTGACACATTTTCATCTCCTGCGCATATAACATCACAGGCAGACAGATTAATATATCAGCTTGTTATTTCTGATATTTTTTCTTAAGCGTCTGCAGATCCCTTTCGCTGATCCATTCTTCCGAATACCCGCAGGAGCCGCAAACATATCTGTGTACAAATACAGCTGACAGGACGGTAAATCCTGTCATAATGTTGTTTCCCCTTTTGAATGAATCCACATTCCCGGGAACTATGATTATATCTGTGCATCCGCATTTCGGACAGATCCGGCTGTTTTTCATACAGTGTTCCTCCGTTCAGTCGACAAGCTCAGGCAGGAATTTATTCCTTGCTTGCTTCCTTGTTCGGCTCAAAGAGAGCACGTGCAAACTCGCGCGGCTGGAAGGGCTGGAGGTCGTCTATCTGCTCGCCTACTCCGATATACTTTACCGGCACGCCGAGTTCTTCCTTTATCGCAATGACAACACCGCCGCGTGCGGTGCCGTCAAGCTTGGTGAGAATTATACCGGTCAGACCGGCAGTATCCTTGAATGCCTTTGCCTGATTGACAGCATTCTGTCCGGTAGTGGCATCGAGAACAAGCAGCACCTCGCGGTCGCTGTCAGGAAGCTCGCGGTCGAGCACACGGCTTATCTTGCCCAGCTCGTCCATGAGGTTCTTCTTGTTGTGCAGACGTCCTGCGGTATCGATGATGAGTACATCTGCGCCTCTTGCCTTTGCAGCACCTGCAGCATCAAAAACTACAGCTGCAGGGTCGCTGCCCTCGCTGTTCTTGACGATGTCGCAGCCTGCACGTTCAGCCCAGATGGCAATCTGATCGATAGCTGCTGCACGGAAGGTATCAGCCGCGGCAATGATGACCTTCTTGCCCTCACTGCGGAGCATTGCGCACATCTTGCCGATGGTGGTGGTCTTGCCGACACCGTTGACACCTATTACGAATATTACCGAGGGCTTTGTATCAAGCTTGAGGTCGTAGTCACCGGCGAGCATCTCGCTGATAACCTCCTCAAGCAGGTCACGCACCTCTGCAGGGTCTTTTGTTCCTGCCTTCTTTACGCGTGTGCGAAGCTGGTCGCATATCTTTTCTGCTGTAACAGCACCGCAGTCAGCCATGATAAGAAGCTCCTCGAGTTCTTCAAAAAGCTCCTCGTCAATTTTTGTAAAGCGTTTGAAGAGGGAATCTATCTGACCGAAGATGCCTTCCTTGGTCTTTTTTAATCCCTGTTTGATTTTCTCAAAAAATCCCATATTTTCATTCCTTTTCATGTTGCTTTCGGGGATATCTTCATGCTCATTCCCGACCATTCATACCAAACGGTTTTTCATTCTGCACTCACACACTGCCGGAACAAAGCAATATCCGGCAGTGTGCAAATGAATAATTTTATATTATAGCAGACCTGTTCTTATCCGTCAAGCTTACCGAGACGTTCCTCAACCTCGTCAAGATTGAGCGAGAGTATCTTGGAAAGTCCGTCCTGCTTGGTTACACCGTAGAGCATGCTTGCCGCTTCCATCATACCACGGCGGTGGGTTATGACCACGTACTGGGTATGATCGGTGAAACGCTGGATATAGTTTGCGACGTTGCTGACGTTTCTCTCATCAAGCGCACTGTCTATCTCGTCGAGGAAGCAGAAGGGTGACGGTCTGACGCGCATGATCGCAAAGTAGATAGCAACCGCGATGATCGACTTTTCGCCGCCCGACATACCTGTTATCGGCTGTTTTTCCTTTCCCGGCGGCTTGACGTCGATATCTATGCCGCAGTTGAGGCAGTCGTCCGGATCGGCAAGGCTCATGGTGGCACTGCCGCCGCCGAACAGCTCGGGGAATATCTCACCGAAGTTCTTGTTGATCTGATGGAAGGCATCGGTGAAGATGACCTTCATGGTCTCGGTAAGTTCTTCAATGAGCTTCTCAAGTTCACCCTTGGACTTGAGAACGTCGTCCATCTGGGTCTTGTATATGGTGTATTTCTCGAATACTTCCTTGTATTCCTCTATCGCGCCGACATGGACATCGCCGAGCGCACGTATCTTTGATGTAAGAGATGCAACCAGTTTCTTGCCCTCTCGCTCGTCCTCAGCCGGGTCAAACTTCTCGGCTGCCTCGCGGCGGGTCATGTTGTATTCCTCCATAAGCTGCTGGATTATGCTGTCATATTCCTGCTGCTTATGCTGGCGCTGCTCCTCGAGTCGGGTCTTGCGGCGGTCGATGTCTCCGCGGCGGTCAACCAGCTCGCGCGATTCCTTACGCTTTTCCTGAATCTCGCGTTCCATCTCGCTTCTGCGAAGCTCGATTGAGGCAATATCGCCTGTCTTTGCCGCAGTTTCACGCAGCTCTGATGCTTCGGCTCTCTGCTTTTCAGCCTGTGCCTCAAGTTCAGAAACTCTCGCGGTTATCTCCTCTATCTGAGCACGGAGCATTCCTTCTCTGCCGCTGCCCTGTGCAATTCTCTCTCTCAGCTGTTCAATTGCAGCTTCGATGGATTCACACTCCTTGACCAGCGAGAGACGCTGCATTCCAGCCTCGTTGAGCTCGGTCAGCATGGCGTCACGCTGAGCGGCAAGCTTGTCGATGCTGCCTGTGCTTTCGGCTATCTTTGCAGTGAGCTGTGCAAGCTTTTCGGCACACTCTGCCGCCGCCTTTGCAGCCTCTGCCTTTTCCTGTGCAAGCTGTGCGGTACGTCCGGTGTTGCCGGTGCGCTCCTGCTTTATGCTGTCTATCTCCGCCTGATTTGCCGCAATCTGCTCATCGAGCATACGCAGCTCGGTCAGGAAGGAAGCGCTGTCGCTCTGTACGTCAGCCAGCTCACCCTGTGATTCGGCAAGTGAGCGGCGAAGCATGGTGACTCTGCCCTGAGCCTTTTCAAACTCCTCGTTTGCCTGCTCAACAGCCTTCTCAAGCTCTGCAGCCTCGGCGCGAAGCTTTTCAAGCTCGCCCTTACGGGAAAGCAGACCGATATTCTTGTCGTGCGAGCCGCCGGTCATCGAGCCGCCGGCATTGATGACCTGACCGTCAAGGGTGACAATGCGGAATCGATTCTTGAATCGTCTTGCAATTGCAATTGCGCTGTCCATATCCTCAACGATACAGACATTGCCAAGCAGATTCCCGACGATATCGCGGTATTTGCCGTCGCACTGCACAAGGTCGGCGGCTATGCTTACAAATCCGGCACAGTCGTCCAGATTGTTTTCATTTATGCTTCTCGGGCGGATTGTTGTAATAGGCAGGAAGGTTGCACGTCCGCCGCTGCTTCTCTTGAGGAATTCGACAGCCTGCTTACCTGCGTTTTCATCGTCGACAATGATATTCTGCATGGCGGCACCAAGTGCAGTTTCAATCGCCACCGAGTATTTATCCTTTACGCTTATGAATCTTGATACAGGGCCGTGAATGCCGCGCAGACCGCCGCTTTCAGCGTGCTTGATAACGCGGCGCACACTCTGGGGATAGCCCTCCAGACTGCGCTCGAGGTCTTCTATCATTCTTGCCCGTCTTGCCTTATCCTGCGATTCAAGGCGCAGGTCGTCAGCCTTGCGCTTTGCTTCGTCCATAGCCGCACTCTGACGGTCGAGCTTCATCTGATATCCTGAAACAGCGTTGGAAAGCTCAGCGGCTCTGTCCTTTGCCGCCTGAAGAGCTTCCGCGGTCTCACTGCGGTCTGCCTCAAGCTTGTTCTGATGCTCGGTTCTCTCAAGGAGTGAAGCCTCAAGACTTCCGGCTCTCGCCTCAATTTCAGCAAGCTGTGATTCGGCTCTTGCCGCCCTGAGCTGCTGTTCCGACTGAGCGATGGTAAGGCTGTTCTGCTCGGAACGGAGAGATTCAAGCTCACTGCCGATTCCGCTCTCATCTGAGCGAAGAGCCTCTATTCTGCCGGATATTTCTTCAATGATTTTATCCTGACCGGTTATAGCCTCACCCTTTTGAGCAAGCTCGGTCTGACGTGCCTCAATTTCGGCATTAAGCTGTGTCTCGCTGTTTGCCGAATCGGCTATCTCGCCCTCAATTCGGGCAATATCCTGTTTTGCGTGGAGTATTTCAGCATCTGTAACAGCCGCCTCACCCTCGAGACGTGCAGCGTTTTCCTCCATACCTGCCGCGGCGCGTACCTGCTCGTCCTTCTTTGCAAGCAGACGACTGCTCTCAAGATAGAGCTCCTCTGCCTGACGGTCAAGCTCTTCAGCACTGCCGGTCAGCTCGTTGTATTCATTTTCAAGGCGGGTTATCTCGTATCCCTGATCGCGCAGTATATCATTGGAACGCTCAAGAGTGAGCAGCCACAGACCAACCTGTGCCTTCATCTGCTCCTCACGCAGAGCCAGCCATTTCTTAGCCTTCTCGCTCTCGCGTTCAAGCGGACCTACACGCTCCTCGAGACCGGAGAGAATCACCTGCAGATGAACAAGGTTGTCCTCTGTCTTGCGCAGATTGCGCTCGGTTTCCTCACGGCGGTGGCGGTATTTGGATATACCTGCCGCTTCTTCAAAAATAACGCGGCGGTCATCGGCTCTTGACTCAACTATATCTGCTATTTTGCCCTGTCCGATGATGGAATAGCCGTCGCGTCCGATACCTGTGTCCATGAAAAGCTCATTGACATCGCGAAGGCGCACCGGCTTGCCGTTTATCTTGTATTCGCTGTTGCCTGAGCGGTAAAAACGGCGGCAGACCGAAATCTCGTCGCTGTCATACTGCAGCCAGCGGCTGGTGTTGTCTATGGTGATAATTACCTCGGCATAGCCCGAAGCCTTTCGGTTATTTGTGCCGTTGAATACGATGTCTTCCATCGATTTGATTCGCAGGGCGCTCGGTGCCTGTTCTCCGAAGACCCAGCGTACGGCATCGCTGACGTTGCTCTTGCCGCTTCCGTTGGGTCCTACCGTACAGGTTATGCCCTGTTTGAAATCCAGCTTGACCTTATCCGGGAAGGATTTGAAGCCCTGGATCTGTAGTGATTTCAGAAACAACCGTGTTGTCCCCTTTCTGAATTAATCCTGATTTATTGCAATGCAGCCCTTTGATATTTCGCGGCTGCCTTTTACTCTTACTTTGTAGCCATTTCGCGAAAGCTCCCCGATATTGCACCGGCGCTGTCCGCACATTTTCGATATATCGGCAGGGTTTACCGCCAGTATAATCTCATTTTCCGGCGGTGTCGCATATTCTTCCCCAAGCATGGACAGTGTCTTTTCAAGAAACAGCCGGCTTTCGCACAGTTCTCTCATCGCCGGATGATATGCACCTGCGACCTGCTGTTCCTCAACCTCGCGGCTTGCGTGAAGTCCGAGCCTTATGACCGTAATGTCCTGCTCCTCGAAGAAGCTGAGCAGCTTTGCACATACAGTGACCGCCCCGTCGACGCCCTGCGGCAGATATTCTCCCGATTCGTAAAGTTCTGCAAGTCTTGTTCCCCTGAGCACCACTGTAGGATATATCCGCACGGTTGCCGGTCCCAGCGCCGCCAGCTCACAGGCTGTATACATCGCGCCCTCGTCGCTGTCGCCGTAAAGTCCTGTCATCATCTGCACACCAAGTTCAATGCCGTGCTGCTTTATCATTGCCGCCGCATCGCGAACCTGCTGAGCCGTATGCCCTCTGTCGTTGAGCATAAGCACCCTGTCGTCCATGCTCTGTGCACCCAGCTCTATGGCTGTCACACCGCGCGAGGCGAGGATATCCAGCACCTCGTCGTCGATGCAGTCAGGTCGTGTTGAACAGCGTATGCCGCCTATCCTGCCGGATTTAATATACGGAGCCGCCGCATCGAGCAGAGATATCATATATTCCCTGTCAATGGCGGTAAAGCTTCCGCCGAAGAAGGCTATCTCAGCTTTTTTCGCCGCGTCACCCAGTGTTTCCAGAGCCCTTTCAGCCGCGCTGATCACGTCAGCCGCCGCCGGCTGCCGCTGCTTGCCGGAAATCGTTCTCTGATTGCAGAAGGCACAGGTATTCGGACAGCCATTATGCGGCACGAATATCGCTATATTGGCATGCTTCATGCCTTGTCCTCGTAGCCCATAAGCTCAAGCGCAGCACGCGCCGCCTGCTGTTCAGCATCCTTCTTGCTTCTTCCGCCGCCCTTGCCGACGACGTTGCTGTTAAGATGCACCTCAACCACAAAATGCTTGTTGTGGTCAGGTCCGCTCTCACCCACCAGGACATACTCCAGCCTTTCGCCTTCGTTCTGCTGGACAATCTCCTGAAGGGTGGTCTTGTAATCCTTTGTTCTTCTGACACGCGGTCTGAGTATCTCGCTTTCAGCACAGCTGAGCACGAATCTGCGCGCTTCCTCCATGCCTCCGTCGAGGAATATCGCCGCTATCAGCGCCTCAAACGCATCAGCAAGGATAGACGGACGGTCAGCACCGCCGCTCTTCTTTTCTCCCCTGCCAAGCTTGAGACAACCGCCAAGCCCTATCTGACGGGCAAAAACCGCCAGCGTTGATTCGCATACCAGCGAGGCTCTCAGCTTTGTCAGGTCTCCCTCCGCCTTGTTGCGGTAGTGATTGAATATGTACTCCGAGACAACGATGCTCAGCACCGCATCCCCCAGAAACTCCAGCCTCTCATTGCATTCACCCTTGTGCAGCTCGTTTGCATATGATGAATGAGTGAGCGCTGTGTGAAGCAGACTGATATCCCTGAAGGTGTAGCCTATCCGCTTCTGAAGCTGCTCCACAGAAAACTCCCCCCTTTGCGGCACCGCCGCATTGTGATTGCGCGGTAAAAACACCGCTTATGCCGTAGTTTTTCATATCAGCTCCGGCCGGCATCAGATACCGCTCAGAGCGCATATTCCTGCGGTCAACGACCGCTCTGCCCGGGCATATCAGCAGAAAACCTGCCTTTTTATTCCATGCTCCGGCAAAATTGACATTCCAATGGCATTTTACAGTTCATTATAACACATAATCACTTTCATGTACAGTGTGACACGAAATTTTTACACCTGCAAATAATTTTCAACCGGGCTCTCTCTGCGAGTATTATTTATTGACAACAAACTCTGCCGAAGTTATAATAAAATTCAATATAAATATATGATTGTTATATTTGTTCGTCAATAAATGCTGACCGCTCTGCTGAGGAGGAATTTCAATGCAGCATACCGTACTTGTAGTTGATGATAATTCTGTGACCCTGTCACTCAATAAATCACTTTTCCTCAAGGAAGGATACCGCGTTCTGTGCGCCTCTACAGGTGAGGCTGCGCTGAAGGAAGCAGTCAATCAGCCTGACTGCATCGTGCTCGATGTTCTTCTGCCCGATGCAAACGGCTACGAGCTGGCAAAAGAGCTTCGCCAGATATGCCCCGCTCCCATCATCTTCCTTACCTCATGCAAGGAGGACAGCGATATCATCACAAGTCTGAGCACCGGCGATGACTACATGGCAAAGCCCTACAGCTTTGCTGAACTGACCGCCAGAGTGCGCAACCACATAAAGCACTACAGTGCGGCAGGTCAGGCGCTGGTATTCGACAAGCTTGTCATTCACCGCGACAGTTCCTCTGCAGCCTATGACGGCAAGGCGCTTCCGCTGACCTCGCGCGAGTTTGGCATACTGCTTGCGCTTGCGGAAAATCAGGGTAAGCCGCTCGGCACTGCCGAGCTCTACCGCATCGTCTGGAACGATGACACCAACTTCACACCTCACGTTGTCATGGTCAATATATCCACCCTCAAGAAAAAGCTCGAAAGAGCAACCGGCGGACTCAATTATATCACCTCCCGCCGCGGTGAGGGCTACACCTTTATCTATCCTCCGATTGCTCCTGATGGCACTGACGAGGACGAATAATCTCCGGCGCCTTTCTATTCGCATATCTGCGGACAGTACGCCTGACGCCCCGCCGTCAGCGCCGACTGTCCGTTTTGCTTTTCCTGAATGTTAAATTTTTGAATATTGGTGAGATAAATTTTGGTTTATGCGATTAAGATTTCGATGACAAAGCAACCGCACCTGCCCACGAACCTCGCCGGAAAAATATCGGCGAGGGGTGGAACGTCGGAAGATGATAGAGCGCTGGCAATCACCATACGTAACTCCGGTGAATGTGCGTCGGACAGTGGCGCAGGCTACATGTATTTATTTCGAATTGAGGTTTTCAGAAATGATTCGGTCAGAATTATTTCTGAAATACATGCAATTCGATATAAATACGAGACGACCTTTTAAACGGTATTTTGGTTCCTTTTTTACCGAACAAAAAGGAACCGCCCCGCCGGCGTGAGGCGAAAGTCAAAGGTCTGTAGACTGTTACGGCGGTGACTCAGTGCAAAGACAAAACGTTGTTCTTGATTGAGGTCTTAGCGTTTTCCGATTTCCGTTATAGATTTCGGACATTTAACTTCTTTTTCCGCCTCAGGCCGGCGGAGGCCCATACTTTGCCAACAGCGGCAAAGTATGCAAAACGCCGTTTAAAGCCGATCTTCAATGTGCAATCATGACTATTCATCAGCTCGTCGTCTCAGGCGGTGTACTCTCATTTTTTTCGCTTTGCAAATGATCTCACGCAAACCGCTCCCCGAGCCGATTGATATCCGGCTCGGATCTAAGCTATGGGCTCTCGCTGCAGTATCTCCGGTCGGCTGACCTCGCCGATTGATATCCGGCTCGGATCTAAGCTATGGGCTCTCACTGCAGCTTCTCAGCTTTGCTGACCTCGCCGATATAATTCCGGCGAGGATTTAGGTTTGGTGCGGTCGGTGCGGAAATTTTCCGCATGGCACTTTACGAGAAGCGCTGTTCAGTGGCTTAAGCGTGTCCGAATTATCCGGAGGCTTTGATTTAAGGCCGACGGATACAATTCGGACGTTTAACATTGCCTCACTTCAAAAGGCAATGTTAAACTGGGCTCCCGCTGCAGCTTCTCAGGTCGGCTGACCTCGCCGATATAATTCCGGCGAGGATTCAGGATAGCGCGGTGAATGCAATTCTGTGAGCAGTGCAAACGCTCAGATGCGGTTGGTGCAGTGAATTTCTGCACGGCACATTACAAAAAACGCAGTTCGGAGGCTTAAGCTTCACTTCCCATTTTTTCTGATTGACAGCACACTGTATAAACTGTTATTATATAAGATGGTGTGACAGGCTTTTGTCCGCCTGCGTTATGCACAAATTTCACCCGAAGCCGAAGTCGGAGCGCTTCTCCGGCACTGCTTCGCGAAAGGATAAAATCATGCCAGAAATAGTAGGAGTAAAATTCAAAGAGGGCGGCAAGCTCTATTATTTTAACCCCAACGGTCAATACTTCCTGCAGGGCGCCAAGGTCATCGTCGAAACCGCGCGCGGACTCGAGTGCGGCGAGGTTGCGATGGAGTGCCGCAGCGTACCTGACGAGCAGATAACACACGAGCTCAAAAACGTCGTGCGCGAGGCTACTGCAGCCGACCTCAGGTGCGTTGAGGAGAACAAAGTGAAGGCTCAGTCGGCTTTCGAAATCTGCGAGCAGAAAATTGCCGCTCACAAGCTCGACATGAAGCTGGTCAGTGTTGAATATGCCTTCGACGGCAGCAAGATTCTCTTCTGCTTCACCTCTGACGGACGTGTCGACTTCCGCGAGCTGGTCAAGGACCTCGCCAGCGTTTTCCGCCGCACCCGCATCGAGCTGCGCCAGATAGGCGTGCGCGACGAGGCAAAGATGCTCGGCGGTCTGGGTATATGCGGCAGACCCTTCTGCTGTGCAAGCTTCATGGGCGATTTCCAGACAGTTTCCATCAAGATGGCAAAGGAACAGGGACTTTCGCTTAATCCCACCAAAATTTCCGGCACCTGCGGCAGACTGATGTGCTGCCTGAAGTACGAGGAGGAGGCATATCAGGATCTCCTGCGCCACACTCCGCGCGTCGGTGCTCACGTCAGCACACCTGACGGCAAGGGCACCATCATCGACCTCAACCTCATCACCGGAAACCTCACCGTCCGCATGGACGACACCCCCGACGCCGCACCGCGCACCTTCCACAAGAAGCAGGTTCGCGTCATTCACAACAAGGGCGGCAAGGGCGGCAATAACGGTCAGCCCAAGGCAGACGATGCTGCCGCTGAGCCGGAAGCAGACGACATCGAGGAATAATTCTCCGGACACTGCCCCGCTGCGGGCTGTTCGCATCTCGTCTTTTGGCATTTTATACAATTATCTTCATTAATCCTTGTATAATTATCTAAACTCTAAATCGGCTGATTATCCAAAGGTACTTGAAATAGCTGTATTAAAATGTTAAAATAATAACGTTCTGTCGGGCGGAGTGGGTATATTGCCCAGCCGTATCTGACACAATAATTTGTGCAGCCCCAACGGGCTGGAAAGGAATCAGATATGAACTATCTTAACAAAAAGACCGTAGAAGATATCGAGGTTGCAGGCAAGAGAGTTCTTGTTCGCTGCGACTTCAACGTTCCGTTTGACGGCGAGGGCAAGATCGCTGACACCAAGCGTGTTGACGAGGCTCTCAAGACCATCCGCTACCTGCTCGACAACAACGCAAGAGTTATCCTCTGCTCCCACCTCGGTCGTCCGAAGGGCGAGTTCAATATGAAGTATTCCCTCAAGCCCGTTGCTGAGTATCTCACTGAGCAGCTCGGCTTCGAGGTCAAGATTGCTGCTGACGTCATCGGCGAGTCTGCACAGGCTCTTGCAGCTAACGTTCAGGACGGCGAGGCTGTCATGATCGAGAACGTCCGCTTCCACAAGGAAGAGGAAAAGAACGATCCTGAGTTCTCCAAGGCTCTCGCTTCCCTCGCAGAGATCTATGTAAACGATGCATTCGGCACCGCTCACAGAGCTCATGCTTCCACTGCCGGCGTTGCTGATTATCTCCCCGCTGTCTGCGGTTACCTCATTCAGAAGGAAATCTCCGTCATGGGCGGCGCTCTCACCGAGCCGAAGCGTCCCTTCGTTGCTATCCTCGGCGGTGCAAAGGTTTCCGACAAGATCGGCGTTATCAACAACCTGCTTGACAAGTGCGACACCATCATCATCGGCGGCGGTATGTCCTACACCTTCTCTGCTGCTACCGGCGGCAAGATCGGTGATTCCATCTGCGAGGCTGACAAGTTCGAGCTTGCTAAGGGCATCATGGCCAAGGCTGAGGAGAAGGGCGTAAAGCTCCTCCTGCCCATCGATACCAAGCTTGGCGATGCATTCAGCCCGGACGCTAACACCCAGACTGTTGACGCTGGCGAGATTCCTGACGGCTGGCAGGGTCTCGACATCGGCCCGAAGACTGAGGCTCTCTTCTCTGAGGCTATCAAGGGCGCAGGCACTGTTGTCTGGAACGGACCTATGGGCGTTTCTGAGTGGGAAGCATTCGCAAGCGGCACCATCGCAGTTGCTACTGCTGTTGCTGAGAGCGGCGCTATCTCCATCATCGGCGGCGGCGATTCTGCTGCAGCCTGCGAGAAGCTCGGCTTTGCTGACAAGATGACCCACATCTCCACCGGCGGCGGCGCATCTCTCGAGTTCCTCGAGGGTCTCGTACTGCCCGGCATTGCCTGCCTCAACGAGAAATAATTACTGAACTTATGAGGGGCGGCAAAAAAACTTGCCGCCCCTTTTAACTGTAAAGGCTGATAAGATAAATTTTGGTTCAGCGGAGTAAAAGTTTTGATCGACCTTTTTCAAAAGGTCGTGGGTCAAGGGCAATGCCCTTGCAGGTTTTAAGGACGGAGTCCTTAATTCTTTTCGATGAGAAGTTGAGGCTTTGCCTCAAACTCCACGAGGACGCCGTCCTCGACCTGCCACCTTTGACAAAGGTGGACGAAACTTTTAAATATAAGCTTAATCGTATAAACCAAAATTTGCACTCTCTGCCCCTATTCACCGGCATCACCCACATCACACTGCAGGGTGTCACAGACACTCTCTGCCGACCTTTTTGTTATCATTGAATTATGAAAAATATATTCTCAAAATTATTTAATCGGAGGAAAAACACCATGAACAAGGCAAAAAGAGACGTTGTCATCGCTGGCAACTGGAAAATGAACAAGTCCCCCGCAGAGGCTAAGGAGCTCATCACCGCTCTCAAGCCCCTCGTTGCAGACGCTGACTGCAAGGTCGTTATCTGCGTTCCCTACACCGACCTCTTCGTAGCTGTCGAGGAGACCAAGGGCACCAACATCAAGGTTGGCGCTGAGAACTGCCACTGGGCAACCTCCGGCGCATTCACCGGCGAAATCGCTCCGCAGTGGCTCAAGGAAATGGGCGTTGAATACTGCGTTATCGGTCACAGCGAGCGCCGTCAGTACTTCGGCGAGACCGACGAGACCGTCAACAAGCGCACCAAGGCTGCTCTCGAGGCTGGTCTGAAGCCCATCGTCTGCGTCGGCGAGCTCAAGGAAGAGCGCCTTGCAGACAAGACCCACGAGGTTCTCGACACTCAGATGGCAGGCGGCTTTGACGGCATCACCGCAGAGCAGATGGCTGACATCATCATCGCTTACGAGCCTGTCTGGGCTATCGGCACCGGTCTGACCGCTACCGACGAGCAGGCAAACGAGGCTTGCGCATACATCCGCTCCATCATCGCAAACAAGTACGGCGAGGCTGTTGCTGAGGCTGCAGTTATCCAGTACGGCGGCTCCATGAACGACGGCAACGCTGCAGGTCTGCTCGCACAGACTGACGTCGACGGCGGTCTCATCGGCGGCGCTTCCCTGGTTGCTGAGAAGTTCGCAGCTATCGTCGCTGCTGCAAAATAAGCAGACTTTAAGATTTCTCCTGCGACGATAGCTTTAAAAACGTTCAGCGGTCGGCACGAATGACCGCTGCCCGTTTTTACACGTTTTATCTGATTTTCAGAAAGCTGCCGTCGCTGCTGGTTCTAAATAATTAAAAGTTTTGATTGACCTTTTAAGGTCACAGGGTCAGGGGATCACTCTTTGCGACAGCAAAAGTGACGCAGCAAGAAGCGATGCCTCGTTTGCTGCGAGTCCCCTTGCAGAGTTTGAGACGGCGTCTCAATTCTCATCGACAACAGTTCAGGGCGCTGCCCTGAAAACCCGCCGGGCTTTGCCCGGACCCACCACTTTTGAAAAAGTGGACAAAACTTTCATGTTTTACCCCGCTATTTTAAATACAAGGAGTAATAAATCGTGAGTAAAAAACCTCTCGTATTATGCATAATGGACGGTTTCGGCAATAATGTCCCCGAGGGCAATGCCATTTACACCGCCAAGACCCCCAACCTCGACAAGCTCTTTGCTGAGAATCCCACCACCGCTATCGGCGCTTCCGGCATGGACGTCGGTCTGCCTGACGGTCAGATGGGCAACAGCGAGGTCGGTCACACCAACATCGGCGCCGGACGTATCGTCTACCAGGAGCTGACCAGAATTACCAAGTCCATCGCTGACGGTGATTTCTTCGCTAACGCAGCTCTTACCGCTGCAATGGACAACTGCAAGGCAAACGGCTCTGCTCTCCACCTCATCGGTCTTGTATCCGACGGCGGCGTTCACAGCCACAACACCCACCTCTACGCTCTTGTCGAGATGGCAAAGCGCGCAGGTCTTGAGAAGGTTTACGTTCACGCTCTGCTTGACGGACGTGACGTCCCCCCCGCTTCCGGCGCAGGCTATGTTGCCGAGCTCCGCGACAAGCTGACCGAGATCGGTGTCGGCAAGGTTGCAACTGTTATGGGTCGTTTCTACGCTATGGACCGCGACAACCGCTGGGACCGCGTCGAGAAGGCATACAACGCAATCGTCTGCGGCGAGGGCGAGTTCTGCGAGGACGCAGTTGCTGCAATCGAGAAGTCCTATGAGACCATCGACGGCGACGGCAAGAACCTCACCGACGAGTTCGTTATCCCCTTCGTCAGCGTAAAGGACGCAGGCGTTTCGGCTAATGATTCTGTTATCTTCTTCAATTTCCGCCCCGACCGCGCACGTGAGATCACCCGCACCTTCGTTGATCCTGATTTCAACGGCTTCGAGCGCAAAAAAGGCTTCTTCCCCCTCACCTACGTCTGCATGACCCAGTACGATGCAACCATGCCGAATGTACAGGTTGCATTCCGTCCGCAGTCTCTGGACAACACCCTTGGTCAGTATCTCTCAGACAAGGGTCTTACCCAGCTGAGAATCGCTGAGACCGAGAAGTACGCACACGTAACCTTCTTCTTCAACGGCGGCGTTGAGGCACAGTACGATGGCGAGGACCGCGCACTTATCCCCTCTCCGAAGGTAGCAACCTACGATATGAAACCGGAGATGAGCGCAGTCGAGGTCACTGACGAGGTTGTTTCCCGCATCGAGTCGGGCAATTACGACGTCGTAATCCTCAACTTTGCAAACTGCGACATGGTCGGTCACACCGGCATTTTCGATGCAGCTGTCAAGGCTGTTGAGACTGTTGACACCTGTGTCGGCAGAGTAGCAGACGCTGTTGCAGCAATGGGCGGCGCAATGATCATCACCGCTGACCACGGCAACGCCGACTGCATGGTCGCTGAGGACGGCACTCCCTTCACCGCACACACCACCAATCCGGTACCGCTGTGCGTAGTGGGCTATCCCTGCGAGCTTCGCGAGGGCGGCAGACTTGCTGACATCGCACCCACCATGCTGAAGATGATGAATCTCGAGCAGCCGGCAGAGATGGACGGTGTCTCGCTGATCAAATAATTATCCGGGCTGTATCAATTCAGATCCGATAAACCAACAAAGCACACACCGCCGGACGGGGCGCAAACCTGTCCGGCGGCGTTTGTTTTCAGTGAAGAGTGAATGGTGAAGAGTGAAAAAGTGGTAATACCGCCCTGCCGGAAAAGCTTCTGTAGAGGCAGAGCGTGATAAATTTTGGGTTAGCGGAGGAAGGTTTGATCAGAGAACAACCGCACTTTCCACAAACCGAGCCGGATATCAATCGGCGAGGGGAGCGGCTTGCGCGGGATCATTCGCAAAGTAAAAAACAAGAGCGCATTGCCCGAGACGACGAACCTGCAAACAATCATGATTGCGCATTGCAGATCGGCTTTAAACGGCGTTTTTTGCTTCATTTTTTTCGCCGAACAAAAAAATGAAGGGCCTCCGCCGGCCTGAGGCGGAAAAGAAGTTAAAAGTCCGAAATCTATAACAGAAATCGGATAGCATAAACCTCTTAATCGAAAATAACGTTTTGTCGTTGCGGTGAGCACATTGCCATGATGTGATGCAAATATTCACCTTCCGCCTTGCGCAGCGGCGCAGCTTTTGCTGAAGCAAAAGCGCCGTTATTCCATTCGGAATAACTGGGCGGCTTCCTTTTTGTTCGGTAAAAAAGGAACCAAAATACCGTTTAAATGGTCGTCTCGTATTTATATCGAATTGCATGTGTTTCAGAAATAATGCTGAGCGAATCATTTCTGAAAACCTCAATTCGGAATAAATACATGTAGCCTGCGCCACTGTCCTGCGCACATTCACCGGAGTTAAGTATGGTGATTGCCAGCGCTCTATCATCTTCCGCACTTCCACCCCTCGCCGATATAATTCCGGCGAGGTCAGCCGACCGGAGATACTGCACCGAGAGCCCATAGGTGAGATCCGAGCCGGATATCAATCGGCGAGGTCAGCCGACCTGAGAAGCTGCAGCGAGAGCCGCCCATAGCTGAGATCCGAGCCGGATATCAATCGGCGAGGGGAGCGATTTGCGTGAGATCATTCGCAAAGCGAAAAATGAGAGCACCGAACCTGAGACGACGAAC
>JAZNOP010000062.1:0-1649 GCA_045580875.1 Acutalibacteraceae bacterium
GTATGAAAACAACTATCCCAGAGTTCAGGTCTATACTCAGTCTACCCAGACGGTAGCGGGACAGGTTAAGATCGACCTTCTGAAAACGGCGGTTGACGAATTCATTGCCAACACCGCAAAGTTTAACGAGGGTGTTGATCCCGCAAAGATGCATCGCATATCTATCGTAAAGTTTGCAAGCGATGATTATGCCGACCCGGACAATCTTCTCGCTGAAGGAAATGATACCTACAGAAGCGGTGGTAATGAATATAACTATTCCCAGGTTGTAAAAAATCTGACTGTGGTTGACGATGCCGGCAAAACCGAGCTCATTACTGCTATGGATTCGCTTAATCCCGGCGGTGCTACCGCAGTTGACTACGGTGTAACCCTTGCCGAAGCTGTATTCGATGCTCAGGATGAAGCGTACATGCAGGGCAGAAAAAAGGTTGTTATCGTTTTCACCGACGGTTCACCTACATATGGCAGCTCGTATCAGGAGGCTGTTGCGGGGGCTGCAATAAACCATGCTAACGAACTTAAGGCTGAGGGCGTTACCGTCTACACCATAGGCGTTGAAGCAGGTGCGGACGCAAGTCAGCTCGGCAGCAGCAACTCCAATAGATTTATGCATTATCTGTCGAGCAACTATCCAAACGCTTCCTATGCAAACGGCACTATTACCGAGGGCGCGGGCGGACCGGAGGGTGGATACTACCTCACTCCTGACAGCACACAGAGCCTTGATATGATATTCCAGAAGATAAGCGAAGATATCGCGGCTCCCTCCATATCTCTTGGAGAAGAGGCAACTGTTGTTGACGCTGTTTCGGAATACTTCACCATAAGCGATAAGATAAACGCTATACAGGTTTACACCGCAGATAAGCTTGCCGGAGATGCTTGGGCAGAGCCCGAGCTTGACACCTCGATCGTTCCCACGGTAGTCGGCAACACCGTTTCCGTAAACGGATTTGACTTTGATGCGAACTTTGTTTCAAGCGAAAAGCGTACTGTTGGCGGCAAAGATTTTTGGGGAAAAACCTTGATTCTCGTAATCAACACAACCCCCGACTATGATAAGATCGACATCCACGCAGCTGACATTAAGGCTGCCGACGGAGTTGTTCATACCAATGACGGCGAAGCTGAAATCGTGAAAAACAACGAAGTAATCACATCGGTTGATTCTCCCGAAATTCAGCTTAATAAGGTAACCTACACCGTTGACGGCGCAGATTACAAGGAGTTTTACCGTCTTCCCGGCGGTGCGCATACAGTTATCGCGGCACCCACAAAGACCGGCGCAACCTTCAGCGGCTGGAGCACTCAGACTGCAGGCGTTGATCTTTCCACCGGTGCATTCACCATGCCGCAGAGCGATGTTACCATTGCAGGTACATTCACCAATATTGACTACACCGTATCATACGACTACGTAGGTCTTGATCTCGGTGCGGCAATGCCGGCACTTCCGCAGTCACACACTGCAGTATACGGACAGAATGTTACCGTTGCGCAGACGCCCACACTTACCGGATATACCTTCGTTGGCTGGTATCCGCAGGATGAGGCACTCGGCACGGGAAATCTTACTTCGTTCTCCATGCCTGCACACAATGTTGTGCTTCTCGGACGCTTTGTTCCAAATACCGGCACAGCTTATA
>JAZNOP010000063.1:0-94317 GCA_045580875.1 Acutalibacteraceae bacterium
GATCAGCATCCTGAGTATGAAAAGAACGGTCTTCTCGAGAGAATGTGCGAGCCGGATCGCCAGATCTGCTTCCGTGTCTCCTGGGTTGACGACAACGGTGTTACTCATGTAAACCGCGGCTACCGTGTACAGTTCAACGGCGCTATCGGTCCTTACAAGGGCGGTCTCCGTTTCCATCCGTCTGTAACCATCGATACCATGAAGTTCCTCAGCTTTGAGCAGACCTTCAAGAACAGCCTCACTTCCCTGCCCATCGGCGGCGGTAAGGGCGGCTCCGACTTCGATCCGCGCGGCAAGAGCGATGCTGAAATCATGCGTTTCTGCCAGGCATTCATGACCGAGCTCTATCGTCACATCGGTCCTGACGTTGACGTTCCTGCAGGTGACATCGGTGTTTCCGGCAAGGAGATCGGCTATCTCTTCGGTCAGTACAGACGCATCAAGGCTTGCTGGGAAAACCGGGTTCTCACCGGTAAGGGCTTCAGCTACGGCGGTTCCCTTATCCGTCCTGAGGCTACCGGCTTCGGTGCTGTCTACTATCTCGTAGAGGCTCTCAAACAGTTCGGCGAGACCCTCGAGGGCAAGACTGTTGCTATCTCCGGCTTCGGAAATGTTGCATGGGGTACTGCAAAGAAGGTTGCTGAGCTCGGCGGTAAGGTTGTTACCATCTCCGGTCCTGACGGCTATGTATACGACGCTGACGGTGTTGTTACTGAAGAGAAGATCAACTATCTGCTCGAGATGCGTGCTTCCGGTCGTGATAAGGTTCAGGATTACGCTGACAAGTTCGGTGTTCCCTTCTTCGCAGGTCAGAAGCCGTGGGGTCAGAAGGCTGACGTCGTCATGCCCTGTGCTACCCAGAACGAGATCGGCATGGAAGAGGCTCAGAAGATCGTTGCAAACGGTGTTCAGTACTACATCGAGGTTGCAAATATGCCCACCACCAACGATGCTCTTAACTACCTCAAGGAGAATGTACGTGTTGTTGCTCCTGCTAAGGCTGTCAATGCAGGCGGTGTTGCTGTTTCCGCTCTCGAGATGAGCCAGAACTCCATGCGTTACAGCTGGACTGCTGAAGAGGTTGATGCAAAGCTCAAGCAGATCATGCAGAACATCTACAGCGCATCTGTTAAGGCTGCTGAAGAGTACGGTCTTGGTTATGATCTTGTTGCCGGTGCAAACATTGCCGGTTTCCTCAAGGTCGCTGACGCTATGCTCGCTCAGGGTATTATCTAAATCTTTATACAATCAATTTGCCCACGGTGTTTCAATGCACCGTGGGCTTTTTTATTCGACAGCATCATGTCCATAAATAATCCACTAATCCCACCTTCCATTTTCGTCATTCAAAATGTTATTTAATATTGATAAATACAAAATACAGTAGTATAATTATATGGTATATGTAGATATATTGGAGGGTAATTTTGTGCATCGGATAGGATTTGACAACCAGAAGTACATTGAAATGCAATCTGAGCGCATCAGAGAAAGAATAGCCGATTTCGGTGGAAAGCTGTATCTTGAGTTTGGAGGAAAGCTGTTTGACGATAATCATGCTTCCCGTGTTCTTCCCGGATTCGAACCGGACAGCAAGGTAAATATGCTTCTTAACCTCAAGGATCAGGCTGAAATTGTTATTGCCATAAACGCCAGTGCAATCGAAAGCAGTAAACAGCGCGGCGATCTTGGAATTACTTACGACGCTGAAGTTCTCCGTCTTATAGATGCCTTCCGCGGCATCGGACTTTATGTTGGCAGTGTTGTTATTACACAGTATTCCAGTCAGCCTACTGTAGATCAGTTTCATAAGCGTCTTCAGACTCTCGGCATAAAAGTATACTGCCATTATAACATTGACGGATACCCTGCAAACATTCCATATATTGTAAGCGATGAGGGTTTTGGACGAAATGAATATATAGAAACCACACGTTCTCTGGTTGTTATAACCGCTCCCGGTCCCGGCAGCGGCAAAATGGCAACCTGCCTTTCCCAGCTTTATCATGAACATAAGCGCGGCATTCGCGCAGGTTATGCAAAATTCGAGACGTTCCCAATATGGAATCTGGCACTCAAGCACCCTGTCAATCTCGCTTATGAAGCTGCAACAGCAGACCTGAACGATGTAAATATGATTGACCCGTACCATCTTCAGGCATACAACGTCCCGACTGTAAATTATAACCGTGACGTAGAAATCTATCCCGTCCTCCGTGCTATGTTTGAGCGCATATTCGGCGAATGTCCGTATCAGTCTCCGACCGATATGGGCGTTAATATGGCAGGTTACTGCATAATTGACGATGAAGTATGCTGCCGTGCTTCAAAGCAGGAGATCATACGCCGTTACTACAATTCCAGATGTCAGGTCCGTCAGGGGTTCGGTGACAACGAAGCTGTTTCAAAAATAGAACTGCTTATGAACATATCCGGAATTTCAGCTGATGACCGTCCTGTAATTGCAGCCGCAAATACTGTTGCAGAAGAAACAGGCGAGCCTGCCGCAGCAATAGAACTGCCTGACGGTTCTATCGTTACCGGTAAGAATAAGCCGCTGCTTGGAGCCTCTGCTGCCGTACTGCTCAATGCCCTTAAACTCCTCGGCGGCATACCTGATGATGAGCATCTCCTTTCCCCGTCTGTCATCGAACCGGTACAGGCACTCAAAGTCAAGCATCTTGGCAACAACAATCCCCGTCTGCATACTGATGAGGTTCTCATCGCACTTTCAATATGCGCAGCTTCAAGCAAAAAGGCTGCACTCGCAATGGAACAGCTCGTTAAACTTCGTGGATGCGAATTTCATTCATCCGTTATTCTTTCAAACGTCGATGAATCGGTCTTCCGCAAAATCGGTCTTAACGTAACCTGCGAGCCGAAATATCAGACAAAGAAGCTTTTCCACAAATAATACTCAAGCCCGCTGGAACACTCCAACGGGCTTTTCTTTTAGTTCTTAATCACTTCAGCTCAGCTCTCATATAATCAAGCAGTTTTCTTTCTCGTCTGGATACCTGAACCTGAGTCATTCCAAGACTTTCAGCTGTTTTGCTCTGGGTGTTTTCGTAAATATATCTGTGAACAATTATAGCCCTGTCTGCCGGAGCCATCTTTTCTATCACCTGTCTCAGCGCGAGGTGCTCTGCTGCGGCTTCTTCAAAGCATTCCGAGCTGGCATATTCTATCCCGTCTGATGACGAATCAAGTGAATCAGGCATCTGAACAGCACAAAGCATTTCAGCTGTCGCTGCGATTGAAATGCCCATAATCGCTGCAAGCTCGGATATCTGAGGCGACCTTCCATTCTTCTTTAAAAACAGATCACTCTCTTCCCTCGCTTTAATCCCCATTTCCTTTATACGCCGCGAAACCTTTATGCTTCCATCCTTTCTGAAAAGCTGCTTTAATTCGCCGAGTATCACAGGAACTGCATACGTTGAAAATCTGTACCCGCGTGCTTCATCAAATTTCTCCGCTGCCTTTACCAGGCCAATACACGCGGTCTGGTACAAATCATCATATTCGATGCCTCTTCCGATGTATCGTCTGACGCAGCTGTGCGCCAGCCCAAGATTCTCTTCGACATATCTTTCTCTTTCAGCTGTCATTTTCTCCGCGCCGCTCTATCTTCTTGTCCATTGTGACCGTTGTACCTTTTCCGGGTGATGATCTGACTTTCAGTTTATCTGTGAATGCTTCCATCACAGTAAATCCAAGCCCACCCCTTTCTCCGCCGCCTGTAGAAAAAAGTGGTTCCATTGCCTGCGGTATGTTCTCTATTCCGCAGCCCGTATCACGGATTTTTATCTGTATTCTGTTATCCTCGAATATTCTTGCGTTTATGTATATATTTCCGATTTCATCTTTATAGCCATGAACAATACAGTTTGTAACCGCCTCTGAAACAGCTGTTTTGATATCTGCAAGCTCCTCAACCGTAGGGTCAAGCTGCGACATGAATGCCGCCACAGAAATTCGGGCAAACCCTTCATTTGCCGACCGGCTTGGAATAACCAGCCTCATCTCATTAAGCACCTTGATTTTAGCCATTATTATCAATTCCTTTTCTGTTGATATTCATATGCCTTCTATCCCGAGTCTGCCGAGACCGGCAAGCTTTATCATTCTCGCATTTATCGGAGAAGCACCTGTTACAGCCACCTTTCCACCATATTCGTTCATCAATTTGAATCGCCCCATTATCAGACCGATTCCTGAACTGTCCATAAAACTCACCTTTGAAAAATCGATTGTCAGTTTCTGCGGTCTGTACAAATGTACACTGTCATCTATCGTCTCTCTCAGCGAAGCTGCGGTGTGATGGTCTATATCGCCGGATATACACGCAATCATCGCTCTATCCTCAATTTTCATCTCTACTGGCATATTCTTCCCCCGATTTGCATAAAATAATGGGATACCCTGTTAACAGGATATCCCATTTGCTATGAAAATATTCATCAATTATGTCGAAGGACATTTATTTTTTATCTGCTGACTATATATGTCCTGAGATATCCGGCAAGATACAATGAACCGCATACCACTATCACATCTTCGTACGATACTGCTTCTGCAACTGCCGCATCGAATGCTGCTTCAGGAGAAGTATAAGCTTGTGCTGAAGTGTACTCAGCTGCTATAGCACACAGTTTTTCCGCGGAAAGCGCGCGCGGACTGTATCCATCAGAAGCAAACACTTTGCTGAATCTTGATCCGAGCATTCCAAATTCACAACGGTAATCCTTATCGGCAAGAACTCCCATAACAGCAAGAACACGTTTTCCCGGCAACAGGTCATCTATTGCCTGAGCAAGTGCTGCCGCACCGTTTGGATTGTGCGCTCCGTCTATGATTATAAGCGGATTCCTTGATATTATCTCAAGTCTCGCCGGAATTGAAGCCTTTGCAATTCCCTGCTGTATAAATTCTTTTTCAATTCCTGCAGCAAGAAGCGCTTCCGCTGCTGTAATCGAGTTAAGCGTCTGATGTTTTCCGAGAAGCGGAAGGGTGTATTTCATATCACGGTACGAAACAGCTGTACCGTCAAGCGTAAGCTCACCTGTACTCATCATTGAAACATCAGGCACAATCAGCTGACACCCGAGTTCTTCGGCTTTTGCTCTTATAACCCCTGCCGCATCTTCCGGCTGATCAGGGAACATCACAACAGGGCATCCAGGCTTGATTATACCTGCTTTTTCTGCTGCAATCTGCGAAACAGTATCTCCGAGAACAGATGTATGATCGAGATCAATTCGCATAATCACTGAGCACAGCGGCGACTCTATTATATTTGTTGCATCAAGTCTGCCGCCAAGCCCTACCTCAAGAACCACCACATCGCATTCGCGTTTTGCAAACCACGCAAAAGCTATACAGGTTATCAGTTCGAATTCAGTCATCTCTTCCCGCAGAATCTCGTCATCTTCCACTAATGACTTTACTGTTTCAGTTATCTGTGCAAGTTCTGTCTTCTCTATCATCTGACCATCTATCTGCATTCTCTCGCGAAAATCGCAGATATACGGTGATGTGTAAAGTCCAGTTCGCTTGCCGGCACACACCATTGCTGAAGCAATCATGGTTGAGGCTGAGCCCTTGCCATTTGTGCCGGCAACATGGACAAACTGCAGTTTTTTCTGCGGCGAACCAAGCTTTTCAAGCAGCGCACTGATGCGTTCAAGCCCGGGCTTTATGCCGAATCTCAGCCGGCTGTTTATAAATTCAAGCGCCTCTTCGTAATTCATCATGCGCTTATTCCTCCAAATACAAGCAAATGCAAAGGGTCTGCCGCCAAGACAGACCCTTATTCTTTATAAGTGATTACTGAAACTTCTTCATGGAGTCAAGAATGATATCTCTGCGCTCCTTAGCCTTTTCAAGCTTTGTTCTCTCAGCGTCAATAACTGCAGCCGGAGCCTTGCTGACGAAGTTCTCATTAGAAAGCTTTGCGCTGACTACCGTGATATCTTTCTCGACCTTCTCAAGTTCTTTTGCAAGACGTGCAAGCTCCTTCTCCTTGTCAACAAGCTCATCAAGCGGGATAAGAATCTTTGCACCGTCAGAAACGATAGCAACTGCACCGTCAATGCTGAAGCTCTCTCCAATTTCCACTTCGCTTGCAGATGCAAGGCGGATAATGAAATCTGCACCGTGCTCAAATGTCTCGGCATAGGAAGTCTCGATGTAGACACGAGCTTTCTTGGAAGGCGGAACGTCCATCCAACTGCGTCGGGTTCTGATAGCCTTGATTGCAGCCATGATGCGGTTCATCTCTTCCGATTCCTTCTCATATCTGCGGCGTGCATTATACTTCGGCCAGCTTGCTACCATCAGTGCCTCGCCCTCATGAGGAATAGTCTGGAAGAGCTCCTCGGTGATAAACGGCATGAACGGGTGGAGAAGCTTTATAGACTCAGTGAGAACATAAAGCAGCATGGAGCGGACTCTCTTCGATTCTGCTCCACCCTTATTAAGACGGATCTTAGCAAGCTCGATATACCAGTCGCAGAAGCAATCCCAGATGAAATCATAAATCTTCTGGACAGCAATGCCCAGTTCAAACTTCTCAAGATTGTCAGTAATCTCCTTGATTACACGGTTGAGTTCCCCGAGGATCCACTTATCCTCAATGGCAAGCTTCTTCGGGATAGCAGGCATATCATCCTCTTCAAGATTCATGAGAACAAAGCGGGTCGCATTCCATAGCTTGTTGCCGAAATTGCGGCATGCTTCAACCTTCTTCTCAGAGTAACGCATATCACTTCCGGGGCTGACGCCGGTGGTCAGCGAGAAGCGGAGAGAGTCTGCGCCGTACTTATCAATAACCAGCAGCGGATCAACACCGTTGCCAAGAGACTTGGACATCTTTCTGCCCAGCTCATCACGGACAATACCATGAATGAATACATTCTTGAACGGAGTCTCACCCATCTGCTCAACGCCGGAGAATATCATTCTGGCAACCCAGAAGAAAATGATATCATAACCGGTAACAAGAGTGTTGGTCGGATAGAAATACTTGAGATCATCGGTCTCGTCAGGCCAGCCGAGAGTTGAAAACGGCCAGAGAGCAGAAGAGAACCATGTATCAAGGGTATCCTCGTCCTGATGGAGATGCTTGCTGCCGCACTTCGGGCATGTATCCGGAGCTGTACGTGCAACGGTGAACTCACCGCACTCATCGCAGTACCATGCCGGAATTCTATGACCCCACCACAGCTGGCGGGAAATACACCAGTCGCGGATATTCTCCATCCAGTTAAGATAAGTCTTGGAGAATCTTTCCGGAACAAAGCGGGTATTGCCCTTCTTGACTACGTCGATTGCCGGATCAGCCAGAGGCTGCATCTTGACAAACCATTGGAGAGAGACTCTCGGCTCAACGATAGTTCCGCAGCGATAGCAGGTACCAACGTTATGCTTGATGGGCTCAATCTTTACAAGATAGCCGCCCTCCTTAAGCTCCTTGACAATAGCCTTGCGGCACTCCTCACGGCTCATGCCCTGATACTTGCCGCCATTCTCATTGATGGTTGCATCATCGTTCATGACATTGATAACCGGAAGATTATGTCTGAGTCCGACCTCAAAGTCGTTAGGGTCATGTGCCGGAGTGATTTTAACAACTCCGGTACCGAAATCACGCTCAACGTATGTATCAGCAACAACAGGAATCTCTCTGCCGACAATGGGAAGAACTACATTCTTTCCGATGTACTGCTGATATCTCTCATCGTCCGGATGAACAGCTACAGCAGTATCACCAAGCATGGTTTCCGGACGTGTAGTAGCAAGCTCAAGCCAGCCGCTGCCGTCAGCAAGCGGATAACGGAGATGCCAGAAGCTGCCGTCCTTCTCTTCGAATTCAACCTCGGCATCAGAGATGGAGGTGCGGCAATGCGGACACCAGTTGATTATTCTCTCACCGCGATAGATGAGACCCTTTTCATAAAGGCGATTGAAAACCTCGATAACGGCCTTATTACAGCCTTCATCAAGAGTAAAACGCTCTCTGTCCCAGTCGCAGGAGGAGCCGAGCTTACGAAGCTGACGGACAATAGTTCCGCCATACTGAGCTTTCCACTCCCATGCTCTCTCAAGGAATCCATCTCTGCCGAGATCTTCCTTCTTTACGCCTTCCTTGCGCATTGCCTCAACAATCTTTGCCTCGGTCGCAATGGAAGCATGATCGGTACCGGGAAGCCAGAGGGTGCAGTAGCCCTGCATTCTGCGCCATCTGATGATTATATCCTGAAGGGTATTATCAAGTGCATGACCCATGTGCAGCTGACCGGTGATGTTGGGTGGCGGAATAACGATCGTATACGGTTTCTTATTCTCATCAATAACTGCGTGGAAGTACTTTCCGTCCTCCCACATTTTATATATTTTGTCCTCAACCTCGCGAGGCTCATACTGTTTTGCCAGTTCTTTAGCCATTTCAGTTATTTTTCCTTTCATTTTTACTTCTATATATCTCTCTTAACGCTGCGAATAACGTTAAGTTCAACTATATGCTTTCCAAAGGACTCGGTGGTTATCTTGACCTTAGCCGGACCCTTGCCGCCTTTTGTTCTGACATAGAATGCCGCCGCTCCGCCCGAAAGCGAGAAGAGCTTCGATCCGATAACCTCTACTGAGCCGTCACACTCTACGCTGACAGCATCATAGCAGTCATACAGTCTGTTGCCATTCTGATCAACGGCGGTAAGCTCTATTCTGGCACAATCATAGGTCTCATTGCTGTGAAGTTCCTTTGTGCTTGCTGTAACTCTGATGCCGGTCTGAGCTACCGGCTCGAGTACAATAGACCTGACCACCTCGCCGCTTCTGATGCCTTCAAATGTAAATGATGCCCCGCCGAAGCTGTTTGCAATATATTTATCATACAGACGGTAGGCTGCATCTATAACTGACTTGCTGCGTGAAAATGACATACCACCCTTTGCACGCAAATCGGCAGAAGAGAACACACCCTCGCGCTGCATTGACATCATTTCAGCCTTCACTGCAGCTGCTTCCCTGGCATCTATTCCCTCTTCCGAAACAAGCAGATCACCGATAAAATCGTTGATATATACCGGCGGATGCGGCATATTGGGATACTTCTTTCTGTCAGGTGTAAATTCTCCAATGATTTTGCCATTGCGGTGAACTCTTACACTGTCACAGTTTGTAAACGCATAAATGCCCGGACAGATACTGTTGGGATATCCGCCGCCTGAAAGTGAACCGGAAAGCTCAAGTACCGGCTGAGCATCTGACTGCGACTGATAAACATACGCAGCAAGCTTCTTTACGCGGTTGCTGCCAACCACACCATAATAAGCTATATTATCATTTTCGCCGAGTGTCTTCGGAACATTCATATCAGCCAGAGTGCAGCCGATAACACCGCAGCACTCCGGATCGCCGTATGCAGCGTCAAGTACCTTTGCATGGCGAAGTGCCTGCTCAAGTCTCACAGCTTCGCTGTCATTATCCTTTGCCGGATATCTCACGCCGGTATGACCTGTCACGAGATACGGAACCTTGGCTTTGATTACATTCTTTTTCTTTTCAAGTCCCGGAGCAGAGGCATTGCAGCTGAAATCATTGAAACAGAATACATCTTCCGCAAATTCTGCTACAGGAGCATTTCTCAGACCGGTTATCGGTCTTGTACCGTCAAGACGTCTGGCGATATCAGCTGTACGTGCGTAGAATTCAGGTGTTTCAGGACCTTCTTCCACTCTTGTACTCCACATGATTACGCTCGGATGATTGCGATCTCTGACAATAAGCTCTTCAAGGTTGCGTTCTGCCGCTTCCTGCCACTCCGCATTTCCGACATATCGATATCCCGGCATTTCATCAAGCACCAGAAGACCTATTTCATCACAGCGGTCGAGGAAATGCTTCGAAGGAGGACAGTGCATCGTTCTTACGACATTACAGCCAAGCTCCTTGATAAGATCAGCATCCTGACGCTGTGCTGCAGCCGGCATAGCCCAACCTACACGCGGATAGCTCTGATTTCTTGCAAGACCGGTCAGCTGTACTCTCTGGCCGTTAAGGAAGAATCCCTCAGGCTTGAACTCAACTGTTCTGAAACCGATCATTCTCGTATATTCATCTCCGCTGTCAAGCGTGACAACCAGTTTGTACAACTTAGGAGAATCGACACTCCACGGCTGAATGACATTCGATACCGACAGCTGCCTGCTGAAGCAGTCCTCAGTGCTTACAAAAGCATCTGACACAAGTTTCTGTGTTCCATCAAACAGCGACAGCGTTACTTTTGCACCGCCGCCGGAGAGCTGACCGTCAACATCAAGTATCCAGCCATTCGCAGCAGAAGTGGTTCGTACAAATGCATCAACAACGTATATATCGTCTACTGCCTCCAGACGTACCTCGCGGTATAATCCGCCATAATAAAGCATATCGCTCGGGCCGCCGAACGGCGCAGTATCTTCTCTCTCAGTAGAATCAACTACAACAGTGATAAGATTATCTCCGCCCTTGATATACTCTGATATCTCATTGGTTATATCGCATGAGAAGGGAGTGAAACCGCCCTTATGTGCGCAAACAGGCTTGCCGTTAACAAATGTTGCCACGCAGCTGGCAACTCCGTCAAAATGAAGTATAAGTCTGCGCTTTTTCATTTCATCAGGAAGAATAAACATCTTCCGGTAACAGGTTACTCTCCTGAAAATACGCTCATTCACATAACCTTCCGAAGTTGTAGTGATAACATGCGGAAGATCAACCAGTCTGAATGCTGTATCCTTAAAATCCGGGTGCGTGTATTCCGGCTTGAAATCCGGACTGAATCGCCAACCTGAGTTAAGATTCAATATATCTCGCATTATTTTCCGTGCCTTTCCGGCATCAGCAGCACTGATGCCTAAGATAAATGATACAGATAATCATTATTTCCATGTCATATTATTTTATCATATTATAAGCGTATGTCAACCAAAACTGCTACATATATTTGAAAATATAATATAGCAAACATGATGTATCGTCAGGCTGGCACTCAGTTAAAACTCCATCACGGAATTTTCATTTGCACTTTTCTGTCGGAAAATAAAAACAGATTTTTTACCTGTTATGTATTGACAAGCGCACATCAATTTGATAAAATACACTGGACGTCTTGATTAAGACAACTCGGAGGGGTGTCCGAGTGGTTTAAGGAGCTGGTCTTGAAAACCAGTGATACGGCAACGTACCAAGGGTTCGAATCCCTTCCCCTCCGCCACATTCCCCCGAAAATATGATAAAATTCTTTACCATGGAGAAGTACCCAAGTGGTGAAGGGGCTCCCCTGCTAAGGGAGTAGGGCTAGAAATGGTCGCAAGGGTTCAAATCCCTTCTTCTCCGCCAGAAATCCTCGTTCGCAAGAACGGGGATTTTTCATTGTAAGCAATTTATTCTAAATGATTTATTCTATGATTATACCGGAGGTATATCAACGTGGCACGAAAATACTACGAAGCTTATGACGACCGTTACAGGCAGGTTCACAAGCAGAATCTGCAGTGGTTTGACTCCGCTCCAACCCCGATTGTTTCAGATGTAATTAAAGCAAATTCAATTTCAAATAATCACCGGCTTCTTGAATTGGGATGCGGTGAGGGACGGGATGCACATTTTCTTCTCAGGCAGGGATTCGATCTGCTTGCAACCGATATTTCTCCTGAAGCAATCCGCTTTTGCAGGAAATTATCCCCTGCTTTTGCCGAAAATTTCACGGTTCTGGACTGCATAAACGGCGCATTAAATGATACTTATGACTTTATCTACGCTGTAGCTGTTGTACATATGCTGGTCACGGACGAGGATCGCGATGCCTTCTACCGCTTTATTCACGAGCATCTGACCCCTGCCGGAATTGCCCTGGTCTGTTCTATGGGTGATGGCTTTACCGAGCGTCAGACCGATATCACTGCCGCATTTGACCTTCAGGAAAGAATCCATGAGCCGAGCGGAAATACACTCAGCATCACCTGCACCTCCTGCCGGACTGTAAATTTCCGGACCTTTTTCGATGAGATTGCACGTAATAATCTGAAGGTTATTGATTATGGTATGACTTCTGCTGCGCCTGATTTCCCGCAGATGATGTACGCAGTCATCAAGGCTGAATAAGTTTTTCTCTGATTATTTTCAACTTTATTGTCAACATTTCACTTTTACTCTTGCTTTTTTATTTTTTACCATTATAATAGATAATACTGTACACTTACGACAGTGAGTTAAAGTTTTAAAGGAGTAAATGAAAATGCCCATTATTGAGTATCTTCGCAGAAACGCACAGCTGTATCCGGACGATATCAGCCTTGTTGAAATAAACCCTGAAATTCAGGAAAAAAGAGGAAAAACATGGCGTGAATATGAGCTTGTTGAGCCTACTGTAGAGGAAGATCACCGTCAGGAAATGACATGGAAGGATTTCAACAACCGCTCCAACCGCATGGCAAACCTGCTTCTTTCTAGAGGCTTCGGCAAAGGCACCAAAGTTGCTATCCTTCTGATGAACTGCCTTGAGTGGCTTCCTATTTATTTCGGAGTTCTTAAGGCCGGCGCACTTGCTGTTCCTATGAATTATCGCTACACTGCAGATGAGATCAAATATTGTCTTGATCTTGCCGATGCCGATGTTCTTATCTTCGGACCGGAATTTATCGGCCGTGTAGAAAATATCTGCGATATGATCCCTCGCGTAAAAGCTCTTCTTTATGTCGGCGAAAACTGTCCGACATTTGCTGAAAGCTATGACAGAATAGTTACATACATGACCAGCCGCGATCCTCAGATTGAGCTTACCGACGAGGATGATGCTGCTATTTATTTCTCCTCCGGTACCACTGGTTTCCCGAAGGCGATTCTCCACGATCACGCAAGCCTTATGCATGCTGCTGTCGTTGAGCAGGCTCACCATGGTCAGGGCAGAGATGACTGCTTCCTGTGCATACCTCCCCTCTATCACACCGGCGCCAAGATGCACTGGTTCGGCAGCCTTGTTGCCGGAAGCAAGGCAGTTCTTCTTCGCGGCGTAACTCCGAAGTGGATACTCAAAGCTGCATCTGATGAGAAGGCCTCTATCGTATGGCTGCTTGTGCCGTGGGCTCAGGATATTCTTGATTCGATTGATCGCGGAGATATTGATCTCTCTGAATATGATCTCAGCAAGTGGCGTCTGATGCATATCGGTGCGCAGCCCGTACCGCCCAGTCTTGTCAACCGCTGGATCAAAATATTCCCCCATCATCAGTATGATACCAACTATGGTCTCTCTGAATCCATCGGACCTGGCTGTGTACACCTCGGCGTCGAAAATATACACAAGGTCGGCGCTATCGGCAAGCCCGGTTACGGCTGGGACGCAATGATTGCTGATGAAAACTGTCAGCCTGTCGCCAAGGGTTCTGTCGGTGAGCTCTGTGTAAAAGGCGCTGGTGTTATGAAGTGCTATTACAAAGACGAGAATGCAACCAATGCTGTTCTGCGTGACGGCTGGCTGCTTACCGGAGATATGGCTCAGGAGGATGAGGATGGTTTCATTTTCCTCGTAGACCGAAAGAAGGACGTTATCATCAGCGGCGGTGAAAATCTGTATCCTGTTCAGATTGAAGACTTCCTTCGTGCCCACAACGCTATCAAAGACGTCGCTGTAATCGGTCTGCCGGACGAGCGTCTCGGTGAAATAGCTGCAGCTATTATCGAACTGAAGCCCGATGTAACCTGCACTGAAGAGGACATCAACAATTTCTGCATTGCACTCCCCCGCTACAAGCGTCCGCGTCGTATAATTTTCGCTGATGTTCCCCGTAATCCTACCGGCAAGATCGAAAAGCCGAAGCTCAGATATATATACTGTGGCGGAAGTCTTGTTGAAGCACAGATTAAAAATTAATTATTATATTATATACATTTTATTCACGGCTGTCTGGAATGCTGATTTCAGGCAGCCGTTTTGTTTTTACAGTGTAATTCAATCGACATCAAACTGACAATAAAAAATAATTCCAAATATTTCCCCAAAAGTATTGACAGACGCCTAAAACTGGTTTATAATCACTATTGTTTTAGGATTAGTAGTTAAAACACAGAAATACTTTCAGCTAAAAAATATTTTGAATGGAGGAGGAATCATGACGATTCAGTTCAAAAAAGGCGTTCTCGAGCTTTGCGTACTCTCAATGCTCCGTCAGGAAGATCAGTACGGCTATGACGTAGCAATAAAACTCGCACAGAGCATCGATGTCGCCGACGGTTCAATTTATCTTGTTCTCAGAAGACTTAAGCAGGAAGATTATGTTTCATCATATCTCGAAGAGTCTTCCGGTGGTCCGCCCCGTAAGTATTATGTAATAACTCGAAAGGGCGAGAATTTCCTCGATCAGCTCATTGAAGAATGGGGAGCACTGGTCAGCAACGTCAACGCAATCATCAGCGGCGGTCCTGCTATTACCGATCAGGTCAATGCCATAATTGCAGAAAACAACACATCAGCTGATGATACCGCAGATTATTTCGCATCCATTAACGCTCCGGAAATACTCGAGCCTGTTATAATCGGAGCAGAAATAACCACTTCTGACGGAGGAACTGAAAATGAATAAAAATGAATTTATTGATGTACTCGAAAAAAGCCTGCTGCGTCTCCCAAAGGCTGACAGAGATGATATTCTCAGCGACTACGAGGCACACTTTGCTCTCGGTCTGGAAAACGGAAAAACAGAAGAAGAAGTCAGCGCTTCGCTCGGCGATCCGCACGAGCTTGCAATGACTTATCTTGAAAATCTGCCCGCCGGCTCCAAAGGCGCTCCGATAACCACAGAGGCAGAAGAGACTTCGGAAAACGAAACTGCAGCTGCCAGCGCAAATGTGACTTCCTCGTTCTCCGCACCGACATACGGCGCTCCGGAAGTCAAGAAAGCTCCGGCATCCGGAACCCGCACATCATCTGACACACCTGATGCCGGTTCTGTTGTACTTGTTGTATTTCTCAGCATCGCCGCTGTATTCATTCTCTTCGGTATCGCAAGCGCATGGTTCGCACTTCCCGGAATAGCTATCGGCTGCTTTGTCGGTACTATTGCACTCATCGCACTTGGCATTACTTCCATGGCCTACACCGCAATCGGCGGAATCGGCTTTATTGTTCTTGCTCTTGGTATTGCCGCTCTCGGTATACTTGCAATCATCGCCTGTATCGCCAGCGTAAAGGGTATTATCTGGCTTGTAAAGAAGTTCATTGAGCTTTGCAAAAACATTCTTGAAGGAGGCAACAACTGATGAAAAAGTTAGGTATCGCAGCCATTATCTGTGCTGCCGCATTTCTCGGTCTTGTCATAACCGGCGGTATATTCATTGGAATAGGCGCTGCCAATCTCGCAACAGACAGCGAATTCATGGAAACCGTAAAGGAATATGGAACAGACTTCGTTTCCATGATTGAAAATGCAACATCTGATTACTCCACCTACAGCGGAAGCGAAAGCTTTGAGATCAACGGAGACTATGAAGCTGTTGTACTCAACGGTTTTACCGGTGATATAACAATACGCCCCTGCACCGATGAAATGGCTGATTACACTGTTCTGGTTGAATACAATGGTATTTTTGATAAACCCGGAACAGATGGCAAGCATTTTGAATTTAACGGAAACGGTCACACTCTGACAATCAGTCAGAGCTACGACCAGCACGATGAATTTAATATTGGTGTTTTCAATGCTCCGAACGGTGGTGAAATCACCATTTATATTCCTCAGTACAAGTACACCGAGCTTACCGTTCCCCTTGAGCTTGATCTTACTATCAACGACACTGTTGGTGAGATAGAAGTACTCGGCTTTACTTTCGGTGATATCACCCTGCACAACACTGTCGGCGAAATCACTTTCAGCAGCGTTCGTGCAAATATGATTTCCTGTGAGAACACAATCGGCGAAATCAGTGCAGAGGGTGCATTTAACGGCATCTCAATTTCTGATACCATTGGCGAGTGCGAAGTTGAGAGCAGCACTCCGCTCACTCTCGACAGCCGCATTGAAGGCAATATCGCAGAGGTTCAGGTCTCTTTGCCCGCCGGCACTCAGTATTACTTCACCACATCTGAAGCACTCGGCAATGTAATAATTGATGATCAGCTCAGAGGCGGAAGTGACAATGTCAGCTTCAATGTTTCAAACAGCATCGGAAACGTTGTTGTTGAAATAGACTGAGTAAACCACTGTTCAAAATTACATTTATACCAAAAACAGGGCAGCACTCGCTGCCCTGTTTTTCCTTGTATCCTACACCTGCTCTCCCCTTCTGCATTGACATTAACTTTCCATTTTGTTATACTTAATTATTATTATTCATGTGAGGTTTTCCTATGAGCAAGTCAAACGCCAGAATGCCTAAATCAAAAATACTTTTGTTTATTGCCGCAGCATTACTGCTCGCTGCAAGCGTTGCTGTTTTTTATTTCTGCAGTTCTGCTGAAATAGGAGGTAAACGTTATCCGCTTTCTGCAGACGAACTCGATCTCTCCGGTAATGACATCGACGACTTTTCAGCTCTTGGAAAATTCAATAACCTTGAATATGTCGATCTTCGCAATACCGGTCTTACTGTTTCGGAGTATGACGCCCTGTCTCAGTCACTTCCGGAGTGCAGTATCCTTTGGTCAGTGCCACTCGGCAGCAGCTATTTTGACAGCAGCACCTCAAGTGTATCAGTTGATTCAGCTTCCATCACCACCGAACAGCTTGATGCGCTCAGATATATGAACAATCTCACCTCGCTTGAAATTTACGGTTCTGTTACTGACGTTACTGTCGGAACCAAACTTAACCAGCTTGCCGATGAACTTTCCGGCTGCAATTTCGTATGGAATATCGAACTTGGCGGACAGGCTTTCCCTCATGATGCAGAAAGCATCACCCTTCCCGCATCAACCGCTCCTGATGAATACGGCAGACTTCTGCTTTTCCGTAATCTTACAGAAGCTGACATAACATCAGTTGAGTATTCCGACTCACTCGCTTCCGTTATAAACCAGATTTCCAGCGGAAACTTCCTGTGGACAGTTGATCTCGCCGGAGTGGAGGTACTTTCCTCTGCAACTGAAGCTGACATCAGTGACCATACTGTCGAAGACCTTGATGCTTTCTCGGCAAAGCTCAGCACTCTGCCCAATCTCACATATCTTGAGATGTGCAACTGCGGTCTGACAAACGAGCAGATGGAACAGCTTATGACAGCCCATCCGTCAATCAAGTTTGTATGGACCATTTCCTTTCTCCGCTGGGAGAATATCCGTACTGATATCACCTGCTTCTCGTCACTCAACCACAGCACACAGCTTTACGACGAAGAAGATCTTGTTCCGCTTTTCAAATACTGCACCGATCTTGTTGCACTTGATCTCGGACACAGCTCAATTGTCGATATCTCCATGATATCCAACCTCACCAAGCTTCAGGCTCTTATCCTCGGAGATAACAACATAAAAGATATTTCTCCGCTCGAGACACTTCAGGAGCTTGAGTACCTCGAGCTCTGGAAGAACGATTTTACTGATGTTTCAGTTCTCACCAAGCTCCCTGATCTTAAGGACGTAAACCTCGCATACTGTAATGATATCGAGGACTTCAGCCCCTTGTTCAACATTCCTACACTCGAGATGCTGTGGCTGCAGCATTCCGATTTTCCAGAGGGACTTGAAGAGCAGCTCAGAGAAAAATATCCTGACTGTATGTTCTCCTTTTATAAATACGATTCTGCACACGGAAACGGCTGGTGTGCTCAGGACAGATATCTCGGAATCAGAAAGGCATTCCGCAACTGGAGATATGTCATCCGTTACACCGACTGGCAGAATGTTGAATATCAGGAAGGAGTCGACCTTCTCCCTGCAATAAAGAAGTGGGACTGATTTTCCCTCCGCCCACCTTCCTATAATTAATTACCTTTTTTGGGGGCTTAATTTCTATGAAACAATTTTTCGGCAAGGTTTTCTCGTTCATACAACACATCCAGTATGAACTTGCCATATTCTTCTTCCTGCTTATCCGCGGACTTCCTACTGCAGATTTTTCAAGCATTTTCGGGTGGCAGTGCATGTCTTATGTACTGAATTATGAATACGGATTCAGTTCAAGACTTCTTATCGGTTCACTTCTCCGATTGATTCATCCGGATTTTATCTCTGCAAAGGATACCGCAATTTTCGTCAATCTTACCGTTATATTTGATTGCCTTATTCTTGCAATAGCTCTCGGTGCATTTCTGAGAACAGCACATAAGCGCGGTCAGTTTCTTTTCGCTGCTGTTCCTGTTGTTATGTACCTTGCTTATCCCCTGAATTTTTCGATCTACTTCTCTGCCGCCGGACACGCCGGAAAGCTTGAGATATTCCTTCTTCCGCTTATGCTTCTCTCTGCATGGCTTCTTCTTAACACCCAGCCAGGAACTAAGCAGACCATAGCAATTTCCGCCATCTCGGTTGTCGCTATGCTCATATATCAGAATTATGTGTTTCTTTGCTTCCCGCTGATTCTTGCTCTGATAATATGGAACTTATTCGAGTACGGCTGGAATAAAAAGAATATACTTCACTCGCTGATAATCTGCTTTATCACCGGCGGAGCATTTCTTTATCTTCAGCTTATCGCAAAGCTTAATGCATCCGACGCTTCTGCTCTTACTGCAGAACTGCAGTCCAGAACAGATATGTACATAGGATATGATGCCGTATATTATGAATATTTCGCATCATTTTCTGATTTCTTTGTCGATCTGATGCTCGGTCGATATGATTATCAGTTCCAGACTCTGTTTATGGATCTTCTTATTTCCGCCCCTGTAATCATAATCAACCTTTACATCTGGATAAAAGCATTCCGAGGCTGCGCAGACAAGTCTGAAAAATGGACTCTTATACTGCTCCAGCTTAGCTCAGCAGCTTTCCTACCCACATACATCATAACCTGCGACTGGGCAAGATGGTCAATATGGTACGTGCTGTTCCAGACCGCTGTTATCCTGCTCCTTTGGTTCAAGGAATTCAGACCTATGGTACGCGCGCTTGAGGCAGTATCTGAACTTGTCTGCAAGTATAAAGCCATAGCTGCTATGGTCGTTATTTACCTTCTTTCTCTTACATCGAACTCAGTAACCGAAATATTTGTAATAACAAAGACCATCCACAACCATTTCTTTGGATAATCCAAAGAAACCGGCTGTTAACCTCAGCTTTTCCATCGACATATTACTGAAAGGTGTCACCTGATATGGGCAAAACAAAAAATAACGCAGTTTCAAGCAAAAAGCCGTCGTTTATCCTCAGTGTAATCAAGCTGATCCGTCCGCATCAGTGGACAAAAAACGTCTTTGTACTTGCGGCTCTTGTATTCGACGGAAGTCTCTTTAACACTGAAAAGCTTTTCTCTGCACTTGCCGGATTTGCCGCTTTCTGTCTTATATCAGGAAGTGTGTACATAATAAATGACATTGTTGACCGCGATAAAGACCGTGCTCATCACGAAAAATGCAAGCGTCCAATTGCCGCAGGTCATATATCAGTAGTACAGGCTTCAGTAATATTCGTTCTGATGCTTGCCGCATCGCTCGTTTCCGGTTTCTGGCTTGATATTCGTTTCGGTATAATTCTCGTTGCCTATCTTGTCATCAACCTTGCCTACTCCTTCAAGCTTAAGACCAAGCCGATCATTGACATCATGTGTGTTGCAGCGGGTTTCGTTCTCCGCGTTGTCAGCGGTGGCATAGTCATTGACTGCTCTATATCCCCGTGGCTGCTGCTCTGCGCCATGCTTCTTGCGCTCTACCTTGGAATTCAGAAGCGCCGCGCTGAGGTGCAGGCTGTATCGCTTGGAATCGCAGAAGGACGCGCTGTACTCAAGCATTATAGCCCCGAGCTTCTCCGCGATATGTCATCGGTTATGGACTCTGCAACAATTATGGCTTACTGCCTTTACACAATTATCTCCGATACTTCCCCTTACATGATCATCACCATTCCGTTTGTAATTTACGGAATATTCCGCTATCAGTATATTGCAAGCGTACTCAACCTTGCAGAAGCTCCGGACAAAGCTCTGCTCAAAGACAAACCGCTGCTTGCCGATATATTGCTGTGGTGCCTTTCCTGCGTGATAATTCTGTATATCCTTCCCGTCCTCGGAATAAACTGATATAAACGGAGTCAATATGAATATATACGATTTTGATAAAACAATATACGACGGCGACAGCACAGTAAATTTCTTTATCTACTGTCTTAAGAAATGCCCAAAGACACTTCTTACCATTCCCCGCACTGTGTGGTACGGTGTTCTGTTCAAGCTCGGCATCTGCCCAAAAACTCGATTCAAGGAGCAGTTTTACCGCTTTCTCCGTCATGTAGATAACGTTGACGAAAGACTTGCTGAATTCTGGGCAAAGAATGAATCCGGAATAAAAACCTGGTATCTCGACCAGAAGAAATCAGATGATATTATTATCTCTGCATCGCCGGAATTCCTGCTTAAGCCGATATGCGACAAACTTGGTATCACCATGATGGCATCGCATGTCGACAAACACACCGGTATATATTCCGGAACAAACTGTGACGGCGAAGAAAAAATACGCCGGCTTTACGATGCCTTTCCCAACGCTGTTGTTGATGAATTCTACTCCGACTCTCACTCAGACGATCCCCTTGCCGGAATTGCCGCTAAAGCTATATGGGTTGATGGTAATAACCTCAGTCCATGGCCCTCAGAATAACAACATTTCAAAAAACGCCAAAAGCCGCGATGGTCGACCCGAAGGTCAGCCACCGCGGCTTTTATCATTTATTCTGTTTTACGAAATCAGTTGTAATCCAGCATATCAGTCCACATCTCACTGCCGTATGAGTCAGTAAGACAATAACCGAAGCGGCAGGGATTGTTGCCAACCGAGACATTGCTGATTGTCAGTTCTCCCTCAGGAACAATAAACTGCTCACCAAGATAGTAGCTGCTTACATATTCGCCTTCGTAGGTGTAGTAATCACAGAGGAAGTCAATAACGTCACCAGACTTTATCTCGATGAGACCCTTTGCCTGAGCCTGTGTGAGACCATTATAATTTATACGTGCTCCAGCAACAACACCGTATTCGTTTTCATTGCTGAAAACAAGAATTATATCCACAAGCTGACCATTGAGCAGCGCCGGTACGCGTCCGGTTATGACGTAATTGTCACCGTCGGTATCGTTGGATATCATGTAGTAGCTTACAATGTTGCCGTTGATGGCAAGCCATGTGCCATCGTAGTCCATCACGAGATCAAGGTCATTATCGAAGGTGTATACATTGTCCATACCGAGATCAATGTATCCCTCACCGTCATCGTAAAATACATTGAGCTGGATATCGTGTACAAGCTCCCATTCCTCATCGGTCAGTGAGAGTACATATCCACCGTCCTTTTCAGTTGCGGCAAGACGCTCGGGATCAAGATAATTTTCTGCATAGCTTTCCGCATTGTTCATAACACGGTCAGAGGTAAACCAATCAGCAAGCTGACCGACATCTATTCCGGTAGAGCTGGACGAACCTGAAGAGCCAAGGAAAAGATCAAGTGCAGTTCCGACAAGATCAGTGGTTGTATTTGAGCTGCCGCTGGATCCGCCAAGCATTGAAATAATATCTACAAGCGTATCACCTGATGTACCGGAAGCAGAACTTGTACCAAGCAGAGAGCCGAGCATTGAATCCATACCATTGCCACCGGTAAGCATCTGACCGCCGGCGGTAATGCTTGCAAAACTCTTGATGCACTCGCTGTAGCTGTCATCAAGACCTATCTTATCGTAAGTCTTGATTGCAGAACTTACCGAACTTGTAGAGCCATATGGGAAGAATATGGAGATACCATAGGCATTGGCTATATTCGAAGACGTACGGTTATACTTGACACAGGACTGAAGTGCCTTTGCAAAATCAAGAGCCTCTTCTGTTCCGATGTTCTTTGCAAGATGAATGAGATCAACCTGATTTATGCCGCTTGAAAACTCCTTTGTCTTGCTGCGGGCATCTGAAACAACTTTGTAGTTATCAGAATCGATAAGTTCTGTGGTCGATGTTGAAAACTCATTGAACGCCTCAGGCACAGTTCCTGCCATCTCAGCAAGATCAATAATTGACAGCGTGGTCTTGTCGTTAGGCGATGCCTGACGGCATACATCGACAAAATCATCTATAATGTTCTTTCCTATCTCAACTGTATTCATCGAGGTATTCTCTGACAGCTCGGTTATCCAGTTGGTGTAATACCAGCCAACGCCCGGCTCAGTTTCCTCTGATGCAATCAGATAGTCCGCATATTTTTCACATACAAGAGCAGTTTCAAGGGTTGCCATAAGGCAGGCATCAAAGCCTATAAAATCGAACACACAGCCAGCCTGTGCAAGAGCCGAATCAAATTCATCGAGAGTCATCGAACCATCGGTCGGGAATTTCTCGTCATAGCCGTATCCCGAAAGCGAACCGCCGCCGTGATCCCACATGATAAGCATATAACGGTCAGCTTCATAATTGCTCTCGCAGTAATTTATGAATTCAGTAAGAGTGTTGGGATCAACCATCGGCTTTTTACCAACTGTTTCCTCCAGACGAACAAGTCCCTGACTTGTTACCTTGTAAATCTGATTCTTGTTGCTGCTGATAGTGGAGTTGTTCCACTTATTTGTACCGCCGGTCTGAACAATGATATTTACATTGTCAGCAATATTGGCTTTCATCATTTCCTTGAGGTCAGATGTCGCCATACCGTATTTGCTCTCGAGGTCTGTACCGCAGAGATAAACCATGATGGTTACAACATCATTTCCGCCTCCGACAATATCCGTACGCTTGTCACGGGCAAGATTTGATACAGACATATCTGCATTGGATTCATTGGCATTATCTCCGGCAACGCTGAAATCGGAAGATGTTATTCCGCTGCCGATACTTCCGATATTGCCCAGACTGCATGATGTGCACGATCCGTTTGAAACGAAATAGAAAATAAGCAGCACTGCAAGTATTAACGCAATTATACGCGCTGTCTTGTTCCTTTTCAGCAAGCTGATGAGTTTGCTGAGCAAGCCGTTATTCCCAAGCAGAAGTCCTAAAATAAGCGAAATAAGTCCACTGGAAGAGCTGCTGCGATAACCGCCGGAAGAACCTCCTGAGCTGTGATTGCTGCCAGAAGAGAATCCGCCAGACGATGAACTGCTGCCTTTTCTTCCTGAGTATCCGTCACTGCGTCCTACAGGACGTCCGCTTCCGCTGTAGCCGCTGCGCTTATGTACCCCGCCGCCACCGCTTGTTACTCTTTTACTTCTGCCTCCGCTTCCCGGTGTTCTTTTCAACCTTCAACACTCCTATCATGAATTTTCAGAATATGCTGCTATAGAAAACACTGCTATTTTTATGAAATATATTTTAGCATAAAGGATTCAAAAATAGAAGATAATCTGACAAAAATCTGATTATTTTATATTAGAGACATCAGTTTCTACTCATAAACCAAATCAAAGCAAATAACAACTATCATGCGATACATTAACGACAATCATGCGATTTTGTATCATCACCCCGTTTCGCTGATACACATTTATCATACCGGATTTGTCATATATGTAGAAATGTATAAAACGACCTTATACACCTTGCGATTCCTGTATTTATATGCTAAAATAAACAAGATATATGATCTAATCATTAACAATCTGTTTTTATTAGCCAATTTACTGAAATAAACTTTATCTTTTATTTTGATAAGGAGGTCCTTGATCATGTCTGCCAGGCTATCACTGCGCCGACGTTTATGCCTTGTGGCTGCTTTTCTGCTTATAGCTGCAGCCGTTATTTTTTCAACCGACTTTTTTGCTTTTCCGGTCTATGCTGACAACAATGACAATAATGATTCCACAGCGCCTGCTATCGGAGATTATATCCAGATTGCCTACAATGACACAAACGGTCTGCCGACAAGCGAAGCAAATGCTATTCTGTACAGCAGCGACGGATATATCTGGATTGGAAGCTACAGCGGTCTTACACGCTATGACAGTAATAAATTCACCCGCTACGGCACTGATAAAGATTCAATAATGAACGGAATCAGTATTCGTACCCTTTTCGAGGACAGCAAAGGAAGAATCTGGATCGGTTCAAATGACAGCGGTGTATTTGTGTGGGAAAACGGCAATTTTTTCAGAATCGATACACACGCCAGCGGAGTTTCCGGTTCTATCAGAGATATCGTTGAAACCAGAGAGGGTTATATTATTGCAGCAACCACATCGGGTGTGGCTGTCATTTCTGAAAACACCGATACGAAAAAAAATTCCCCGCAGTTCATTGCAAGAGCAGCGGTTAATGAACATCTCAACTCATCGCCGGTAAACGCACTTATGTGCGACAAGCTGAACCGCGTCTGGGCAGTAACCGGCGAGGACATCATAGCCTTCAAGGTCACTGCTGACAGCGAATCGCAGGTTTACAGCCTTCGTAACGAATGGACACGATTCTCTCTGCTCGGTCATGAATGCAACTGCATTTTTGAGGCTCCGGATGGCAGAATACTCATCGGCACATCTGCATTCGAAATGATCGAGCTCACACCCGATGGTTACGGAAAATACAATATACGTACCTTCGCTACCGGCGAATGCTATACTACAAACTGCATATTCAAGGACAGCAATGATCTTATCTGGCTGTGTTCTGACACTGGAATCGGTTATCTTGACGGAATTGACGTTGTATATGCCGGTGAAACCAAATGCAGTTCTTCTATCGTCGATATGACAGAGGATTACGAAGGCAATCTGTGGTTCGCCTCCTCACGCGAGGGTATAATGGAGCTTGTCAGGGGTAAATTCACCTCTATAAACTCAACCTCCGGTCTCACAAATACAACTGTCAATGCTACTCTCATTTATGACGGTAAACTATTCGTCGCCTGCGACAACGGTCTTACAGTGCTCGATTGCAGCACCTACACTCCTGTAAGCCATCCGCTTGCAGATGAACTCAAAGGAATAAGAATCCGAAGCCTTATGGCTGACAGCAAAGGTAATCTGTGGATATGCACGTACAAGGATTACGGTATTATCCGTTACAAAGATGGTGAAATTGTTCCCCATAGAGCCGCAGACGGTCTTCCAAGCGAAAAGGTACGTATCGCCATAGAACTTAACGACGGAAGTATTGCTGCTGCAACCAACGGCGGTGTTGCAATAATCAAAAATGATTCTGTCATCAAAACGTATACTGAAAAGGACGGCTTTGAAAACCCTGTAATCCTTTGCCTTACACAGGACAGTACCGGCAAGCTGTACTGCGGCAGTGACGGAAACGGTATATATGTCATAGATACTGACGGCACTATCAGCAACTATACCGTAGCCGACGGTCTGCCCACCGATGTTATCCTCAATCTTGTATACGACAGACAGCACGATTGCATCTGGATCAGCTGCGGTTCATATCTTGCTGTATGGGACCGCGAAGGAATAAGACCGCTTACCACTTATCATGGCGGTTCCGGAAGCATATTTGATATCAAACTGCTCGATAACGAAGCTTGGATTCTGGCAACAACCAGCGTAACCATTGCCCCTTATGAGTACATGTTTTTCGGCACCGGTGAATGCACTATATTCACCAAGGATGACGGTATTTTTGAGATCACCTCAAATTCAAGACATTATATTGCTGAAGATAATACCCTTTATATTGCCACCGGAAATGGTGTTATTACAATCAACACCGATAATATCTACACAAACAATACAGTTCCAAAAGCAATCATCAATGCAATCATCATTGATCACAACACTGTCATCAACAATCCTGAGGGCGCAGTCACCATCGGTTCTGACGTAAGCAGCATCTCTATTGATTTCAGTGCGCTCGGTTATGTTTCAGGCGACTATATCGTAGAATATCAGCTGGTCGGAATGGATAAGGAGCCAATTATCGGTTACTCTCACGAGCATTACAGCCGCGACTACACAAACCTTCGCGGTGGTCTGTATACTTTCCGAGTTGCAGTAACAAGCCCTGCCGGTATAAGCAGCGAACAGGATATCACGCTGAACATTCGTAAAACACTTTCATTCTTCGAGCATCCACTCGGAATACTTTTCATTATTTTGCTAGCATCTGCTGCTATCGGTGCTGTTGCACAGCTCTATATCAACCAGAAAACAGCACGTCTGAAAGCCAGACAGGAGCGTTACCGCAGCATAACTGAATCAGCTCTTCGCACTATAGCAAAAACCATCGACGCCAAGGACAGCTACACCAACGGTCATTCTTACCGCGTAGCACAGTATTCGCGCGAAATTGCTGAGCGAATGGGCTGGAAAGGCGATGACCTGGAAAACCTGTACTACACTGCTCTTGTACATGACATCGGAAAGATTGGTATCCCCGACCGCATCCTTTCGAAAAAAGGTAAACTTGACGAAGATGAATATCAGGTCATGCAGCAGCACCCTGCTATCGGATATGGGATTCTGAATGAATTCCATGACATTCCAGATATAGGAATTGGCGCAAAATATCATCACGAACGTTACGATGGCACTGGCTACAATGAAGGTCTGAGAGGAACCGACATACCGCTTGTTTCAAGAATAATCGCCGTTGCAGACGCTTATGATGCAATGTCCACACCTCGTGTATACCGTGATGCTCTCTCCGAAGAGGCAATAATCAATGAAATACGCGAAGGCACCGGCAGCCAGTTCGATCCTATAATTGCACAGGTACTGCTCGGAATGATTGCCGACGGTGTCCGCTTTGAGTAACAGCAAAACAACTTATTCCGCAATAATAAAAAGCTCGACTCAGACAATCGCTGAGCCGGGCTTTTTTAATTTATTTTTTGTCGCCTTCCATAAAGTAAGTCGCTTCCATATCAGCAATATACAACGCCAGTGCCAGCGGGAACATACCGAACACATTGCTTATATTCCGGCTGTCCTCTGAACCTGCAAACCCAACATGATACCGGATAGCAAACGCCTCTTCCCTTGTCAGTCTCATGTAACCGGACAGCATATATACCGACTTTTCTCCATGTCCATACGGAAGCTTATCGTCAAATTCATAGTACGGAACTGAGTGCCATACACCTTTTTCGTCTTTTACATTACGGCTGCTCACCTTGTATGTATTTACCTTGCACAGGTCATGAAAGAGCGCTGTAAGAGCCAGTGTCTCACGCGAATATTCCATACCGAATACATCTCGTACACGCTCGCGCTCAATATAATCAACAAGGCAATCATACACGTTCAGGCTATGTTCAAGCAGACCGCCTTCAAAAGAGCTGTGAAAACGGGTGCTGGCCGGTGCTGTAAAGAAATCTGATGCGGGTGAACAGATAAAATCGAGCAGATTTTCTATACCCTCACGTTTTATCTCCTCACGGCATATGCTCAGAAAACGTTCTTTGTTATCCATTATATTCCTCCTGTATAATTACTCTGATTATAATGAAAATATTGACAAATTATTTTTATAAGGACTATAATTCTATCAGTACAGCCCATATTAATAAAATCGAGAAAGAGGTGCCTTCTGTGAATTTTGATTATTTCTGGTACGCAAAACACACTATCGACAACTACACCAATGGTGAATATGTCGGCTTCAGGATGTTCGACATCACGCATATATCAAGTCTTGTACTGCTTGTTGCTCTTTGTGTCGGACTTGGTATAATCTATAACCGGATGAACGAAAATACACGTCGCAAGACTCTTATTATTCTTGGCATATTATGCATTGCCGACGAACTCTTCAAGCACATTGCAAATATCGTAACCGGTCAGTATGTGTGGGAGTTTCTCCCGCTCCACCTGTGCAGTATCAATATCTTTGTAATACTTGCATACATAATCAAACCCGGGAAACTCAAGGCTGAACTGCTTTACTCCCTCTGCATTCCAGGTGCTGCGCTTGCTCTTATCTCGCCGTCATGGACAAAGCTTCCCGTCCTTAATTTCATGCACCTGCACAGCTACACCATTCATGTCATGCTTGTGCTCTTCCCCATTCTCCTGCTCGCTGGCGGTTTTCGCCCGGATTTCCGCAGGCTGCCGAAATGCCTGCTCTGCATTGCCATTGCCTGCATAGTAATTTATCCTGTAAACAAGCTCCTTGACACCAACTTCATGTTCCTGAACGGAACTGACAATAATCCGATACTTGAGCTGCTTGCAGGTTTTCTCGGTGATCCAGGTTACATAGCCGCTATGCCTGTTCTGCTGGTTATCGTATGGGCTCTGATGTATACCCCATGGATAATAGCAGACCGCATAAAGGCACGTAAGGGCATCGCTGCTGAATGAGTTAATTATACTATATCGATTATAATATCGCAACTTATTTAAGCAATATGCTTTATTTTTTTCATCTTCAATAAAAAAATATTGTCGTAAATAGTTGTATTTTGTTTCAGCAGATGCTATAATTTTTTCACAACACTTCAAGGGGGTTTATCAAAATGGCTGGAAAATTTGAAATCAAAATAAGCGACAAAGGCACTTATTCATTCGCTCTCAAGGCAGGCAACGGTGAGGTTATCGCTGTAAGCCAGCAGTACGCATCTCTTGCAACCTGCAAGAAAGGTATCGACAGTGTTCGTCGCTGCTCTGTAGCTGCTAAGCTCGAGGATCAGACTGTTGAGGATTACACCGCAGTTACCAATCCTAAGTTTGAGATATACAAGGACAAGGCTGGCGAGTTCCGTTTCCGTCTTAAGGCACGCAACGGCGAAGTCATCGCTACCGGCGAAGGCTACTCCAGCAAGGCAAGCTGCAACAACGGTATCGAATCTATCCGCAAGAATGCTCCCGAGGCAGCACTTGTTGTTCCTGAAGCAAAATAAAATTGCTTGCTGCTTAATAAATTCAATGTTAAAAAGCTGTATTCTGCAACGTGCAGAATACAGCTTTTATTTTTACGCTATTTCAGCCATGCATCCTGCAGGAATCTGCAGTTCAGACATTTTTCCATTTATAAGCACACAAACTGTACCACCTGTTGCTGAGCAGACCCGGCAGCTGACAATCGCACCGTCTTTCCATTCTGCATCAACAGTATAACCGCCTCTTGCGCGGAATCCGGTAAAGCTTCCTTCAGCCTTCCACTCTTCAGGCAATGCCGGCAGAAGTTCAATGAAGCCCTGATGACTCTGCAGAAGCATTTCGCACATACCTGCAGTTCCACCGAAATTTCCGTCAATCTGGAATGGCGGATGAAAATCGAACAGGTTTGGGAGTGTGCTTTTCGCAAGCAGCGCTCTGACATTATGACCGGCTTTTTCAGCATCATGGAGACGCGCGTAGAAGTTAATGATCCATGCTCTGCTCCAACCGGTATGACCGCCGCCATTACTCAAACGCCGCTCAAGCGTGACCTTGCTTGCTTCATACAGCTCAGGCGTATCTGTTTCAGTTATTACTGCAGCCGGATACAGACCGTACAGGTGGGATATATGTCTGTGTCCCGGTTCGCTCTCTTCGAAATCCTCCATCCATTCCTGTATCTGACCGTATTTCCCTACTTTCAGCGGAGGCAACTGTTTTCTCAGAGTTTCAAGCTGCACTGATAGTTCGCTGTCCACACCGAGTATCTCTGCCGCCTGCATCGTAAAATCAAACAATTCACTGACTATAGAATTATCCATCGACGGACCGGCGCACATTGCTATGGCTTTTCCTGTTTCGGGATCTATGAAGCGGTTTTCAGGAGAATTTGACGGTGCTGTGACAAGATATCCGGTATTTGGATCTTTTACAAGGAAATCAGCAAAGAAAAGAGCGCTTTCCCGCATTATCGGATAATACTTGCGCAGGAACGCAGTATCAAGAGTATAAAGATAATGTTCAAATATGTGTCTGCAGCACCATGCACCTGCACACATGAAGCTTCCCCACGCAGGATCCTGTCCCGGTGCGGTAAAGCCCCAGGGATTTGTTATGGTATGTGCTACCCAGCCGCGGCAGCCGTACATGATTTGTGCTGTATCCTTTCCGTATCTCGCCAGCATCTCTATGTATCTGAACAGCGGATCGAGATATTCATTCAAACCGAGAATATCAGCGTGCCAGTAGTTCATCTGAAGGTTAATATTAATATGATAATCGCCGTTCCATGCAGCCCACATACCGTTTGCCCATATTCCCTGAAGATTTGCAGGTAATATACCTTTCGACGAAGCTATGAGCAGATATTTTCCGTAATTGAAATACAGCTCAGCAAGTCCATTGTCATTTTCACCCTTCTGCGCACGACGAAGTCTCTCATCTGTCGGCAGTACAGAGGGCTCAGCGCAAAGTGATATGCTTCCGCTGTTATTCATGGCATTACAAAAATACTCAGAATTACGCTGTTTTATGGCATCGAATCCAATTTCCACTGCATTCTCTATCAGTTGCTCGCACTGTGCCTGCGGATCACATTCGCCCGCGTAGGTTGTCTGTGTGGCGCTGTAAATAACAAAGCTACCGGCCGGAACAATTATTCCACCTGCTGATGTGCAGCATTCCTGCTGTGTATCAACAAATACAAGAGTGCAGTATTTCATACCGCTGTTATTCTGACCAGTCACTATAATTCTGTTATCGCAATATGAAATCTCGCCTTCCTCTCGGGAAAAAGAAACCTTCACATCATTTTCAGATTCAATAAACGATGCCGTAACCTGCATTTCATCAGAAACAAGGTGCATTCTGCCAAAACCGCAGCATCTCGTCTCGGCAATACCGGTAAAGATATCCAGCTCACGGCAATAATTCTCCGTCACATATGGTGACTGACTCTCTATGATTATCTCTCCGGCGGTCTGGTAACTGCCGTATTCTTCGCAGTCACTGCCTTTACCCTTGCATACCAGATATCTGGAGCATACCTCTTCCGCCTGTGTATATTTACCTTCGAAAATGAGCTTACGCATCTCATCAAGATGCTCAAGGCATTCAGGATTATCTGCATCCTGATGACAGCCGCTCCACATCGTTTCCTCGTTCAGCTGGAGTATCTCACGGTCTGTGCCGCCATATACCATCATGCCAAGTCGTCCGTTTCCCAGCGGAAGAGCCTCTTCCCAGACCTGTGCCGGCTTATTGTAAAACAGTTTTCTTTCGTTCATTTTATTGCTAATCCTTTCCTGAATCATATACCTGAAGTACAGATTACATCGCCGTCATCTGTAATAAATACTGCTTCCACACCTTCAATATCTTCTGCCAGCGCCAGTCCATCAGTCAGCCCCATCAGAAAAAGCGTAGTTGCAAGAGCATCACCCTGAGCAGAGCTTTCCGATATAACCGTAACCGATGCAAGACCGCTGTCAGCAGGCATACCTGTTGTGAGATCAAGTATGTGGTGATAATAGACTCCGTCTGCCGTAAATCCACGCTGATATGTGCCTGCTGTTACTATAGATTTATCTGCCACCTTGAGCGACATTGCATATCCGTTACCAAACGGTGATTCAATCCCTACATTATACAGCTCACCGAATTTATCACCTATAACGACAACATTTCCGCCAAAATTGATTACTGCGTTTTCCACACCGCACAAACGGATATATTCTGCAGTCTTATCGGCAATATATCCCTTTGCGATGGCTCCGAGATCTATCTGTGTTCCTGTCTCAAGCGTCACTGTGCAGCCGTCAATATTTATTTTTTCTGTACCGATGGTGCCGACCGCTTTTTCAAGCGCCCCATTATCCGGAACAACCGGTGAATCCGATTTGAAATCCCATAACTCCGTAACTGCACCGCAGGTTACGTCAAATCTCCCGGCTGAAAGCTCTGTGTACTCAGCAGCCATCGTCAGCAGCTGTGCGGTTCTTTCATCGACAACAACAGCTGCACCATCAGCATTATTGAGTTTCCAGATATCACTGCGCGGATTTGTTCTGCTTAGCATTACATCGTATTCTCTGCAAAGCTGTTCTACACCGTCAAGCACAGCATCACTTCCGCCATATACCCTTACTGTAACGATAGTATCAAAGAAGAAGCCCTGATACTCTCTTTTCCGCTGTTCCCCGCAGCCTGTCAGACATAAAGCCAACAACACCGCCGCCATAACCATCACAGCAGTGCATCTCAACTTAACTTTCAAAATCAGATCACCTTTCGCAAAATTAAAACTTCGGGAGTTTTTTCAGCAGCAATATTGTAAGCCACCCATTCAAAGCGCCGGTAAGCGTTCCTGCCGCAAGCAGCGGTGCAACAAGCCGCCACAACTGAGGGGTTGCAGTAACCATTACTGCAACAAATATCTGAGCAGCAATATGCGCCGCACCTCCCGCCGAGCTTACGCCCATCGCGGAAAATGCTTTTTTATTATGCATAAGACACATCATTATAAAACTCATCAGAGCGCCGGAAGCTGAATAGATCAAACCGGATACGCTTCCGAACATCAGTGCCGAAAGCAGCACCTTTGCAGCAGAAATGGCAGCAGCTTCTTTTTTGCCGAATCTGTACAGTGCCAGCACAACAACAATATTTCCGAGTCCCAGTTTGACTCCCGGAACAGAAGGCAGCAGCGGCACCATATGCTCCACCCAGCCGAAGATTATCGCCAGAGCCGTCAGCAATCCAAGCTCTGCAATTGTTTTTGTTTTCATCATAGAATACACCTGCATTCTATTATTTATTTACAGGATTATTATATTATAAAACAAAGTCATCATCAACGGGTAATAATGTAATTCACGAAATTTCAACAGAATTCAGCAATATAATAATTGCCGAAAGAGCAAATGTCACTCTTGCTAAAAAAACAATCATCTGCTATAGTTAAAGTACATTCATTAATGTATTAACGAAAGGAATCGATCAATATGAGCACAATTAATTTTATATGCAGCGATACCCGGAAGGAAGAGCTGAAAACAGGAGTATGGAACATCGTCAGGGAGCATTATCTCAGCACCGCATTCCCAAATTCCAATGTTAAATTTGAATATGAAGGCAAAGACGTATATCGTCCGCGCATGGATCAGCTGATGCAGGACGAACTGTGCAGAATCGACGATACAGACAGCGGTATCACAGTGGAGTTCGATTCTACCGAAGATGCCGGATTCTCCATTGCCGCTTCGGTATATGGCACTGACATGGGCTATTCCGACCAGGGACTTACATATTTGTTCCCGCTGTTCAAGAAGATCGCCGGAGAGTTCTCCGATGTGTGCTTTGAAGCAGACACCGAATGTGTTGACAAATGGGTAGAAGCATACAATCACTTTGCCTATGACGGAAATGTACTGACAGTAGACGGCATAGATGTTGCGAAATACGATCTCGTCATGGCTAATATGTCTCCCTTCGCCGATCCCGAAGAGATAGCCAAGGAAACCGGTCTTTCTGTTGATGAAGTAAGCGAAATCATAGAAACATTCTGCTGAAAATGTTGCTCAAAATGCAGTCATAATCGCACAGCAGACAGTGTGTATACATATCTGTAATGTGCTGCTTCACCAGAGCTTCAAAAAGCAATTTGCCAGCTGATTTGACTGACTGTAAATCGAAAAGAATACCGGTAAAATATCAAACGCGTAAACACATACTGAGAAAAAGCAAGGAGTAATAGTCATGGCAACAGCAACATTCGCTATCCAGCTAAGCGACAAAGAAGAGGCAATTCTGTTAGATGGATTAAGTTTCGGAGAATTCAGCATTTCCAAAAACGATTTTGTTCATAATTGCTGCTCTGTTCTCGATGGTTTTGATGCCGACAGAGACGATGCATGGCACTTTATCTTTGCCGCCCATAAGTTAGCACCTTGTGCTAAAGTATATATTCACTTGGACTATCTTTCTACTGGTTCTGTAGAGGCTATGTGTGCTGATCGGGAGGAGAATTTCCCCTATTGTGTTCAGGACGAGGAAGGTCAGCTCTTCGGTTTGACTGTTGGCAGTGACGAATGGATTGAGCTCGTCAATCAAATAGCTGACGAAGAAGATGACTGGGATGACGAAGATTGATAGTAAAAAACACATTCTTCGTTAAATAACACTAACAGGGAGCATCACGCTCCCTGTTTTTTTGCCCTTATCAATGTACTCTCGCAAATCTGTTCTTATATATCTTATTGTTCCCTCTTTTAAATTTCTTTGTCTGCAATTTTCAAGATATTTTTCGCACCCTTCCTGAAAAGTCAGATTATCACACCGCGGCATTTTCAGTCTTTTCATCAGAAAATCTCAAAAAAAAATTAGACACATCATACGGTAAAAACCGAAAATAATGTGTCTAATTCTTTTATTGATGGTTATTTGATTTAATCAACCTGAAGCTTGATTGAAGGATATTAATTCAAACTGAAATGTTGATAGAACCTTACTTGCTCATGCCTTCTGCGACAGCAACAGCGCAAGCGACGGTCATACCGACCATCGGGTTGTTGCCAGCGCCGATGAGACCCATCATCTCAACGTGAGCAGGAACGGAAGAAGAGCCAGCGAACTGAGCATCGCCATGCATTCTGCCCATGGTGTCGGTCATGCCGTAGGAAGCAGGACCTGCGCCCATGTTGTCCGGATGCAGGGTACGGCCGGTACCACCGCCGGAAGCAACGGAGAAGTACTTCTTGCCATTCTCGATAGCCCACTTCTTGTAGGAACCAGCAACAGGATGCTGGAAGCGGGTCGGGTTGGTGGAGTTACCGGTGATGGAAACGTCAACAGCTTCCTTCTGCATGATAGCAACACCTTCGAGAACATCGTTTGCGCCGTAGCAGCGAACCTTTGCTCTCTCACCGTCAGAGAATGCAACCTCGCGGATAACGGTGAGCTCACCGGTAGCGAAGTTGTAATCGGTCTCAACATAGGTGAAACCGTTGATTCTGGAGATGATGTATGCAGCGTCCTTACCAAGACCGTTGAGGATAACGCGGAGCGGCTCCTTACGTGCCTTGTTGGCAGTACGTGCGATACCGATAGCACCCTCAGCAGCAGCGAAGGACTCGTGGCCTGCGAGGAATGCGAAGCACTTGGTATCCTCTCTCAGGAGCATGGCGCCGAGGTTACCATGACCGAGACCAACGTTACGGCGGTCAGCAACAGAACCGGGGATGCAGAATGCCTCAAGACCGATACCGATTGCCTCAGCTGCATCAGCAGCGTTGGTGCAGTTCTTCTTTATTGCGACAGCGCAGCCGAGGGTATATGCCCAGCTTGCGTTCTCGAATGCGATAGGCTGAACGCCCTTAACGATTGCGTCGGGATCTACGCCCTTGGAGAGACAGAGATCACGAGCAGCTTCAAGAGACTCGATGCCAAACTCAGCGAGGCAAGCCTCGATTTTGGCAATTCGTCTTTCTTTGCCTTCAAACTTTACATCATTAGCCATTGTTTGTGTCTCCTTTCTCTCAATTATTCTTCACGCGGATCGATGTACTTTGCAGCACCATCGAATCTGCCGTAAGTACCGATGTTTGCCTCATAAGCCTCAGTGGGGTTAGCACCGTGACGGATAGCCTCGAGCATCTTGCCAAGGCGGACAAACTGGTAGCCGATAACTTCGTTGTTCTCATCAAGAGCAAGCTTGATGACATAGCCTTCTGCCATTTCCATGTAACGGACACCCTTCTCCTTGGTGGAGAACATGGTACCGATCTGGGAACGGAGACCCTTACCAAGATCCTCAAGACCTGCGCCGATGGGCAGACCGTCCTCAGAGAATGCAGTCTGGGTACGACCGTAAACGATCTGGAGGAAGAGCTCGCGCATTGCAACGTTGATAGCGTCACAGACGAGGTCGGTGTTGAGTGCCTCAAGAAGAGTCTTGCCCGGAAGGATCTCAGCAGCCATAGCTGCAGAGTGGGTCATACCGGAGCAGCCGAGAGTCTCAACAAGAGCCTCCTCGATGATGCCGCCCTTAACGTTAAGGGTAAGCTTGCAGGCGCCCTGCTGGGGAGCACACCAGCCCACACCGTGAGTAAGACCGCTGACGTCCTTAATCTCGTAGGACTTTACCCAGCGACCCTCTTCGGGGATCGGTGCCGGACCGTGATGCGGACCCTTGGCAACAGGACACATTCTTTCCACTTCATGGGAATAATTCATAATGTGATTAACTCCTTTCGCTCTGAATCTGGTCGATTTCAGATTTATGTAGTTTCTAAATTCAAACCAAAGGATATTATACATAAATTTTCGCGATAGTTCAATAGGCTTGTTAAATGTTCGTCAATTTTTTACGCAAATACTTTACTTGTGCGATATAATTGTGTAAACTGTCCTTATGGATTACAAATATGTAGGAGCATAACTATGAAGCTAATTATAATACGCCACGGAGATCCTGATTATTCCATTGATTCACTTACCGAAAAGGGCTGGCGTGAGGCCGCTCTGCTGGCTGACCGCATAGCTCCGATGCAGGTGGATGAATACTATTGCTCCCCACTCGGCAGAGCACGTGACACCGCCTCGCTCACACTGAAGAAGTGCGGCAGAGAAGCAGAAACGCTCGAATGGCTGCGTGAATTTTCGCTGCCGGTGAATAATCCCGAAACCGGCGAACGCAGAAACGTTGCATGGGACGCCATGCCCGATTACTGGACAAAACTCGACGGCTTTTATGACAAGGATAAATGGTTTGACACCGGCTACATGACCTCAGGACCTTCCGAAGAATATTTCCGCGAGGTCGCTGACGGACTTGATGCCGTTCTGGCAAAGCACGGGTATCGCCGCGACGGCAATCTCTACCGCACCGACTGCGGCAACAGGGACACCGTTGTTTTCTTCTGTCACTTCGGAGTAGAGATGGTAATGCTTTCGCATCTGTTTGGCATCTCTCCCATGCAGCTGTGGCATGGATTCATCGCTCTGCCGACATCAGTAACAACCATCTATACGGAAGAGCGAGAAGAAGGCATTGCCTCCTTCCGCTGCGCTGGATTCGGCGATGTTTCACATCTTTATGCCGGCGGTGAGGAGCCTGCTTTCTCAGGACGTTTCTGTGAGATTTTCCATTGCGATGAGCGGCACTGATTCTGATAAATATTTTCTTAGATATACACAAAACCCTCCGGCAGGACGATTCTGCCGGAGGGTTTATCATTTACTTATCGGGGGCGAAAAACACCAGCGTTAAGCACTTTTTAGCTGCAGTCTGAGCTTATCTGAAATCAGCGCGATAAATTCGGAATTCGTCGGCTTGCCTCTCGATGTATGGATAGTATATCCAAAATAAGCATTGAGCACCTCTACATCTCCCCTGTCCCACGCAACCTCAATTGCGTGGCGGATAGCGCGTTCAACTCGCGAAGATGTTGTATCAAACCGCTTTGCAACAGCCGGATAAAGCTGCTTTGTTACCGCATTGATTATATCCGGATCCTCGACTGCAGTCATTATGGCAAATCTAAGGAAATGATAGCCTTTGATATGTGCAGGAACACCTATCTGGTGAATTATCTCGGTTACAGTCTGCTCAAGATTCTTCTCTCCGCCGCCGAATGCATTACGTGCTTTTCTTGCATTTACCGCACGGTTCTGTTCTCTTGAGAGCTCATGAATCTTCATTGCCAGCTTTCCGTAATCGAACGGTCTTGTCATGAAGCAGTCAGCACCGGCATCAAGAATATCCTGCTCAAGCTTCTGGCTACTGAATGACGATGCTACGATTATACCCGGCCGCTTTTCAAGATCTAGCTTGTCGAGAGCGCCAAGCACACCTTCACCATCAAGCCCGGTCATAAAGATATCCATAATAACCACCTGAGGTGATATCTTGCTTATTTCCTCAAGCAGCTGTATACCGTCTTTTGGTGCTGAATAAAGCTCCACGCCGTAAGAAGCGAGCTCCTGCGCGCATTTGCCGAATAATTCAGCAGTGTCATCTGAAATCAGTGTTTTTATTTTTCGTTCCATTGTTTGTCCCCTCCAATTTGTGATGTGACATTATTTTACCATACCATCATCCAAACTGCAAGTGTTTTTGTGAAAAAATATCACAATATTTTGTTGTCGAATGTTTTGCGATATCGAATATCTTGTAATTAAATTATGTTAATATGTCGATATAATCACATATTTTAACATTCGCGCGCATTAAATCGAAACAAATCTCACATTTTTAGAACTTATGTCGAACAATGGACTTTATGTGCAATGCACATTACTGATCAAAAGGGCACTGCGATTACACAGATTTACTTTGTATCGCGCTTGCGGCAGAGATAAACATCAAGCTTATCCTTCATATTATCCGGCATCTCACGTGCAACCGGACAATATGCAGCATTTGCCATACGCTCTGCAAAGGAAACAATAAATTCGATATCCTTTATCATGCGCTCTGCTTTCATCACCTTTGCAGTATCATAGCTGTTGTGTATGGTAGCAGTATTCGGAGGAGCAAGACGAGCAAAGGATACCGCGGGAATTCCTTTGTCGGCAAACGGAGTTGAATCGCTCGAATAAACATCCTGATAGGAGCGGATTCCAAATCCCTTTTCACTGGCAAAGTATTCAATATAATTAACAAGCTTATTTTCAGCGGTACAGCAGGCAATGAAACGCCCCATAATGCAGCCGATCATATCAAGATTTATATTGAGAACTATCTTATCAAGCACATCTTCATGCGCTGCAGTATATGCCTTTGAGCCAAGAAGTCCTCTCTCTTCGGAGCCGCACCATATAAATCTGAGTGAACAGCGGTGCGGATTCTTTGCAAAATACTCTGCAATTCCGAGCAGACCGACACTGCCGGACATATTATCATACGCACCCTGAGAAAGTGACGTAGAATCGTAGTGAGCGGTAAAAACAATTACCTTGTCTGTCTCACCCGGTATGTCCAGTATCACATTTCTTGAATTGCCTTTGTATTCGTTCTGTCTGAGAATAATTTTTGCCTGCTTTGCATCTGAGTTTATTATCTCAATTGCCTGCTTTGCATTGATGTTGACTCCGGGGATTTTTCTGCCGTTGCTGACATAACTGCGCAATTCACGCTGGTCAATGTCTTCATCGCAATAATTTGCATTGCCATCATAAGTAATAAATCCGACAGCGCCATTATCAAGCAGATCCTGATAGATCCAGTACCCAAGGTAACCGTCTGTCATAACAATGCTGCCGCGGCATTTCTCGAGAGAGCATTTATCTGTATTGGAAAGATAATAGAACGGAGCCTCAACTTCTCCGTTGCCGGCGCAGAGATAACCTTTACAGGTTATTTCTCTGCCGTCTATTATGAGCCGGGCCTCTTCGATCTTTGCCATATCAACCTCGAAGTCCTCTATACTGGCTTTAAAGCCAAGTTCTGCACACTGAGTCTGAAGATACTGAGCACATCTCAGTTCTTCGTCGCTGCCGCCGGTGCGGATATACGCAGTTTCAGCAAATAAATTATTGATTTTTTCAATTGTCATTTCTGTTTCCTCCGTTTTATTTTCAATTTAATATATCGAGCAATTTTGCAATAACTACCAGCAGAAGCATATGCGCGGGATAAAAAGCATAGCAGGTGTATTGAAATGCTCTGGATTTAATTCCCAGTCTGCCATTATAAAGCCATATCGGTACAAGTGAGAGCAATGCAAAGCTCTGCTGCAGAAGTTCAAACTGATATCCGAACAGCTCTACAGGATAAAACAGACCGCCTATCAGCTCTGTATTAATCCACCACAGGAGCAGTACCTGACACAGCATGCTCCACCATTTTTTCTTCTCCAACACATAAAACACCAGCACAGTCAGAACTCCTGCGCCGTGATAGTCAACCATTGTTATCATTCCAATAACATATCCGACAAGAGCTGTCACGCCCATGGTAAGTCCGGTGAGCCATAACTTTTTGCGCTGTTTTGCTTTATCGATAATTCTTATGCAAATCAAAGCTATAATAAATGTCCACAGCACGTTCTGATGGACAGGATTAATTAATCTGTTTGAAGTAATGAGATTGAAAGGTATCTCCGAAACAAACGCGGCTATCAGCAGTCTCAGCAGATACTTCCGGAAATCCGATGTATGCCTGTAACCTTCTGCGATAAGAAAAGCAAATATCGGGAACGCAATTCTTCCGGCACAGGTAAGCCACTCGAAATCAGACAGCACTGTTGCCCACAGATGGTCGAGCGTCATAAAGAGCATCGCAATAATATGAAGTCCGGCTGAGCTGATATCAAATATCTTTTTTCTCTCCACTGTATCCCTCCGTTCAGCTGATAATCAACCATTATATATTTTATCATAATCAGGTTCAAAAATAAATACTTCATGTCCAGACTGATACGCTGAAATTATGAGATTTGACACCGACCCGACAATGTAATATTATATATAGGCACTCTCAAAACAAGGAGAATTCAATTTATGTCTCAGCAACCAAACATAATAGAAATAACCGACTTCAGTGCACCTGAACTTGACATTTATGCCAGACTGACCGAGGCTCAGCTTATGAACCGGCACGAGCCTGGCAAAGGGATGTTTATTGCCGAAAGCCCAAAGGTAATCGAGCGGGCGCTTGATGCCGGCTGTATTCCGGTTTCGATACTCGTCGAGCGAAGCCACATAAAAGGACAGGCTCACGATGTTATTGCACGGTGCGGTGACATTCCGGTTTACACTGCTGAGCTCGATATTCTGACACAGCTTACCGGTTTTCAGCTGACACGCGGTCTGCTTTGCGCAATGCTCCGTCCCGCCTTGCCGGCTGTTGAGGATATATGCGCTGGTGCAAAGAGAATTGTCATTCTTGAAAATATCATGAACCCTACAAATGTAGGCGCCATTTTCCGCTCGGCCGCTGCACTGAATATTGATGCGGTTCTGCTGACACGCGGCTGCAGCGATCCGCTCTATCGCCGCTCGGCAAGAGTGAGTATGGGTACTGTATTTCAGATACCATGGACATTTATTGGCGATGAAGTATCTGACTGGCCTTCCCCGGGAATGGAGCGGCTCAGGAAATTAGGCTTCCGCACTGCTGCGATGGCTCTGCGCGATGATTCGGTTTCCATTGATGATGAAAATCTCATGTCCGAAGAAAAGCTTGCGATTATCCTTGGTTCAGAAGGAGACGGACTTGTTGAAAAAACAATCGCCGACTGCGATTATACCGTACGCATACCGATGTCGCACGGTGTTGATTCGCTAAACGTTGCTGCTGCAAGTGCTGTAGCATTCTGGCAGCTTGGAAATAAATAAAAAAGCCGGTGCAGGTTCGAACTGCACCGGCTCTTTTATTGTTATTAATCAGAATTAATGCTGCTCAGCAAATCATACAGACCATCCTGCGAGAGCACGCCGCGTTTGAGCTTTCTCGGCAATTCTCCGCGTTCATCTGCCTCATAATCCTTCAGCCACTGACCGCTCTCCTGATAATCGATAAGAGCACTCAGCATGGCAATAATATTTTCATCATTACTTAGCAGAGCAGGATCTGCTGCAGCCGCCTGGCTGACAGCATCATAGCAGAGCTCCATTCTTTTTATTCTTGCAACAGTATCTTTCATATTTTTCGTCGACAATAAAACAAAGCAAGATCATTCTTCGGCTGAAGTTTTATCCGGCATCACGCAGCAAAGATGAGCATAATCCTCGCGGTCTTTTGAACCTGAGCCATTATCATCACTTGCGTAATACGTGCAGATGTCCTGATAAGGAAATGCCGGAACACCCCAATCGTAACGGCGTGTATATGTTTTGATCCGGACACCTATCAGTATTCCGTCATTTACAATAAGAGATGTCAGACCGGAATAATCCTCCAAAGCATAGCCGAATCTATGTTTATTTTCATTTGTCACTTCACCGTACGCTGTGCGGCTGTAGTGTTCCTCTTCCACTATCCTGTAATAAGACATCTGCTCAGACAGCTCTTTCCCCTTCAGCTGCTCCAGAAAGCCTTCAGGCCATGTAATTTCACGCAGAACAGCCTGTGCGTATTCTCCTTCAGGCGCAGACTTTACTCTCGCCCATGCTTCCTGTGTTAATCTTACTTCATCAAGAATCTCTTCAAATGTAAAAATCTTATATTCCTTCATTATTATCACTCCTGAATTGATCCTAAACTCATTACATCATAACAGGATCGACAACGATAACTAATCAGTCGGTTATCGCCGTCAAATGCACAAGGGAACATTTCTGCACCACATCGGGGGCAGATAATCATATCCTTCAACACCATTGCCGCCATAACTTATGCCTCCATTTTGCTCTTTATGAAACGAAAGAGCCTATTTATTTATATGATAACATAAGGTAGAAAAAAAGTACAGGGGCATTGCGCCCCTGTCAGAAATTTTATCCCGCAGCATCCAGCATATTCTCGATGAATATCCCGTAGCCGCTCGTTGGGTCATTGACGAGTACATGGGTTACCGCGCCGATGAGTCTGCCGTTCTGGATTATCGGTGAGCCGGACACGCTGATGTCAAGTAGGGGACAAAAGAATTTTGTGTTTTTCTGCGGGTTTTATGCGTTTTTGCAGGTAAAAGGCAGGTTTTTACACACTCCAACCGCAGTCCTTAACTTGACATAGATGAATTGTCGAAAAATGGGATTTTTAATTTCTCTTTCTATTTCGACAAATTCCGATATTTGCCGGACCGTCGGTTTTTTCTTGATTTACGGTTGTTTTCGATATATACTAAAGGAAAAAAAGGAGGATACATTATGGACAGGATTACAGATGTCATAACTGATATATCTACTTTTCAACAAGGCTATTTGTACCGTCAGGGATATGTTTTTGCTCCTTTAACACAATCCAATATTTACGATGCGATTGTTATCAGAAATCCATCTCAATGTCAAGCATGGTGCCCTAAGTATGGTTTTTCAGACCATTCATTGGAAGACCACATTGAGTTGATCAATCAATATCAGCTAAAAAAAGTAATTATCATTGCTGAAGACATATCATTCATTACCAGATGTCCTTCTCTCCGATACATAAACATTATACTTGCAGATACCGCTATTGATCATTTCGATTATTCGCCTTTATATGATATGCCGAACATAAAAGATCTGACTTGTACAACTGCGTATGGTGGTCCAAAAGAACATCTGCATACAACAATCGATTATTCTAAAATCAAAGGGCTGGTGAAGGTTGGAGTTGCCGGAAAGGGACATCTTAATTACAATCTGGTTGACACCCTGGAAGAACTCCATATCTCAGGAGATAAAACACACGAAGATTTGACTGCTATCAGCAGCAGTCAAAACCTTAAAAGAATATGGTTTTTGCAGAGCAGTCTAAAATCCCTTTCCGGCATAGGGCGTTTTCCCAAAATGCAAGATCTTTCTTTCGACTATATGCGTTCCCTGTGTGATATTTCTCAGTTATCTCATGTGGCAAATAGTTTGCGGGCATTAAGCATTGAAAATTGTCCTAAAATTGCAGATTTCTCCGTTTTATATGATTTGGTCAATTTGGAGCATCTTCATTTGTATGGTAAAAACGAATTACCAAATCTTGCTTTCCTCAACAAGATGAAGAAACTTAAAACATTTGTATTTTCTATGAGCGTTAAAGATTGTGATTTGACTCCTTGCTTGCAGATTCCTTATGCATCAACATTTCATAATCGAAAACAGTATAATCTCAAGGACAAGGATTTACCCAAAGCCTTACCATCTGAGCCGTTTAAATTGCAATAGCTTGACAGGGGCAAACGCCCCTGTCTTTGTTATGCCGCTGCATCCAGCATATTCTCGATGAATATCCCGTAGCCGCTCGTTGGGTCATTGACGAGTACATGGGTTACCGCACCGATGAGTCTGCCGTTCTGGATTATCGGTGAGCCGGACATTCCCTGAACAATGCCGCCGGTCAGTTCGAGCAGATCTTCGTCGGTTACTCTGACAATCATGTTGCGCGTCGGATTGTCCTGATCGTAGTTTATTTTCTCTATCTCTATATCGTACATCTGCACTCCGTCACTTCCCGGTATGCTGGTCACCACCTGTGCATAGCCTTCCTCTATCTCCTGCTTCAGCGCTGCTTCATATTCACTGTGCTCCAATGCAAAGTCCTTTTCTATATGACCGTATACTCCTGTTTCGGTATTCTTTGTAAGTGTTCCGTATTTTATATCGCCAAGAAATCCGACCAGTTCTCCCGGTGCACCGCTCGCTCCGCGAACAACCTCTGTCAGCATCACGCTGGTTATCTCTCCGTCCGATACACTCATAACCGCGCCGGAACTGTCGTCACATATTGCGTGACCGAGACCACCAAATATCCCTGTAGCACGGTCATAAAACGTAAGCACCCCGATCCCTGCTGTACCGCTGCGTATCCATATTCCCGCTCGGTAGCAGCCTTCGGTTTCAGAAAACGCCGGTTTCAATTCAAGCTCAGCGCTGCTCCCGTCCTGACGTATTACTTCTATCTGCACTGCATTGCCATCTGACCGTTCTACTTCAGTTATCAGGTCAGCCGCTTTGTTTATCCTTTTTCCATTGACAGAAATAATATTATCACCAGGCATCAATCCGCATTCTGCTCCGGGATTCACCTTGCCCTCCGCTGTGGTCACATCAGTTGTTTCCGCAACAATCACTCCACTTGTATCAAGCCTTATTCCTATAGGTATTCCGCACATCACGACCTTCTGTCTTTCAACAAATCTGATGTCAACGTTTTTGACCGGAATAATTCCGAAAAGTTCAGCCGCGGCACTGCATTCTGCTTCTGCACTGCCGCCTGTTTCCACCGCCTGATCATCGTCAAAACGGAGAAGTATAAACGGTGCACGCTGAAGCGACGGTTCTTCACCTTTTATTACACTGATATTATCCGGAACCAGACTATATCCAACCGCAGCCATCACTCCAGTCAATGCAGCAAACAATACCACAGCCGACAGACACACCGCAAAAACTCTTTTCCTCATACTCTCACCTCTTTCATTACGCAAACTTGTTTCGTGATGCCATCATCAGAAGCATCTCTACTAATTTGCGCACCTGACCGGCATATATGTTGACAAATAAATTATCAGCAAGAGAATAAATGGATTCTCTCCGCCGATTTCGTTCTTTCGTTCATTCTTCTTTACAAATATTTCTGCAAGTGATAAAATTACCTTATAATTTTATGTATTCAGTGCCCGCGGTCATATTTCTTTTCTATCATTCTACATTGGCCGATTCTTTCCGTATGTCGAAAAAAATCGAGTGAACAAATAATAATTCGCGCTGATTGAGATCGACTTGATTCTGACTGTTACAATGCACTGCCGGCACCTTTTTCAATAAATTAACGAAAGCAGGATATTTCTATGCGCAGAGCAAAAGCTATAATCATCTCCGCCGCCTGTATTCTGACATTATTAATAGTATTCTTCTCCACCCACTTCTTTATTGATGGCAGGATTTTCAGTATTTTTTCACATTCGGCAATTCTCACTGATGCAGATTCTGATGATATTTCCAAGCTCAGACGGTTTATCTCACTGAGGGAGCTTGATGTTAGCGGATGCCGGCTTGATAATCAGACAATTGAAGATCTGCTTACAGTTTTTCCCGATTGTGATATAAACTATACGGTCATGCTCGGCAACTCTGAGATAAACAGCAGCGCTGAGCATATTTCGCTCGACGATGAGTCTGCTGCCGACTGTTCACTGCTGCTTATGCTTCCGAATCTTAAATATGCAGATATATCTGCATGCACCGAAATAACTGATGAAATTATTGCAGCAGCTGCCGATGATGCCTGCAATTTTATCTGGCAGATGGAGCTGTGCGGTATACCGGCAACAAGCAACGAAACCGAACTGGTACTGGATTCTCCTTCGCTCAATGATCTGAAAAAGTTAATGCTTTTCCGCGATCTTGAAAGCGTGACAGTCAGTAATTGCAGTGATTACGATACGCTGATTGAGCTTGCCGCGACTAAACCGGACTGTAATTTTGTCTGGAGCGTCGATCTGTGCGGAGTTGACGTTTTAAGCACCGATACCCGCGCTGTCATTGCTGACCATAAGATCGAAGACCTTGCCTCTTTCAGTAAAAAGCTTGCTTATCTGCCAAATCTGGAATATCTCGATATGTGCCGATGCGGGCTTTCCAACGAAGAAATGGAAACCCTCACCGAACAATATCCCGATATAAAATTTGTATGGGAGATAACCTTCGGCAGAGCACCTGTATTCTGGACCGTGAGAACAGATATTGTATGCTTCTCATCACTTGGAATGACACGCTGCAACGATGAACAGCTTGCACCTCTTCTCAAGTACTGTACCGACCTTGCCGCACTTGACCTGGGGCATCACAACATTACCGACCTGACACCTTTTGCACGTCTCAAGAAGCTTAAGGTACTAATTCTCGGTGATAATCTGATTCGGGATCTCTCACCTCTTGCTGAACTCAAGGAACTGCAGTACATAGAGCTCTTCTCGTGCAAATTCACCGATGTCTCAGCTCTCGCTCAGCTGCCGAATCTCACTGAAGTCTGCATCGGCAACAACGCCATCAAAGACATAACACCTTTTCTTTCCATGAAGCAGCTCAATTCCCTGTGGATTCCTCAGTGTGGACTTGACCGCGATGAGCAGCAAGCCTTATCTGAAGCTCTGCCTGACTGCACGATCAGATTCAAGGTAAAGAGCAACCCGCTTGAGGGCTGGAGGGTAAGCGAGCTGAACATGGCAATCCGGAAAGCATTCGGAAACTGGAGATATGTTGTCGAATTCAACGGCTGGAATGATGTTACCTATCTGGAAGGCGCTCCGCTCAAGGAAGTTGAGCCAATTGAACTCGGTTAATTTTCTAAAATTCAAGAGCCGCATCAGCGATCAGATGATCTGCCGATGCGGCTCTCTTTTATTTATACAAAAAGCCGGCTCCGATTTCCCGGAGCCGGCAAAACATTTACTATACTTTATTTGCTTTGATTATGCTATTGCGTTAGAAATTGCATCTGCTACAAGCTTGAAAAGCGGAGCAAAGCCGCCGTTTGTAAGAATAAGCTCTACGCTGATGTAAATAAGAACAATAACCCAGAAGCAGGAGAAGAAGTGGAGAAGGTGAAGCTTCGCACGGCTCTCTGCCTTCGGAAGAAGGGTATGATTTGTGGTGGGCTCTGTAGCTTCCCACTTGAACTTCTTCTTGGAAAGACCAACAATGATAATAACAATAGCACCGACGATAAAGAGAACGTTGAGAATAAGGCTGATAATGCCGAGTGTCTCTTCACTGACAACCTTATTGACAAGCAGTATGGACATCACGGTGCTGTATGTATTGAGCAGGAAATGAAGAATGATCGGGGTACGGATAGAACCCGAGCGGATTGCTACATAAGCCATGGTCAGACCGAACAGGAAGGTGCCCGGAGTCTGATTGAGGTTGCCGTGAAGCAGACCGAACATGAGAGAGGTAGCGAATGCAGCGAACGCAACATTGTACTTGGAGAGAGTCTTGAGCAGGACTCCGCGGAAGAGATACTCTTCAGTGATCGGAGCAAGAATACAGACATACAGGCAATAAATTACAAGACCTACGGGATTTGCAAAAGAAAGCAGTGTTTCCGCCTGAACCATAGATGCCTCGTTAAGGGGATCGGTATAGCCGGTGAGATGCTGGATAAGCTGATAAGCATAAGCCCACAGATACATAGCACCGATACCGACAACTGCACCGCCGCCGAAGAGAGCAAAGTTCATTCTGCCCTCTTTGAAGGATTCGAAATACTTATAGCCGCGCTTCTTGGAATGAAGCAGACCGGCAACGATATTTGCTACAGTACCGCCGACAGCGGTTGCCGCGAATGTCCAGATAAGATAATTCGGTCCGCTGAGCATATCCATGAGCGCTTTTTCCAGATTATCGGTTGCGCCGCTGGTTATTGCTGTCATTATATCGGAATTGGTCAGCATTGCAATGACCATATACACTGCGATGATAATGGCAACAAGACCGTTCATTATCAGCATCTGAAGCAGAACGGAACGTGCTGTGTGGTTGCATGCCTTTCTGAAGACACGGCGCTTCTCAGGAGCTACAGCTTCAAGCTGTTCTGCCATCGAAGAAACAGCAGATACATCTTCCGCCGGCTTGGTTTCGACCTTAGCTTCAGCCTTGGTCTCAACTGTGGTATTCTCAGTAGTATTTTGCATAATTATCCTCCCTTTTCTTGAGTAAGGTTTTCATCGATGCAAAGCGCGAAAACCCGATAAGAGAATAATAACTTTAAATGAAAAAATTGTCAATAGAACAGTATTTATGTTTTGGAAAATTTCAAAAAATATTTGAGCTGGCAGCATTACTTTGCCTTTGACTCCGGTACGCATTCATTCAAATACTACGCAGCAGCTGTTTTTTCGGACATTGCAGAGCCACGAGCTGAAGGCTATTGCCGGTATGCTCAGGAAAAACCACATTATACTGTACAGCAGGCATATCTGCCCCATCAGATTAAGCGGCAGCTCAGAATAATCCCACACTGCCCAGTCAAGAAGTATATTGACGATACAGCCTACCAGAAATTCTACTGACGTTACGACTGCACTGCCCATAACACACCTGACAAACAGCTTCTTTTCACGAAATCTTCTGTTCAGCACATGAATTAACATAGCGCATAGTCCGCCGGTCAGCGTCATAGTCCAGTGGCTGTGTCCGCGCCACAGAATTTCAGTAAGCGTATACAGCACTGCTCCAACAGAAAACACAGTAAGACAATCCGCATATCTCTGTCTTTTTCTTGCATTCATAAAAAATCACCCGCCATTATCCTGTGAAAATGGCGGGTGAATTATCCGGTATTAAATTATCGTTTCTACTTTGTTTACAAATCAGCCTGATTACAGAACGTACTCCATATATTCCGTTCCGTCCAGTGTTTTCCACACAAAACGGCTGTCATCAAGCACCATGTATCCGTGAGCTGAATTCTCCTTCGGTATAGATACTGAACCTGGATTGATGTAAGTGTATCCGTCATGATCTTCACACACCGGCACATGGGTATGTCCGTGCAGCAGAATATCCCCTTTTTTCAGCTTAGGCGGATTTGCCGTGTTATGAACATGACCGTGAGTGGCAAAAATCATCCGGCTGCCCACATATATGATGCAGTAATCGGCAAGCACCGGAAAATCAAGCACCATCTGATCCACTTCAGCTTCACAGTTGCCGCGAACGCAAAGCAGCTCATCGCTTATCTCATTGAGCATTGTGATTACCTTTTTAGGTGCGTATTCCTCCGGCAGGTCATTTCTCGGACCGTGATAAAGTATATCTCCAAGAAGAAGGAACCTATCTGCCTCTTCCCTTTTGTATGCCTCCAGCAGCTGCCGGCAATAAAATGCTGAGCCGTGGATATCTGATGCAATCATTATTTTCATATATATTCTCTTTTCCTTGCACCACTGCTTACTGAGCTGCAGCTGAAGTTGTTGCAGACGTACCGGTTCCGGTGGTTGTTTCCGTCGATTCGGTAGTTGTGGCGGTTGTGGTTGTTGTAGTAGTTGTAGTTGTAGATTCAGTTGTCGAAATTTCAGTAAAATCAACAGACGGGCAGCTCAGCTCGCTTACACCGTACGGAAGCGCTTCTGACCACTCAAGCAGATCGTAATACATCTGTCTGGCTGTCATTCCGAAAACCGGCATTGGCTGATAGTTGTTTTCTTCTATATCGGCTGCAGAAGTTGTATAGCACGGAACTATACACACCGCTGTGACCATTGCAACACCGTTGCGAAGCGCAAATCTCGGACGCACTATAAGGCTTATGCGGTTGACCTCGTCGGTTGTCGCCTTTCCACCGAAAGCAAAATTGCCTATGGAATAGAATATGTACTTGCCCTTGTAAAGCTCAACACCCTGCAGCGTATGAGGATGATGACCTATGACAAGATCAGCACCGGCATCGATAAACTTATGCGCCGGACCTGTCTGTTCCTCATTCGGGATATTCTTTCTTTCAAGACCCCAGTGACAGTTGACAACAACAATGTTGCCTGTTCGCTTGAACTGCTTTATCTGGCGGACAAGCAGATCTGTAAGCTCGTCACCGAAAATCTCATCGGGATTGTACGATGTGTTGATATAGTTCGCGGAGATAAGGACAACCTCAAGATCATTGATATTCACAAATATCGCTGCGTCCTGACGACCGACATCAAGTCCCGCCTTGCGCAGAACGTCCTGTGTTTCCTCATAACCTTTCAGCTTATAGTCATAGCTGTGGTTGTTTGCAAGATTGCAGCCGTCAATAAAGCTGGCCGCAAGCATGGTACCTGCCCATTCAGGGTCACCCTTGAAGTTGTAGCTTGTACCTTTATCGAGTCGATAGCTTGCTTTTGTCAGTGTTGTCTCAAGGTTGACGTATGTATAGTCGTCATTCTCAAAAAATGACTTTACAAGGTCAAAGGAATAGGTAGGACTTCCTGACCTTTTGTATATGGCATTGTAGTTGGTCTCCATGGAAGCTTCCGGCCATGTGCCTATGGTACAGTCACCTGTGAAGCTGAAAACCACCTCGTCCATCTGCATCTGACCGCGCTCGTATCTGATGTATCGGTCAACACCTTCTGCGTATGCACCAACCGCCGGGATTACATGGCTGTATGCCGTTCCGGTATCTATCAGCTCTGCAAGCGTTGTTGTCACTGTAGGCGCGGTATCCTCAGGACGTTCACGCGGCTCACACTTTATATAGCCGCCTGCGATGACCATTATCAGCGCATTCGCTATCATTATGCACAGCACTGCGATAACGACAGGCTTCTTGAGCGATGAAAGCTTGTCAAACATAGGTGATTCATCAGTTACCGTATTTTTTGCAAACGGATTCGGAAGATAGCCTTCATCGGCACATTTCTTCAGATATTCGTCCTGATGATCATTAGGAAAATTGCTGTTATTCAAGATATATCTCCTTTATCGAATCGATAGTTCGGTGACCGCGTCAGTTCATTGCTGCATCGGAAGATGACGGCACAGCATCGTCTTCACCTGTATCGCCTGCCCAGCGGGGTGCCGGGAACTGATCCGGCGATACTTCCTCAACCGCATTGGGATAATGAGCCCACAGATACTCGGTATACTCCTCGAGGCACATATCCATCTCATACATCGCTGTTGCGTGTTCTACACCGACATAACGAATATGCCACGGCTCGAAGTTGATGCCGGTAAGCTCTTTTTTATTCTCGGGATAACGTACGACAAAGCCATATTTGTAGCTGTTTTCTGCAATCCAGATACCGGTCGGCAGCTGACCAAAATTATTCTGACAGGTGCCGTCAGTGGAAAGGTCGATACACGCACTGTACTGGTGCTCAGATGTACCGGGGATCGCAGTAACCTTCTGGTTTACACCATACTGCGCAACCTTGGCATCATACAGCTCCTTCTGTCTGGCATAGCTTCTGTAGGCGCTGATGACCATCGGGAGCTTGACCCCCTGAGCTTCCATATCCTTCTGCATTACAAGATAGGCTTCACGCACTGTTGCATTTATCTGCAGTGATGCCGTACCCTTGACCTCCTCGCCGACGCGGACAAGGTTGTTAGGCATAAAGTCAGCAGACATTACGTTCTCTGTATTGATGAGCATGGGTACGATTATGACACGGGAATACTCATCATCGATCTCATCTTCTCCCGATTCGACAACCTCACCGTTTTCATTGACAATTACATCAGTGCCGGAGGTTCTTCCGTCCGATGCTGCATTGGCACTTCCGGTACAGCCGCTTATTATCACAGAGCAAAGCTGAAAAACAAAAAGAACAGCAAGCGCAATCGCAGTCATTATGTATTTCTTACGGTTTTCCTCGCTGAAGGTTATTCGTGAAAGTATATTTTCCATGCTTGAACACACCTTTTCATTGTACATAATCTGTGTATATATTTTATCATATGGAAAGCCATTACGTCAACACGCATGACTGCGCAAATAATGTACATATTGTTAAATTTACACTTTTATACAGGATGCTTATGTGTTATAATCATTACTATCACGCAAGATGGTACCTGTATATGCCATTTGCGGGAATTATAGATTGGGAGGTTTCCGATATGTTTCCAATGGAGGTCAGTTTTCCCGGATTAGGTCTTGAATTCACCATTGACAATGTTGCTTTCCGCATCGGCAGCTTTGAGATTTACTGGTATGCGGTGATAATCCTTACAGGATTTCTGCTGGCGGTTGTTTACGCCATGCGCAACGGCAGACGTTTCGGCGTCAACACCGATGATATGATCGATGTTGTTCTGGTCGGACTTGTCTGCGGCATTATCGGTGCACGCCTCTACTACGTTATTTTCCATCTTGAATCATTCCACTCATTCGCAGATGTTATCAATATCCGCGACGGCGGTCTCGCTATTTACGGCGGAGTGATACTCGCCCTTGTCGGCGGAGGACTGATGTGCAAGCGCCGCAACATTCACCTTTTCTCAATGTTTGATCTTGTCGGTCTGGGCTTCCTCATCGGACAGGGCATCGGTCGCTGGGGCAACTTCGCAAATCAGGAGGCATTTGGCTCTGAAACCGATCTGCCGTGGGGCATGATGAGTGTAAATACCGGAAACGTCACTGTTCACCCCTGTTTCCTGTATGAGTCCATATGGTGCATAAGCGGACTTATCATTCTGCATTTTCTCAGCAAGAAGTGGTATGTATTCCGCGGACAGTATTTCCTGATGTATCTTGCATGGTACGGTCTCGGACGCAGCTGGATTGAGGGTCTGCGCACCGACAGTCTTTATCTGATTCCTGATGTAATCCGTGTTTCACAGCTTGTTGCTGTACTTTGCGTTATCGTCACAATTCCAGTAATAATCCTTCAGGTAACAGGAAAAATAAACTGGTTCCGCCCTGTAACCGCCGGATTCTTCGAGACTCCGGACGGACCGGTCGATCCCGAAACTGTTTTAGCAAACAAAAAAACTTTTGCCGAAGAATGGGCTGAGGATAAGCAGAAACTTTCTGCTTTTTTCTCTAAGGCTTCTTCAGCACTTAAAAACATCTTCAAATCAGGAGGAAAAGAAAACTGATGGCTGTTATTATTGACGGTAAAGCTGTTTCTGCAAAGGTTCGTGCTGAAATAGCCGCTGAGACCGCTCAGCTTCGTGAAAAAGGAATCACTCCCGGTCTGGCTGTCATCATAGTCGGCGACGACCCTGCATCAAGAGTTTATGTAAACAACAAAAAGAAAGCCTGCGCTGAGGTCGGTTTCTACTCCGAGGAGCTTGCTCTTCCGGCAGAAACTACACAGGAGGAACTCCTTGAGCACATTTCAAAGCTTTCCGCCCGCGACGATATCAACGGCATTCTCTGCCAGCTTCCGCTGCCTAAGGGACTTGACGAAAACGCTGTTATTGCAGCTATCCCGCCTGAAAAGGACGTTGACGCCTTCCACGTAGAAAACACCGGACACATCATGGTCGGTGATTATGCATTTCTCCCCTGCACACCTGCCGGTGTAATCGAACTGATTGACTCCTGCGGCATCTCAATCGAAGGAAAAGACTGCGTAGTTATCGGACGCAGCAACATCGTCGGCAAGCCGATGGCAATGCTTCTTCTCCATCGCGGCGGCACAGTTACTGTATGCCACAGCAAGACCAGGGATCTTGCTGCGCACACAAGACGTGCTGACATTCTTGTCAGCGCTGTAGGTCGCGCAGGCTTTGTCACAGCAGATATGGTCAAGGAAGGTGCCGTGGTTATTGACGTCGGAATAAACCGTAATGCAGACGGAAAACTGTGCGGAGATGTCGATTACGCTGCGGTTGAGCCCAAGTGCTCTGCTATAACCCCTGTCCCCGGCGGCGTCGGTCCCATGACCATTGCAATGCTGATGAAAAATACTCTCACAGCAGCAAAGCGCCAGAACCACATTATGTAAATCACGCTCAAACAAAAAGCAGCACTGTCTCTAAAGACAGTGCTGCTTTTTTATCGGTAAATTATTTTGATTCATTATCTGAAGGTACAACCATTCCCTGTTTTACAGGCAATCTGCTTGAAATAAAAGCTTTACCAAGCGCAGTGACTATATTTACTGCCTGACCACGCTTATCTGGCTCTATCATGCGATAAGCCTTCAGCGCATTAAGCTCTCCGCTGCCGAGATATTCCATTACGTCATCAAAGCTGTCAGCCTCAATTTCGTCTATCATTCCGAACACCGTATTTACAGTACCTTCGAGCTGCTCATTTGTAAGCATACCGACCCAGCTGTCGATCATACGGTCAAATCGAACTGCATCATCACTCAGCTTATCTGCGTATACAAGCTCATCTCCGTCAAAGCGCCAGTTATACAGACTGTGCTGTCCGAATCCTTCTCCCTCACTCTCAACAACAAGATAATCATCACTCTGTGTAAGCAGAGTGCCAATCATAGTGCCTGTCGGCATAAGACGATGCACCTTTGCACCAATCCGCAGATATTCCGGATCCTCAAATATTGCACGTTTGAACCCCGGTCCGTCAAGAGAATACACACCGAGTATCCGGTCCTGTATCTTCGACTTACTGTTTGCTGCGGCATAAACGGCAAGATTGCCGCCTTTTGAGTGACCGCCGACACGAAGCGGCTGATGTGTGATCACCGCCACTTTTTCAAGATACTCGACACTGTCCTCCTGTGCCGGAACAAACGGCTTATACGCCATATTGAAATTCTCGCGCCAGCCTACAATAGTGTTGTCCGTTCCGCGGAATGCAGCAAATGCAGTTCCGTCATCGAGAAAATATGTAACTGCAGCAAACTGATTTTCTTCCTCTGCACTGAAACGGCTTTCAGCATAATTCACTTTCATTGAGCCGAATCTGCGGCTGGAAGCAACTGCTCTCGCAAGCTTCTCAACTTTATCTGCATCTCTGACATTTTCAAGCAGAAGCTTCAGCCTCTCTGAAATCATCAGTGCACTGAACGGCATGGCAAGCGACAGCAGAGAGGGTTTGCGTACAATTTTTTCCATTTTGAGATAAGACAGTTCTGACAGCACCATGCTGTCTGCGTTTCCGAAAGGACGCTCGCTGAACGGTTTGTCTTCTTTTATGACATAGTCAAAAATATCAGCATATTTATCGGGCATTGTCATCACCTGTTCAATATGATATGTCAGTAAATATTACACCTGCATCGGTATTTTGCAGATTATCGCCATCTGGCGGCTATTTCTCTGTCTGTTATGCGCACATCGGAAGCTGAAAGGAACTTCGACGCAAAATCGACCTTGTGAGCAAACACTTCCCGCCCCCGCAAATACTCAAGTTCCTGTGCATCTGTCGGAAAATCAAACCTGAGATAACACGAGCACAAAGCCTGCTTGAACACTCCGTATTTCTTGTTCTGCTGATTGACTCCGTACTTTCCGTCACCCATCAGCGGATGTCCGATAGATGCAAGATGCGCACGTATCTGATGTGTACGTCCTGTGAGAAGCTCTACCTCCAGCAGACTCAGCCCCGGACGCGTTGCTGCTACTTTATACCGGGTAATTATTGTCTTTGAATTCTTGCCAGGTTTTTTATCAATATACACCCTGTTCTGCGACTCGTTTTTCTCAAGATATCCGGTCAGGGTGTCTTCTTTTTTCTTCATCTCACCATATACTATGCAGAGATACTTCTTGCTGACCTCACGTGCACGGATTTTTTCATTCAGCACACGAAGAGCTGCAGCATTTTTCGCCGCGATGACAAGTCCGCTTGTATTCCGGTCGATGCGATTGACAAGCGCAGGTGCAAAGCTCTGCTCATCATCAGGGTCATACTCACCTTTTTCGTAGAGATAACGCTGAATACGTCCTATAAGCGTATCATTCTGATAGTTCTCATCAGGATGTACTATCAGCCCCTGAGGCTTGTCGGCAATCAGTATATTTTCATCCTCATAAGCAATACTCAGCGAAGCTCCTGCTTTGAGAAACTGCGGACCCTGCTCAGCAGCTTTTTCCAGAAACTCATCGCGTATATATATATCCAGCTGGTCCCCCTCACACAGTCTTGTTGATATTTCGCATCTCTTTCTGTTGAGCTTTATATCCTTGCAGCGTATAGCTTTGTACATCATTGACTGCGGCAGCGACGGGAATGCCTTTGTCAGGAACTTATCCACACGCTGACCTGCATCATTTTTTCCAATTCTGACACTAACCATTAATTTGTACACTCCTCTGAGCGATTCATACTTTCTGAACAGCCTAATTATATCGCATTTGCACGCATTTATACAAGCGTATGTATTATATTTGCAAATTTATTGTAAAATCTCTTGAAAAAAGCTACCTTTTTATGTAATATAGTTATATATTATTTATTATATATAGGATTGCTCTTGAAAAAATCAAAATTTCTGCTGTCTGTATGCTCTTTCCTGAGCTGCGGCAGCCGGGATATCACGGGGGTATTCAATTTGAAAAGGTTTGTACTGCGCATTGCTGCTATAATGCTTGCTTTCACCGCTTTGTTTTCAGTGTTTGTTCCGTCTGTTTTTGCTACAGGAACAACCGCCAACCATGCGGCTTCATTCAAGATGGAAACTGACAATTCCGCCGTTCGCGCAAAGGACATAATAACACTGACGATCACACTGACAAACGACTCCACAAAGGACATAAACAAACTTGAGTTTGCGCTTACATACGACGAAACCAGAATACTCGGCATCACTCCGGATTATACCACTTCGATAAACGGTATTGCCAAGCCTAACGCTGAGTCTCCTGTTGTTCTTCGTCAGCAGGGAAGCACCATCAAGGTATACAATTACAATCCCAGCGATTCAACCGTTCAGCCCACTCCGCTCAAGGCCGGTCAGAAGCTTATTCTCAAATTCCCGCTTGTTGTATCGGAAACAGCACCCGCCGGCGAAATATCATTCCAGATTTCAAACGCAGTTATGAGCGATGCAAGCGGAGCTGCAATGACCGCCAATATATGCCCGCCTGCAAAGGTGACAATCAAGCCGGTATCAAATGACGCAACCCTTTCAAGTCTTGTTGTTACGGTAAACAACGCGCCCGTGAATCTGACACCTGCTTTTTCTGCCAACGTCACTGAATATACTGTAACCGTCGGTTACTCTATCCCGTCTTTCGGTATTGCCGCCGCCTGCACTGATTCACGTGCATCATACTCAATAGTAGAGCGCCCGGCAAACGATATGCTCGCAGTAGGAACAAATACATACAAGTATCTTGTAACGGCCGAGGATAAGGTTACAACCAAAACCTACACCCTCACGATAAAGAGACTTGCAGCAGGCGAAACCACCACTGCACCGACATCAACCACCACTACCACAACAACTACATCCACTACCACAGCACCGACCACAGTTACTACTACCGCACCTATCACCACACCCCCTACCACAGAATCCACCCTTCCTACCAGTTCTGTTTCGCCTGATATTTCCGGCTCGGTAATACCCGGTGATGAGCCTGTAAAGGAAGGTTCTACTGTAACCCTGAACATGGCATCTCTTATCGGAATCGTTGCTGCTGCCGTAGCGCTTTTCCTGCTTGCCTTCTCAGCTGGCTACATTACTCATAAAAACGCTTCTCAGCCGCAGAAATACAGCGTTGAAGAGCTTATGGCTGCACAGGAGCGACTTGAAATGCAGAACAGAATTAATGCTCCTGTTTCCGACTCAATGTACCAAAGCGGTTATGCAGCATCGATGAACAGCTATCAGCCGACCTATTCCGCTGCCGTACCTGCAGCACCGCCGACATATCAGCCTGACAGCTTCAACGGTTATCAGCCGGATATTTCTTCTTATACAGATCAGACCGCATACTATCAGGCAGATGAATTTACGCCTCAGCAGGACTACACCCAGCAGCCGGTAGACACCTCCGGCGCATACGGACTTGGCTCTATAGATTATGCTCAGCCTGTAAACGGCACCCCGTCCGAATACGGTCAGTCAGACACCTATTACTACCAGTAAATATCGGGAGAACGCTTATGAATTCAAAAAGTAAATTTGTATGGAAGCTTACCGCAATAACACTTTGCTGTGCGCTTATTGCATTTGCAATCCCCATGGTCACCTCCGGATTCTTTGCACAGTCTGACAATACTGTCGTCATAGTTCTGGATCCCGGTCACGGCGGAGCCGATACCGGTGCTGTAAATTATGATGCCGGTCTGTACGAAGCTGATGTGAATCTTGACATCGCTCTCGCCTGCCGAGATGAGCTTGCGAGATATGAGGGTGTGGAGATTTACATGACCCACACCGGACTTGAGCCCGGCGAAACACTTTCTCTCGGTGCAAGAGTTGATTATGCCAATGAGGTCGAAGCCGATATTCTTATCAGCCTTCACTGTAATGATGCAGATAACCCCGAAGCCAACGGTTCTGAGATATATGTTTCACACAGCACCTACAGCGACCGCTACAACCTCGAAAGCACTCAGTTAGGCATCTGCATACTCAAGCAGTTCAAATCGCTCGGAATGACTATACGCGGTGTCAAAATCAGAGTCAGCGAAACCGGTGACCGAATCTATACCCACAGTGACGGCACTCAGGAAATCGGTGATTATTACGCTGTCATCGGAAGCACCATTCAGCAGTACGGTATTCCCGGCATTCTTGTCGAGCACGCTTTCATGACCGGAGACTCTGATGTTCTTGGCGATCCTGAAGGACGCCGCCGGCTCGGAATAGCCGATGCAACTGCCATAGCACAGTTCTACGGTCTCCGTCTCAGAGGCTCCACAGAGGATATTCCCTACGAGCAGCCCGATATCGTTATGCCTGCAACTGATGCTGAAATCATTTCCGCATCTGATGTCGTGAATTCTCTTATCAAGCTGCCTGCTGAGCCAACAATAGCTCATCTTGACCGTATGCAGGAGATCCGTCTCGACTACGAAAAGCTTACTGCCGTATCCAAGGATCTCGTCGATGCTGAGCTTGTCGATATGCTTTACAAGACCATTCTGCAGCTTGATTCTCAGCTTTACCCCATCCGCCTTGCTGCTGCAGAGAATTCTGAAATATCTGTAAACCGCCTTGATCACACTATAAGCGGAGTTGACATTGCAACTGAATCTCTCAGCGGCACCAATGTTTCTGCGCTTCGTTCATGGATGCAGATATTTATCGATACAGCTTATTTCCCTGCTGACTACGATATCTCCGGATGCCGTATTGTGATTGCAGACAGCACTGGAAACGCAATGGACATCGGTGCTCAGGTTGGCACCGGCACTGCTGTTCAGCTGTGGTCCGGAGAATATATGCTTGACCAGCTTCATGTTGTCATTGTTGGTGATATCAGCGGAGACGGCGCAGTCAACTCTCTTGACCAGTTCATGCTTGACGAACATCTTATGAATTCAGCAATTATCAGCTCTCCGGAATTCTCCGCCGAAGAAGCTGAGCTTGCCGGTCTGACCTATCCTGTTCTCGAAGGCGCAGCTCTTATTGCTGCCGACGTCAATGATGACGGCAGAGTCAACCGAACCGATATCGAATATCTGAGCGCTCTTATCGCTCAAAGCAACTGACCGGATTCCGGGCTTTTTCCGGAACTGTCCGAATGCTTAATGCGTATCATATGCGCATAATTCCAAATCTAAGGAGATTGCGCCCGTGACTAAATTAATAATAAAAATCAGCGCTGTATTAATTGCCATCCTGATTATTTCAGCATTGTCAGTTAATAATCTGCCTGCATTGTCAGCGAGCGCTGCTGAAATTCCGGTCTTTTCATTGGAATCGAATGTTGAATCAGCAAAAACAGGAGATATAGTCACTGTCTCACTTTACGTGGATAATCCTACAGAGAAAACACTGACCTCCTTCGACGGCGACATAACCTTCAACAGCAGTCATTTCAGATATGTTGACTTCGCCTGTCCCGACGTTCTGAGCCAGAAACTCACCTGCCGTGACTCCGAAGCCTCCACCGCTTCAAAGATTTCAATTATATTCGCTGACACAACCAAAACCGTCATTGCCCCCGGCACTTCCCGACTGCTCCTTCTGCAGATGAGGTTTACTGTTGTAAGTACAGTATCAGGCAGCGGTCAGATAATATGCACTATCAACAACAGCTACAGCAGTTCCACCAGCTTCGGTGATGTTGCTCCGGCTGCTCTGCAGCTTTCGGTTGAATATGCCGCTCCTACTGAGTCCACAACATCATCGACCACTACAACTACGACAACCACCACAAAGCAGCGTTCCTCTGACGCAAAGCTCCGTTCACTGTCAGTTGCACCCGGCACACTCTCACCGGCATTCAATCCGGAATTTGTTGCATACACTGTGTCGGTAGAATTCGAGGTTGCCACAATACGAATTTCCGCAACGCCAAATTCTTCAGCTGCTGTTGCATCAGGAATAGGAATCAAGGATCTTGCCGTCGGTCAGAACACCTTCACCGTTACTGTTACCGCTGAAGACGGCTCGGTAATGCAGTACGGTATTGTTGTAATCCGTGCAGCTGAGACTCAGCCTACAACCACCACAACAACACTTCCAACCACTTCAAGCACAGTCCCTTACGTTGATCCGACTGATGTAAACACCATAACCGGCTATCCCGAGCCTACAACAACTGCACCTCTCCCCACCGCTTCACAGCCTGACAAAATCATCGAAGGCGGAAATGAAGCACCTTCTGACACTGAACTTGTCAAGATAATCGGCATTATATTCGCTGAGGTGGCATTGTTCATGTTTGGTTTTCTCGCCGGTTTCTTCCTTGACAAGAACATGAAGAAACGTGCCATTGCCGAGCGCGCCTACGGTCCGCTTGACAGGCAGCCGCCCAGACGTGATTTCTATCCGCCTGCACCGCCCGCTCAGGACTATATACAGCCTGAATATCCGGAGTATCCGGAATATCCCGAGTATCAGCCTGAATACTCTGCTGATATGTATCCGCAGCCGGATAATAATTATCCTCAGTACAACGGTTATGACAGTACTCAGCGCTTTGACGAGTATGGCAATCCGATTCTCGACAACGCACAATATGACGACGGTTTCTGGGAATATGGAGATAACAATGGTAATGATCCATACTTCCATTGATCTATAAAACTTAATCACACACAAAACGGAGGTTCTATTTATGGAAAGCAGAGCACAGGAAATTCGTTCAAAGAACAACCCGAATATTCGCATAAGCGTTATTCCCGGTCATTTTGCAACCAGCCATTCCCACATCAATCATTATATCGACTTGACTCGTCCGAAGTGCCGCTGCAAGGATGCAAAGCTTGTAGCTGAAGAACTTGCCGCACTTTACAACGACAAGCAGATCGACACTATCGTCTGCATGGACGACACTCAGATGATCGCAGCATTTCTTGCTGAGCAGCTTTCTGAGACCATAAATACTGTAAGCTCAGGCACTAATATCAATGTTCTTATTCCTGAGTTCAATTCCAACAATCAGATGATCTTCCGCGACAACGTTCAGAAGATGGTATGGAAAAAGAACGTTCTTCTCCTTATTGCTTCTGCAACCACCGGTAAGACCATTCATCGCTGCCTTGAGTGTCTGAACTACTACAGCGGCAATCCCGTCGGTGTTGCAGCAATCTTCAGTGCTATCGATAATATTGACGGTGTAGATGTCAAGTCTGTATTCGGCGTTGATGACATCCCTGAATACCGCACATACAGCTACCGCGATTGCCCCGCTTGCGCAGGCAAATACAAGATTGACGCTATTGTCAATTCCTACGGCTATTCTAAGCTTTGATTTCAGCGCAAAACATTAATTAAATACAGCAAACGCCTCCGCAAAGCAGAAAGCTTCACGGAGGCGTTTTTTTAATAATATAGAAGACAAATTTTGCGAAGTAAGGAGAAATAACACGCAAGGAACATTCATAAAGGCGATCATTGCTCATCCCTACGAGTTTAACATCCAATTATCTAACGCGTAGTAAGAATACAAGCCAAAATCAACACGTTTATCAATCGTCATAACCGTTGACAAAGGACAACTCATCAAGCATATGGTTTTCCAGCACCTGACGGTCGTAGTCAAAATTCTCTATCTGCAGGTAATATTCTGCTGAATCAGCAAGAGCTTTCATGGGAATCAGCCCGATAAGTTCTGTACCAATAACGTTTATGCCCCAACGAGCCGCTTCCATTCGCACCATTTCAACCATACGGTAGAGCGGCGTACATGTGTAGTCTGTCATATTTACCGACACCTGCGCGATATTACGCTCTGCAAGCTTTATGCCGATTGCCTTGACACAGGCAAGTCCGCCGCTGGATTCTCGAATGGTTTTTGCAATTTTGTCAGCAACAGTAATATCATCTGTACCAAGATTCACATTGAACGCAATCAGCGGTTTTCTTGCACCGACAGCTGTAACACCTGCCGTCGGATGGATTCTTCTTCCGCCAAAATCAGGCTCCCATTCAGGCAGCAATACCTTCTCTGACATACCCTCAAACTGTCCTCTGCGCACTGCTGCAAGATTAGCTCTATGCGGTGCACTTGCCGAATACTCATAGAGAAATACCGGTACTCCAGCTTCTTCAGCCATTCGTTTACCTACCCGCTTTGACAGCTCGATGCACTCTTCCACTGTTGTATCTCTGATGGGAATAAACGGCATGACATCAACCGCACCCATACGAGGGTGTTCGCCTGTATGAACTGTAAGATCAATAAGTTCAGCAGCTTTTTTCGTCAGTGCAACGGAAGCCTCTTCCACACCTTCAGGTGAGCCTATATAGGTTATTACACTTCGGTTATGGCTCGGGTCAGAGCTATAATCCAAAACAGTAACTCCGGGAATCTTACGCACTGCATCAACGCATGCTTCCACAATCTCCGGTCGTCTGCCTTCACTTATATTAGGTACACTTTCTATTATTTTAGCCATTGCTGATTCCTCCGGAACAATTAATGACGTTTGCATTTTTGTTTTCTGGTATGTATAAAGCCACCGGTTGTTTACGCCGGTGGCTTATTTTGCTTATTATTGAAAACTGTCAACCGGAATTACTCCTCAACAGTCTCCTCGACTGCCTCTTCTGCAGTCTCTTCCTCTGCGGTCTCCTCAAGGAGCTTGCGCATGGAAAGGCTGACGCGCTTACCCTCGAAGTTGATCTCGGTGATAACAGCGCGGACAACATCGCCTACCTTGACAACATCGCTGGGATTCTCAACACGTGTGGTGCTGAGCTGAGAGATGTGAACAAGACCATCGATGCCCGGAAGAATGTTTACGAATGCGCCGAAGTTGGGAGTGCCAACAACAGGAGCCTCGATAACAGTGCCAACAGGATAGTTGACTCTGAGGATCTCCCAGGGATTGTCCTCAGTCTTCTTGTAGCCGAGGGAGATTCTTCTCTTCTCCTTGTCTACCTTCTTAACATATACCTCAACAACATCGCCAATTTTGACAACGTCAGACGGATGCTTGATGTGAGTCCAGGAGAGCTCGGTGATGTGGATCATACCATCGACAGCGCCGAGATCAACGAATGCACCATAGTTGGTGAAGGACTTGATGCTTCCCTTGAATACCTGACCCTCTTCGATTCCATCCCAAAACTCCTTCTCAAGAGCACGGCGCTCCTTCTTGAGCACAGCCTTGATGGAACCAACTGCACGGCGGCGGCTGGGATTGACTTCGAGAACGATGAACTTGACTTCCTTCTTGAGAAGATCCTCAAGCGGCTCGTTGCGGCTGAGAGTAGCCTGTCCAGCCGGAATGAATACACGAACGCTCTTGTAGGAGACGATAACGCCGCCCTTGACAACCTCAGTGACAACACCGGAGAAAACAACGGGATCTGCTGCCTTCTCTTCGATGGTCTCTACGGTCTCCTGCGGAGTCTCTTCTGCAGTTTCCTGAGCATCAAAGATATCCTCATCGGAATCATCTCTGCGGCGGGGACGGTTTACAATCTTGGGAGCAGCATTCTTGATCTCATCCCAAGCACCGGAAGACTCATAAAGACGCTTGGACAGATAAATAAGACCTTCCTGGTCGTTTGTGCGCATGATGACGAAAGAAAGCTTATCGCCAATCTTGACGCAGTCAGCGGTGGACAGATTGGGATTGTCAGTGAGCTGATCAAGCTGGCAAACACCGGTCTGCGGACGTCCGACATCTACGTAAACCTCGTTGGGATTGATACCAACGACAGTGCCTTCGACTACCTTTCCTGTTGTATTTGAGTTCTTGAAGGATTCTTCGAGCAGAGCCTCAAAGGATTCTTCATTAGTAAAAAATTCAGCCATGGTTTCCTGTACCTCCTTAATTATACACACAGGAGCTGATGCACCTGCGGTAATACCTATAACTGACGCGCCGCCAATATCAGCGGGAATGCCCTCTGCATTGTCTATACGGTACGTCCTGCAGCGCTCGGCACATATCTGACAAAGCTTCAGTGTATTCGAACTGCTCTTGTCACCAATGACAAGCATCGCATCACACTGATCAGCCAGAAGTGCCGCTTCTGCCTGGCGATTTTGTGTCGCTTTGCATATTGTATCAAATATTTGAGCGTTTGTACACCCTTTTTTTATTATTTTTACGCACTTTTTCCACAAATCTACATTGAACGTAGTCTGCGCAGCTGCACTTATGCTGATTTTGTCCAAATTTTCTATGCCTGCAAGTATATTCTCAAGCTCTTCTTCGGTTTTGAAGGTATAGCATTTGCTCTTGCAGTAGCCTGTTATTCCAATAACTTCCGGATGTTTTGAGTCTCCGGCGAGAAGAAGTATATCTCCCCTCTCGCTTACCTCTGCCACGATTTTGTGTATTTTTTTGACAAACGGACAGGTCGCATCGACGTATTCAATGCCTCTGCTTTCAAGCTGCTCGTAAACAGCCGGAGGAACTCCGTGTGAGCGTATAACAAGAACTGCATCCTTTTCTTTTACATCCGCCGGTGTGTCAGCAATTTCTGCACCACGCGCAGCAAGTCTGCCGGTTACCTGTTCGTTATGTATTATAGGACCGAGGGTGTAAACCTTACGTCCCTCATCGAGAAGCCGGTCGACAGTATCGACCGCATTGCTCACGCCGTAGCAGAAGCCGGCTGTCTTGGCAACGATTATTTTCATCCCTCAACATCCTTTCTGCATTCTTCATACAAACCGCGAATTATATCCATGAGTCGGCGTGTTGCCTCTCTGTATTCCTTGGCTGTTCCTTCAATTATACCGAGCTCCTGCGGCGATACCGGATCACCAAAAGCGATACGGTATCGGCAGAAAAGCTTCTTCGGAGAGCGGCGTGTATACACCGCAAACGGATAAATCGGCTTCTGTGATTTATGGGCAAGCATCGCAACACCGGTTTTACCGCGACCGATCTCACCTGTGCGGGATCTTGTGCCCTCAGGGAAAATGCCCAGCACCTTACCCTCATTCAGTATCTGAAGCGAAGTTTCAAGTGAACTGTTATCTGCGGAGCCGCGGTTGACCGGAAAAGCACCGTACCATTTGCAAAGCTTCTTCATCACCGGATTTCTGAACAGCTCTGCCTTTGCCATGAATCTGATCTGACGGCGCTGTGCATAAGACAGCATAATCGGATCGATAAGATGAAGGTGATTTCCGGCGGCAATAAATCCGCCTTCCTTCGGAATATTATTCTTTCCCTTGATTACTTTAAGACCAAATATCGGATAGACTATCCACCATGTAATGAAATAGCCCAACACGTAAAGAAACGTTCTTTTATCCTTCTTCATTGAGCACTCCTTGTATTGCGATTATTCAGTTGCCCAGCTTGTTCTTTATTGCCTCAAGAAGCGCCTGTTTTGCCTCCTCGAGAGAAAGCCCTGTTGTATCAACAGTAATGGAATCTGCCGCCGGCTTAAGCGGAGCAATAGGACGGGTGCTGTCATTGTGATCACGAACCTTTACATCAGCAAGCACATCTTCGTATTCCACTTTTTCGCCCTTGGCAATAAGCTCATCATAGCGGCGCTGAGCACGTTCCTCCGGACTTGCAGTCAGGAATATTTTGACCTGTGCCTCAGGAAGAACAACTGTACCGATGTCACGTCCGTCCATAATAACGCTATTGCTTGCGGCTATATTCTGCTGAAGATCAAAGAGAAACTCTCTAACCTTGGCTATTGCCGAGACATTCGATGCTGCCATCGAAACTTCAGGCGTTCTTATAACAGAGCTGACATTCTCGCCGCAGAGGTACACACGCTGCTCGCCGTTGACATATCTGAGTTCAACATCAACAGTGGTAAGCGCAGCGGTAACAGCAACAGCATTTGTTACATCTATTCCGCGCTGGAGCATATAGAGAGCAACCGCTCTGTAGAGAGCTCCGGTATCTACGTATATATATCCGAGCTCCTGTGCCGCATAGCGTGCAAGCGTACTTTTTCCTGCGCCTGCAGGTCCGTCAATAGCAATGTTTATCATAGTAATAATCGCCTTTCATCTGATTTCTGATTCAAACGTATCAATATAAATTATATTATAAGAATCAAAATGCACTCAATATTAACCGGAATAATTATTTACCATTCACTGTACATCAGTGTCTCGCCTGCCGCAGCACCTGCAGCATAGCCTGTCGAGAGAGCTATCTGCAGATTGAAACCGCCGGTGTGGGCATCAACATCTATGACCTCTCCGGCAAAATACAGTCCATCAACAAGCTTCGACTGCATTGTTTTAGGCTCTATCTCCTTGACTGAAACACCACCTGAGGTAACTATCGCTTCTTCTATCGGACGGAATCGTTTTACCGTCAGCGTGTATGATTTAATCAGCGAAACAAGAGCCAGACGCTGCTCGCGGCTTATCTGATTGACCTTGGTTTCAGGTGCAATTCCAGAGCGGCGAACTATCACCGGAGCCATGCTTCTCGGAAGCAGACCGAAGAGTGAATTTGCAAAATCCTTGTTGATGTTCTGCGCGAAATCGCGCTGTATTCTTGCATCAAGCTGTTCGGCTGTCAGCGCAGGCTTAAGGTCAATCGCTATTGTATGTCCTGCCGCTGCGCGAATATGTGAGCTTGCACTGAGAATTACCGGACCGGATACACCGTAATGAGTGAACAGCATTTCACCGAAATCGGTGTACACTGTCTTCCCTTTTGAATCGGTTACAGTTATTGAGATATTCTTCAGCGCCAGTCCCTGCATTTCACTGCAGTCTTTCTCATTAATTTCCATCGGGACAAGTGATGGTGATATCGGTGTCACTGTATGTCCTGCCGCTTTCGCCAGCCGGAAACCGTCTCCATTTGAGCCGGTCAGCGGATATGAACTTCCGCCTGCAGCTACAATACACGCAGAGCACTCAAACTTTCTGCCGGCTGCTTTCACGCCGGTCACTCTGCCATCTTCGACAATAATCTCCTCAGCCGGACATTCGGTAATGAATCTGACCCCCATTTCACGACACCAGCCAACAAGAGCATCGTTTATATCCATGGCTTTATCAGACTGCGGAAACACCCTGCCGCCGCGCTCAGTTTTAAGCGGAACACCGCGTTTTTCAAAAAAGTCCATTGTGTCTGCCGGAGTGTATTTTGCAAATGCGCTGTACAGAAAACGGGGATTTACCGGAATATTTTCCATCAGCTTGGCTGTATCGCAATTATTTGTTATATTGCATCTGCCCTTGCCTGTGATGAGCAGCTTTCTGCCCTGTCTGTGATTCTTCTCAAGCACTGTCACATCTGCTCCGTATGAAGCCGCTGTCCCTGCCGCCATCATACCTGCCGGTCCGGCGCCTATTATGATAAGCTTGTTATCCGCCATATATACACTCCTGAAAAGCCATGTTAAGATACTGTATCACAATAAGTATAAATTATATCTCGCTTTATTTCAAGGCAAATCATGTCGCCTTAACAGAGAAAAGCCGGCGCAGAGGCCGGCTTTTCTTGTGAAATTTACAGATGAAAGCTTTTTCGCAATATCGGCTGTATTCTGCTCAGATAAACCAGAACACACCTCGACAGCGCAAAATCATATACTACGAAAGCAATATTTCCCATTGCGAGCAGCAGCGGAACAGCATATTTGCCAAGAGAACCGTCATCTACCGGTATCTGGAAAACCCACGCAGCAAGCCCTACGGCAGCAACAGCCGCCGCATTGAAATAAACAAACTTTGCCGCGATTCGCAGCGGTGTAAGATTTATACGGTCAATATACCGCCTGATTATTGGATACAGACCGAAAAGGAAAATATACATCAGCGCCGCTTCCTTATTCGCAGGCAGGATGAACGATAATATCGCCGTTGCCGCATAGGCGGTCAGCGCTGTACCTGTACCGAATTCGATCATTGGTATCAGCAGAAGTCCGCCAGCTATCATAGGAAGCGTATATGTCAGACCGATGTCAATTGCAGATATAAGCATGATGGCGACCGCGACTCCGGTCAACACACCGCAAAGGGCTATCCGCCCGGTATTTTTAGTCATTTACTGTACCTGCGCTCCGGTTATCACTTGCAATTATCAGCAGCAGGAAATAAGGTCGCCGCCGCAGCACTCGCAGCACTGGTCAGCGCACATCATTGAGCAGCAGAGATTGCAGGGATCACAGCCGTTATTGCCGTTGCCCTTGCCTACCTTATAGCCGCCGGCATTACCGCTGCGCATCTTGGAAACCTGATTGAATGCAGCACGGAACTCGGAGTTGCCCGGCTCCATGTTAACAGCAGTATTAAGATATGTGTAGGACTGCTCCAGCCAGCCGCGGCGATACAGAACTGTACCCTTGAGGAAGTTCCACTCCGCATTGCGGCGATCGGTCGGCACACCTTCGAGAACAGCATTTGCATCATCAAAGCGGTTGTCCATGATAAGGCGGCGGACATCAGGGAACTGTGTGGTTGTGCTGTAGGCATTCTGATAGGTATTGCCGCCGGTCTTCTGACCACCGTAGTTCGGTGCCTGATAGCCGGTATTTCCTGTATTGTAGGAACCGCCTGCATTAGCGCCCGAACCTGCATTTGTGCTGTTGCTTCCGGCATTGTAGGAGCTGTTGTAGGCATTGGAGCTGCCTGCGCTTCCGGTGGCTGAGGCGCCGCCGTTCTTGCGCTCCTTTACAATAGTATCATACGCTTCATTTACCTCACGCATCTTATCTGCTGCAACGTCAGCGATATCAGGTGCGTTGGCGTAATTATCAGGATGATATTTTTTTGCGAGATTACGGTAAGCGGTCTTAACCTCGTCATCGCTCGCCGTTCTTGCTACACCAAGGACTACATAAGGATCTGTCATGATTCCTGCAACTCCTTTTCTCTGAGGGCTCTGCGCTGAGATTCGCCCAGACCCAGATAAATAATATTATTGAAAATGGGAGCATATTCTCCCAGCTCAAGCAATTCAAATGCTGCCGCTGCTCTTGCAACTGTCATGTTGAGACATTCATTTGCATAAAGCCTTGCCTCTTCAAGCAGTGCAGTGTCTTTTTCGATATCTTCGAGAGTGAGTCCGAAACGGACAACAAAGGGATTGAAATTACCCTTTCTGATATCCTTTTCGATATCATCAAAAGCATCGATAAGATAAATCCAACGACCGAAATAATATCCGAAATCCTTCAGGACACGCTGATCGGTGGGGTCATCTGACAGCATCGGCGCAAGCGCACTCAGCATGGCTGCTGTAGGCTCTGCCGCTGCATCTACCGAACGGTCCTCGCCTTTCTCCGTATCAAGCTGCGCCTTTATATATTCCGCCATTACCTCTTCCATTTCCGGATAAGCGCGCATGGCTTTTTTGCGCATCGGTGCAGCAATCAGCCTGACGGTTTTCCAGCCTAATCTGCCCCAGAAACCGGAATCCTCGATGTTATCCACCGTTTTGTAGTAGAACATCTCAGCAGTCATTGCGCTTGTCAGCTCAAATGCCGCGGCATCACAGGTACAATACAGGCATTTCTTCAGCGGATTGCACACGCATACCGACCGCTTCGGCGATATCTTCTGCTGGTGCAGCGCCATATAAAGCATGGCAACAAAGGTATAATCGTAATTAAGCAGCAGGCGGGAATGAATACCATAAATTCTGCCGAGATGTTTGCACAGCGTACAATAGACAGCTTTGTAGGCATCGTACTCGCACACTTTCAGCTGCGGCTTGAATATACGCACATATCCGAACAAGGCATACAACTCCAAATTATAACTTATCAATTATAATTTTACAATAATTATACAGCACATTTATGAACGGAATGTAAAGATTACACGATAATTTTGTCAAATAGCAATTTATTCTGCCTCATTTGATTGTTTTTCAAGCATCGGCTTGAGATATCGTCCGGTGTATGACTTCGGATTTTCTGCCACCTGCTCAGGAGTACCGCAGGCAATAACAGTTCCGCCATTGTCACCGCCCTCAGGTCCGAGGTCAATAATATGGTCGGCAGTTTTGATTACATCGAGGTTGTGTTCGATGACTACAACCGTATTTCCATTGCCGACAAGACGCTGAAGAACATCAACAAGACGGTGAACATCAGCTGTATGGAGTCCTGTTGTCGGCTCGTCAAGAACAAATATGGTTTTGCCGGTAGCACGCTTTGCAAGCTCTGTAGCAAGCTTTACACGCTGAGCCTCACCGCCCGAAAGAGTTGTCGCAGGCTGTCCGAGCTTGATATATCCGAGACCTACATCATAAAGCGTCTGCAGACGGCGGGCAAGCTTTGGAAGATTTGCAAAGAAACCAAGCGCTTCCTCAACTGTCATATCAAGAACGTCATCTATTCCCTTGCCCTTGTATTTTACTTCAAGAGTCTCGCGGTTGTATCTGTGACCCTTACAGACCTCGCATGGAACATAGATATCAGGAAGGAAGTGCATCTCGATACGCACAATTCCATCACCCTCACAAGCCTCGCATCGTCCGCCTTTTTTATTGAAGCTGAATCTGCCCATATCAAAACCGCGCATCTTGGCATCCTGTGTTGATGCGAAAAGCTCTCTTATATCACCAAACAAACCTGTATAGGTTGCAGGATTCGAGCGCGGTGTGCGGCCTATCGGCGCCTGATCGATATCTATTATCTTATCAAGATACTCTATTCCGTCAATACCGTCGTGATCACCCCAGTGCGGCTTTGCACGGTTGAGCTCTGCCGCAAGTCGCTTATGGAGTATTTCGTTTATCAGTGATGATTTGCCTGAGCCGGAAACACCAGTGATGCAGGTCAGCGTTCCGAGCGGTATTGAAACGTCAATATTCTTGAGGTTATTCTCTCTCGCACCGCGTATTGTCAGCATCTTGCCTGTTCCTGTTCGGCGCTCCTGAGGAACGGGTATACTGCGCTCGCCGGAAAGATACTGTCCTGTTATTGACTGCTTACATTTGAGCAGACCTTTGACATTACCGGAGTAGACCACCTCTCCGCCGTGCACACCGGCACCCGGTCCGATATCCACAACGTGGTCAGCCGCCCGGATAGTGTCCTCGTCATGCTCAACAACAATAAGTGTATTACCGATATCTCGGAGGTGACGCAGAGTCGCAAGAAGCTTGTCATTGTCGCGCTGATGCAGACCGATGCTGGGCTCATCAAGTATATACAGAACGCCCATCAGACAGGAGCCAATCTGTGTCGCAAGTCTTATACGCTGACTTTCACCGCCCGAAAGGGTGCCTGATGCTCTGGAAAGTGTAAGATATTCAAGACCCACGCTTGAGAGGAAACCGAGCCGCTCGCGGATTTCCTTGAGCACTCTTTCAGCAATCATTGTATCACGGCTGTTGAGCTTCATCTCATCAAGGAATTTCAGCATTTTCGTTACCGAAAGGTCACATATCTCGCTGATATTCAGTCCGCCGACTGTAACCGCCAGAACCTCCGGCTTAAGACGGCGTCCGTGGCACTCAGAACACGGAATCGGACTCATAAGCGCCTCTATATCGCTCTTTGTCCACAGACTCGTCGTTTCCTTGTATCTGCGCTCAAGGTTGGGAATTATGCCCTCAAACTCAGTATCAAAGTCACGGTGACCGTAGCTGTCAGTCCGGTGACAACGAATCTTTTCTCCCTTTGTTCCGTAAAGAAGCGCATCAAGTGCTTCAGCAGACATCTGCTCCACCGGACTGTCGAGATCAAAACCGAATTTCTCGCCAAGAGCCCTGTAGTACATCTTCGCAATAGTATTATAATCATTGACACGCCAGCCGGATGCCTTGATTGCACCCTGATTTATTGAAAGGCGCTTATCCGGAATAACAAGATCAGGATCGACTCTCATAAATATTCCCAGACCGGCGCACTTCGGACAGGCACCGAACGGACTGTTGAACGAGAATGTACGCGGCTCAAGCTCCTCGATTGAAACACCGTGCTCCGGGCAGGCATAATTCTGCGAGAAGAGCATCTCTTCCCCGTCGACTATGCACACCTGACAGAGACCACCGGTCAGATTCGATGCTGTCTCGATTGAATCTGACACTCTTCCTCTTATATCCTCTTTTATTACAATTCGGTCAACTACAATCTCAACCGTGTGCTTCTGATTTTTCTCGAGCTTTATTTCCTCTGAAAGATCATATATATTTCCGTCAACGCGCACACGCGAATATCCGGAACGTCTTGCAGCATCGAATTCCTTCTGCTGTGTTCCCTTTCTTCCTCTGACTACCGGTGCGGTTATCATAATACGGGTGCCGGTGGGAAGCTCCATAACCTTGTCAACAATCTGATCTATAGTCTGATGCTCTATTTCTCTGCCGCAGACAGTACAGTGCGGCACACCGATGCGCGCATAAAGCAGACGCAGATAGTCGTATATCTCAGTTACCGTTCCGACGGTGGAACGTGGATTCTTTGATGTTGTCTTCTGGTCAATGGATATCGCCGGGGAAAGACCTTCGATATAGTCTATATCCGGCTTCTCCATCTGACCGAGGAACTGACGCGCATATGCCGAAAGTGATTCGACGTATCTGCGCTGACCCTCAGCGTAAATTGTATCAAAAGCCAGCGATGACTTACCGGAACCTGACAGACCGGTAAAAACAATAAGCTTGTCACGCGGCAGCTCGACATCAATATTCTTCAGATTATTCTGTCTTATACCTTTTACAATAATATTTTTATCCTGTGCCATAATTCTGATTATCCTCTTTTCAGCCAGTTTGCAATGCCGGTCACTTTTTATCCGGCACCGTCTTTTCACCCTGCAGAGCCTTTATTCGGTCTCTCAGGTATGCGGCCTGTTCGAAATCAAGCAGCTTAGCCGCATCGCGCATCTGACGGGTAAGCTCGTTGATAAGCCGCTCGCGTTCCTTGGTGGTAAGGCGCTTCTTTGTCTTGCCTTCTGCAGTTGTATCCTTTACCGATATCTCAATTACATCGGAAACCTTCTTGATTATGGTTTTCGGCACGATACCGTGCTCTTCATTATATTTCTGCTGTATCTCGCGGCGGCGCACTGTCTCGCTTATTGCGCGCTCCATCGACGGCGTGACACTGTCGGCATACATGATAACCCTGCCCTCGGCATTTCGTGCTGCTCGTCCTATTGTCTGTATGAGTGATGTTTCGCTTCTGAGGAAACCTTCCTTGTCTGCATCAAGAATTGCAACAAGTGCAACTTCAGGTATATCAAGACCCTCTCGCAGCAGGTTGATTCCTATAAGCGCATCAAATTCTCCGAGGCGCAGGTCGCGCACAATCTCCATACGCTGTACGGTATCAACATCATGGTGCATATATCGTACGCGGATTCCGACTGAATCAAGATAAGACGTCAGATCCTCCGCCATCTTTTTTGTGAGCGTTGTAACAAGCGTACGGTATCCTTTTGCGGCAAGTGTGTTTATCTCGGAAACAAGGTCATCTATCTGTCCCTCTGTCGGACGTACTGACACCTCAGGATCAAGCAGACCTGTCGGGCGGATAACCTGCTCAACTATTTGCGCAGACTTGTCACGCTCAAACTGTGACGGTGTTGCACTGACAAAGACAACCTGATGCACCTTGTCATAGAATTCTTCAAATCTCAGCGGTCGGTTATCAAACGCCGACGGCAGACGGAATCCGTAATCGACCAGATTCTTTTTTCTTGCATAATCTCCCGCATGCATTGCTCTTACCTGCGGCACGGTAACATGAGACTCATCGATAAACAACAGAAAGTCGTCACCGAAGTAATCGATAAGCGTATGCGGTATGCTTCCCGGAGCTCTGCCGGAAAGTACACGCGAGTAATTCTCTATTCCTGAGCAGAAGCCAATTTCCGCCAGCATCTCCATATCATAGCGCGTACGCTGCTCTATGCGCTGCGCTTCGATCAGCTTATCGTTCTCCTTGAAATATCTGACGCGCTCCTCCATCTCCTGCTCTATTTCGCTGATTGCCCTGATCATCTTATCTCTCGGAACAATATAGTGAGATGCAGGATAAATCGCTGCATGATTAACTATTCCCTTAAGCTCTCCGGTAAGTGCGTTTACTTCAGTGATACGCTCTATCTCATCGCCGAAAAACTCTACCTTTATCGCATTGTCACCTGAATATGAAGGGAATATCTCTATTGTATCCCCGCGCACACGGAACTTGTTTCGGATAAAGTTGACATCGTTGCGCTCATACTGCATCTCCGTCAGCTTGTGCATTACTTCACGCGGATCTTTTATCATTCCTGTACGCAGCGACAGCACCATCTCCCGGTAATCGATAGGGTCACCGAGGGTGTATATGCATGAAACACTGGCGACAATGATAACATCACGGCGCTCTGAAAGTGCACAGGTCGCGGAATGACGCAGTTTATCGATCTCATCGTTCACCGACGAATCCTTTTCAATATAGGTATCTGTCGTCGGAATATACGATTCCGGCTGATAATAATCATAATATGAAACGAAAAACTCAACCGCATTTTCCGGAAAGAATTCACGAAACTCATTGCACAGCTGTGCTGCAAGCACTTTATTGTGTGCCAGCACCAGAGTCGGTCTGTTCACCTGTGCAATAATATTCGCCATTGTAAATGTCTTTCCCGAACCGGTAACACCAAGCAGTGCCTGCTCAGTATAACCGTTTTTGATTCCTTCAACCAGTCGGGCTATTGCCTCAGGCTGGTCACCCGTCGGCGCATACGGCGCTACAAGCTTGAATTTATCCATCCGGAACACACCTCCATGCCTCAGCTGTATCAATCAGAGCTCAGTCTGTCATATCTGCTCGAACGAAGTGCAAGTTGTTGCACTTTAGTATTATACTATAACCGGTCATGTGCCGTCAAGAACAAATGTGCAATCAACTTCACAAAACTCACACTTCATGAAATCAGACTGCACATTTATCTTCACTCAATTATTATAATTTTCTTCTGATTACAGCCTGATATACCGGGCTGTTACCACTCCGTTTTATCAAATATTGGAGAATATCTTTCACTCTGAGAAAGCGACATACAATCCTCCGGCGACACTATGATATGATCTACCATCAGAACACCGATAGATGACAGCACATTTCTCAGTTCCACAGTCATCTCTATATCCTCATTCGAGGGCACAGCAAATCCGCTCGGGTGATTATGCGCTATGACCGCTCCCGTTGAATTGTGACGAAGCAGAATCTCAGCTATTTTACGTTTATCGACACCGGCAAAATTAGCTGTGCCGTCACTTATGATTACGTCATGGATTCTCCTGCAGCAGTTATCAAGGCAAATGAGCATTATTTTCTCAACCTTTTCATTTCTCAGCTGTTCAAACACATAACGTTCAAAATCTTTTCTTCCGTTAAGCTCACTTCTTTTGACCCTGTCTCTGCTGTAAGCCTTGAAAAGCTCATTCATCATAACGATCAGAGTGGCAGAATTGTCGCTGATTCCCTTAACTTTTACCAATTCTTCCGGCGATGCATCAAAGACACCCGAAAGCGAGCCAAATTCATTCATCAGCCTGTGTGCAATTTCGTTTGTATCTCTCTGCGGTATCGAAAAGAACAGAAGGAGTTCGAGTATATTATGATCCTCAAAATTATAAAGTCCTTCACGCAGAAATCGATTTTTCAGTCTTTGCCTGTGACCGTAATGATCATGCTTTTTCTCCTGCTCATTCGCAGCCTTGCGGTCTGCAGTCTTCTTTTCAGCTTCACTTTTCTTCTCTGCCATATCAGCTGTCCGCCTCCTGGGATCGTTTAGTCTTCATCGCTTTAAGCACACGCGGTGCTGCCGAAAGAAACCATATGGTGTATTTTTCAGGACAGCAGCTGAGATCATCAGCCAGCTCGTCCATATCTATCCACAATATCTCTTCAATTTCTTCAGGATCAGGTTTCACATCACCGCTGTATTCTCCCACAAAGACGTGATCAAGTTCATATTCTGTCAGACCGTTTTCGAAATGCGCACAATATACAAAACTGAACAGCTCCTCTGTTTCAGTATCAATGCCGATTTCTTCCGCCAGTCTGCGCTTTACGCTTTCTTCCAGCTGCTCTCCCTCACGCTGATGGGAACAGCATGCATTAGTGAGCAATCCGCCTGAATGATACTTTCCTCCTCTGCGGCGCTGCAGCAGCATTTTGTTGCCGTCGAAGATAAAAACGGAAAATGCTCTGTGAAGCTGTCCACACTCATGCACCCTGAGCTTAGGCGCATATCCTTTCTCATTATCAAATATATCAACCAGCAGGATATTATCCATGTTTCCTCTTTCCTTCATATGAATACGTATAAAAATCCTATTTTATCCAATTGTACATTCTTTACGACATTTTGTCAACATTGAACAGCATTATACAATATATTGTTTCATAATTTGTGTAGAAAAGTATTTGTAAATATGGTATAATATCAGTAAAAAAGAACGGTTCACAACAACTTTGTCGCGTATAAAAAAGGAGAAACTACAATGAAAACACGGACAATAATCACACTTATTTTATGTGCGCTTCTTATTTGCGCAACACTTTTCGGCTGCGATAACGGCGAGGTAATCGACGGTAATCTGGTAATTGAGCTTGACGGCAATCCCACCACGGGCTATACCTGGGTTTATCAAATGAGCTCAGAAGGAATTATCGAAGAGGTCTCCAACACCTACGCAGTTGCTTCAGGCACAGACGGACTTGTCGGTGCAGGAGGCACATTCCGCTTCGAGTTTGCTCCGGTCGCTCCCGGCAAGGTCGGACTCCAGTTTTCCTATCTGCGTACATTCCAGGAAAATTCCACTATAGAGGTCAGAAACTACGCTGTAACAGTAGATGAAAATCTTCAGATAACATTCTACAGCGAAGAAGATGATTCTGTCAGCAGTACAGACACTACCGGCATAATCGCCGGCAGCACCTACGTTGACACTGTTGTTTTCGGCGAAACAACCGAAGATGTTGTTTTCACCTGGACCCTTTGCAATGCAGGCATTTATGTCGGCGTTGACACTGAGTACATTCAGTGGTATTACGCCGACGGCGTCGATACATTTGCTCCGGTCGAGCCTTCAGACGAACCTCAGGTTATCGGCACAAAAATGACTGTAGTTCGTCACAAGGACACAAATCAGTCTGCCGCTAAATACGCACAGAAGTTTATGGAAGAAAGCGATATTTTCTCTGATTTCAGTAAGTTTGACACAGAAATCGGCGGTCTTGCCGCAACCGGCATTGCATGCAGTAATCCTGACATCGGCATATCTGCAACCTACTATTTCATCCAGGTCGATAATGATGTTGTAGAGATAGCAGCTTTCTATGAGGGAGCAAATGCCGACGATCTTGGTCCCCGTCTTGACGCTATGGCAAAATCTATCACCTTCACTGATAATGTTGGTATCATTGAGTAAATTAACTACAAAACAAATTCAGCGCCGCAGTCAGCCTGACTGCGGCGCTTTCTCGTTTATTTCCTTATTTTATTCCCGGAAGAGACTCTGCCCATTCAAGTATTTCAGTGAGTGTAGGCACAACATAAAAATCATCAATCGGCAGACTCTGCGAATGAAGGATACATTCGCTTACAATTACAACTTCCATACCCAGCTTGTGAGCAGCACCATCCTCAGCTACATCATTGCCTATCATAATGCAGTCTTCAGGTCTGACACCAAGTCTGCTGCATATATCAGCATAGTACGCGGGATTCGGCTTTGCGAAACCGCTGTTCTCAAAGGTGGTTACCAAAGGAAGCTCTGCTGCATCAATGCCAAGCCAGCGCAGGCGGGCATAAGTTGCAATTTGCGGAAAAATCGGATTGGTTGCAATTGCTACGGTATAACCTTTTGCCTGAAGCGTCTCTATTATACGGCGGCTGCGGTCGGTAAGAATACACTGCTCGACACACTTCTCGAAATCGGTACCGTAAAATCTGGTGAAATACTCCTCATTTTCGTAATAATCAACGCCCATCTGTTCAGAGAATACCTTTGCAAAAGCTTCACGGTTGGTCACTGAGCCGTCGTTGAGCACCATAGCCTTTGTGCCTGCCCATATACCCGCAACAAGTGCTTCAGGCTCAAACTCGGGAAACGCCTTGCATAGTCCCTTGAAATACATCTTTTCGAACCCGCTTGTATTCATCGGAAGAAGCGTTCCGTCAAGGTCAAACAGTATAACCGGACGCTGTTCCATATTCTGTATATCCATTTTCTTCACCCATGTTTTCTTTCCGAATATCTTATTTACGAATTTATACATCATTTCTCTGTACGCTCTTATATCCAACGAGAAGCTGAGTCCGTGACCAGCCTTCGGTACGATGACAAGCTGTTTCTCCGATGCACACGCTTCATAGTTCTTTTGGCTCATCCAGCACGGAACATAGCGGTCATCATCACCGTGGATCAAAAGTACAGGCACTTTACACTTTTTCAGAGCTTCGACCGCCGATGTCTCTTCCGGATCGAAGCCGCCGAACCATTTTGCAGCAAGGCGCATAAACGGGTATGTAATCTTGGAAGGAAGCTTCATCTGATCGGATACACTGCAAAGTATCTCCTTGGGCGACGAGAAGCCGCAGTCAGCTGCTATACCTTTTACATTGGAAGGCAAATCAAGATCTGATGTCATAAGAACCGTTGCTGCACCCATTGATATACCCATCAGCATAATCTCTGTATCAGTGCCGAAACGGTCAATAATATACTCTATCCACTTAAGGCAATCGTATCTTTCCTTGACTCCGAAGGTTATTGTTTTTCCCTGACTTCCGCCGTGACCGCGCTGGTCTGCAAGAAGAATATTCACACCGCATTCCTCACATATACAGAAACCGCCGCTGCCATCAAAGAAACAGCTTCCTCTGTAACCGTTGAAGAATATTGCAACCGGCGCATTATCAGCAAAATGGAAATAATGACCCGAAAGCTTAAGACCGTCAGCGGAAGTGCAGCTGACTATCTCTTCAGGAATATTCAGGATACGCTTTACATTCTCAATTATTCCCTTTTCATACGGCTCATACTGCTCGCCGCCCAGGGTTTCTGTTGCGCCTCTCTCCCGTTTTTTATCCGCTGCAAATGCATAAAGATAAACACCATAGATAATTATGACAAATACCAATGCCAGAGCAAGCAACACAATAGCTGCTGTAAGTAGAATTTCCATTATCTCAACTCCTGCATATTATCTCTGATTTTATATTATAGCACGTAAGATTTTTGCAGACAACGCAAAATCCCTTTAATAAATACAATTTTAATTGAACTTACGCAAGGCTGATCTGATATTATATTACGCTGTATGCACCACACTCCGGATTATATTGACAAAAGAGCTGCAATGTGGTAAGATAAGTGTGAAAAGTATGATTTTTCATACTTTTCTGATTTGTACGAATTCTGACATAGTTACAGAAAGGATATACAGTTATGAAAAAAAAGCCTCAGAAGAAACACGCCTGGTCAGTCAAAGTCGGCGAAAAGGGACAGTTTGTAATCCCAAAGGAAGCTCGCGATATATTCGGCATCTCACCTGGTGATACACTTATCCTTCTCGGCGACGAAAAGAAAGGACTCGCAATCCCGCCGAAATCAGTAATCGACAAGCTTAATGCCATGATACTTGGCTCATTCGGATACAACGAAGATGAGGAGGAAGATGAAGAATGAGTATCCTGAAAGTCAGCAATCTCTGCAAAAACTATCCTGCGTTCACGCTCGATAACGTAAGTTTTTCGCTCGAGCCCGGAAAGATAACCGGATTCATAGGCCGAAACGGAGCCGGAAAGACCACAACGCTGAAATCCATTATGAATTTTGTTTATCCCGACAGCGGCGCTATCCGCTTTTTTGATATGCCTCTCATCGGCAACGAAAAGGCAATAAAACAGCGCATAGGATACGTCTCCGGCGGAGTTGATTATTACACTGGCAGGAAGATAAAGACCATTTCGTCTGTAACAGCTTCTTTCTTCAGTGATTGGGACAACGAAGCCTACCGGAAATATATGGCAAGATTTTCTCTTGACGAAAACAAAACGCCAGCACAGCTTTCTGCTGGCATGAGGGTAAAATATTCACTCGTACTCGCCCTCTCTCACGGTGCAGACCTGCTTATTCTCGATGAGCCCACAAGCGGTCTCGATCCTGTTTCCCGTGAGGAGCTTCTAGACATATTCCTGCAGCTGTGCGACGAAGGAAAGACCATTCTTTTCTCCACTCACATCACCACAGACCTCGAGAAGTGCGCCGACAACATAATCTATATCCGCGGCGGCAGAATCGTTGCTGAAAAGACACTCGCAGAATTCACGGACGACTACCGCCTTGTCGAATTTTCTGATGAACCTCCGGCGGCTGAACTTATTGGAAGAAAGAGAGTAAAGAACGGCTACTCTGCCCTTGTTTCTTCCACTGATGCTGAAAAACTCGGTAACTGCTGCCGCGCTGCTACACTTGATGAGATCATGATTCATCTTGAAAAGGAGGAGAACGAATAATGGCAAAGCTGCTGAAAAAAGAATTCTCTCTGGCAATGCACCCCGTCGCCCCTTTTATGGTTCTGCTTGCCGCCATGGTCATCATTCCAAATTATCCCTATTCGGTTTCATTTTTCTATATTACGCTCGCTGCATTCTTCACCTGTCTGCAGGGACGTGAAAACAGCGATATAGCCTACTCTATGAATCTGCCTGTTTCCAGAAAGGATATTGTCACCGCGCGCTTTTCGCTGATAATAATCCTTGAGGCAATGCAGATGGTTATTATGGCTCCGCTTATGTATCTGAGCACTGTCATAAACAAAAACGGAAACGCTGCCGGTCTTGATGCCAGCCCCGCACTTTACGGCATTGGCTTCATTATTTTCGGACTGTTCCATCTCTGCTACTTTATTCCGTACTACAAAAACGTATCGAAGGTTGGACTTCCGTTCGTTTTCTCTTCAATTGCGGTTTTCATCGTTGTAATAATTGAAGTGATTTCAACCTACGCCATTCCTTTTGTCCGCGACTACCTTGACACCTCAGGACTTCAGCACCTGCCTCAGAAGCTTATTTTTACCGCTGTCTGCTTTGTATTTTATCTCATCACAACGCTGATTGCCTACTGTATATCAGTAAAGAATTTTACAAAGCAGGATATATAAACAAAAAAACAGAGCCGGAAATTTCCGGCTCTGTTTTTTTGTTACACACGCACACAGCGTACTGTTACACGGTTTGCGCCTCCATAAGTACAGGTGAAAAGGGTCAGATCCCATTCGCTGTTGACCATGCGGTCTATCTCGTTTGGTGCGAGAGTTTCAACCAGACCAACAGTATAGACCAGCTGCAGACCCTGCATATCAGTGAAAACAACTGTATCACCAGGTCTGAGCCTGCTTATATCACCAAAATGGCGCTTATAGTTATGGGCGGCAATGACCATATCATCGCCATAGTGCAGCCCACTGTAGCGACAGGGTGCAATCTTAAGCCTGCTGTAGCTCCAATCTGCCATAACCGGCAGCTCAAGACCTAATTTCGGAATCGTGAGATATCCAATATAATTATATCCTTTTATCCGGGCTACATAGACAACGCTTGTATCAATTTCAGCGTTGTTGACTATCAACTGAGGCGAAGCTGTTTCCTGCTCCTGTGAAGCAGCAGCATTATTTTCCAGTCCGCTCTGCTCACCCTGCACTGTATTCTGAGGAGCATCTGTCAGGACATCGGCAAAATCCTCTGCCGCAATCCCTTCAATCTCCTGCGAATTTTCATTTTGAATGTACCCCTGCACAAGCGGCATTACTGCATCTGATGCAGCTGCAGCCTGTTCTTCTTCATTATTGTTATGTACAATCATGGCAAATGCTGAGAAAATCAGCATCAGCCCCATCATCATACTTACAACACCAAGTTTTTTGTTCATCGGCTCTCCTTTTTACCGGAAAACACAGTTGCCCAACCGAAAAGGAACAGTATAATACCAACACCTGCAAGAACAGGAATCGGCCAGTTGAGCTGTCCGGTCTGAGGGAGTTTATTGCCGTCGCCATCGCCCTGAACATTGCTGTTTAAAGTGGTTGTGGTGGTCGACGGGTTTGTAGTTGATGAAGTTGTGGAAGATGAATTTGTTGTGGTAGTCGACGATGTGCTTGTTGCCGTCAGCGCTTCCATCTTCGGTGTTGCATCAATATCATAATCCCAGCCTTCAGGATCTGCGATAGGTACGCTGACAAGGAAGGGATCAATCGCACAATAGCCCTCTGCTGCCTTTGTCTGTACAATCAGATAAAGACCGAGTCCGAGGTCACTGTACTGGCATACGCCATTCTCACCTACACTTTGTGCGGCAGCGCTCAACTTATTCTGCTGAGCATAAGCCGAGAGAGATTCCGGCAGCTTATCATTGGTGAGATCACCAAGAACAAGACCGCAGGATGCAAAACCGTCGGTATAGGCATAGGAAAGGCTTCCGTCAGAACCTCTGACAATGTCGGCTACCTTATACATCGACAAAATGCCGTCGGGCACAAGCTCACCGGTCTTACCGTCTATGAATTTCACACTTATTGATCCGGTTTTGTCAAGGTCGATATCAGCAGCATACACAGATGCACCAAATACGACAAAGAGCACCGCAGTCAAAAGCAGAGCTATTACCTTTCTATTCTGCATGTTAACGTATTTCACATTCTCATCTCAATTCTTTTTGCGATATTTAATAAGTACGAATATAAGCAGACCGACAAGCATCGGTGCTGCAACTATAGGAGCCACTACCAGAGCGTCGATCTGCTGTGCATCCTGAGTTACCTGTATCTGAGGCAGCTGGGACGCATTCTCGATGCGCTTTCCTCGCACAAGGAGGCGGTGGCTGTTTATACCGTAAGGTGTGCAGGTCATAAGAGTGCAGTAGTCTTCCCCACCAACGACCTGCAGTGCCTCAACCTCATGAGGCAGGACAATAAGTATCTGATCGATCTGATATGTAAGAAGGGTATCTATAACCTTGATGGTAAACACATCTCCAACAACCAGTTCATCGAGGTCGGTAAAAAGCTTTGCACTTGGCAGACCACGGTGAGCTGAGAGCACACAATGCGAGCTTTCGCCGCCTATCGGCAGCGATGTGCCTTCAAGATGTCCGACGGCAATGCCGAGAACACCTTCGCTTGTGCCGTGATAGATGGGGAGCGACACACCTATCTTCTCTATGGAGATATATCCCATAATTCCTGTGCCGGTAATATCCAGCACCTTATTGTATCCGGTTACCTTTTCCGGATGATAAAACGCATCGTCCTGAGCATTCAGCGAAGCATTATATGTCTGCGCTATGGCGAACTGAGCGCTGTAATCCTCCGGAGTATAATTTGCCAGCGCGCTGTCGTAATTAGCGATAGCAACTGACTGGTTTTTTGAATTGACGTAATCACTTATGGTCGGGTAAAGCAGGACAGCAAGTCCGAATACGAAGACCAGTATCAGAAGGATTGTCGACAGATTCTTTTTCATCGGGCACTCCTGCAAAATATTTCATAGTCTGCGGGCAGGCGGCGGCGCTAAAGGAGCAGCGCCGCCGCTCTTATTTATACAGTTATGAAACTATATTACCCACCAGAATAATTATAAATCGAATCGCAAGTACTGTTAATCAGTCCTCTGCGCCGACTCTCTTCTTAGCGACGAGAACGACAACTGCTGCAACCATGAGCAGACCGCCAACGACGTAGAAGATAGTAGTACCGATACCACCGGTGCTGGGAAGGGTTGCGCCGGCAAGGTTGAGAATATCAGTGGTGATTGTACCGGTAGAGATATCTCCGGTAATAGTGTCAGCTGCAAGACCGGTTGCCTCAAGCTTGGTGAGAGTAGGATCAGCAGCCTCGATTACATGCTCTGCGGAGACAGTGAACTCGATAGGCTCAATATTGTTGAAGCCTGCAGGAGTCTTGGTCTCAGTGATCTTATATTCGCCGTCATCGATACCGGTGAAGGTGAATACGTTGCCGGATACGGTAAGCTTGCTGCTGAGGTCAACCCAGGAGCCGTTTACTTTCTTCTCAAGCTTGAATTCAGCGCCGTTAAGAGCCTCAGTCTCAGTGGAAGAACCGCTCTTATACTTAACCTTGTTAACAACTACCTTGTAGGTGAAAACGATAACCTTATCTTCAGGAGTCTTACCGTAGTCAACGTTCTCTTCGTTTTCCTTGCCCTCGGTTTCGTCAACAATGCCGTCACCGTCAGCGTCAGCACCCTGATTCGGGTTGTTGGAATAGGTAAGATATGCAATGTTGTCGTTGCCTGCTGCACCAAGCTTTGCGTTGGTGTTGAGGGTTGCATTGTAAGTAACAGTGATAATGCTGTTGTCGGTTGCACCCATAGCCTCTACGTCATTGATAACAACCTCAAAGTCGCAGCCATCAGCAAGACCAGTGGTTACAACAGTGTACTTGGAAGCATCAACAGCAGTGGTATTCTCGTCGCCTACGAATACCTTTACAGAAGAAGCATCAAAGGTAAGACCGTCACACATATAATCGTGGAATACAACCTTGTAGTTGCCCTTGTAATCAGTTACGTTGTCAGCAAGAGTTGCCTCAAGCTTGAAGGGAACAACATCGCCGATATCGTAGTCAGCAGAATCCTGCCATACGATAGCGTCCTCAGTGGTAGTGGAATCGTTCTTATCATCTACCTTCTTGATGAGGGTTGTGTTGTCAGACTTCGGAGCGATAGTCTTGTTTGCAGTTACCTCAAGAATGTAGGAAGTATAGGAATCATGATCGTTGTCAAGGGAGTCACTAGCGTCCTTGATAAGATAATAACCTGCCTCGAGATCGTTGATAACGTAAGTATCACCGGAACGGACAGAAGTCTTGGATGCGGTGGTAAGGTAAGGTGCTACCTCAGCAGCGAATGCAGAAGCATTGTCATTGGTGAGAGAAGCAGCCTTTGTTGCAGCATCGCCGAGTTCGCTCTGACCGTCAGCAGATACGCCAGCACCCCATGCAATGTTGGAAAGTACGCCTTCGGAAAGGTCGCCCTTGAAAATCTGGTAAGCTTCATAGGTATGACCTTCTGCCTTGTTATTGATTGTGATGTCATAGGTCTCGCCTGCAGCAAAAGCGGTGAGGCTCATTGTAGCCACGAGAACCAGTGCAATGATAAGGGATAATGCTTTTTTCATAGTGGTTTGTTCCTTTCCTGTAAATTTATGCTTTTATCGCAACGCTCCAATTGCGATCAGTGCCTTGAATGGTATAAAGTGTGTCAGCTTCACTCTTCCCCGCCGACTGTTTCGCGGCGGCGGAAGAGCATCATGACCGGTACGACCATGAAAAGAAGTGCGTTCAGTGTGAGAAGAACGGTGCCGACCGAGCCTGTCTCAGGAAGCTCATAGGTTCCGGTTGACGTGTTGGTTATGGTCACTGTTCCGTTAGTTACTGCAGTAATGCTGGTAACACCGGTTTCCTTATTAACCGAGATGTTGCTGTAAGAAGCTTCATGACCGGGAACACTCTTCTCCTTGAAGTAATAGCTGTAATATACAGTCTCACCTTCGCTGTTTGTTCCTGAAACAGGAAGATCAACTGTCTTGTAGATAATATCGCCCTTTGCGTCAGTAAGAATATTACCTGACTCATCTGTAGTCGGAATCTTCATTGTGTCAACATTGAGCTTCCAGTCATCAGATGCCTTGATCGTATAATCGCCAATTGCTGTTACCGTGTAGCCTTCCGGCACATTGGTAACTGTTTCAGTGCTGACGACAGGTACATCAGGCTCTGTATCGCCGCCTGACGAGGTAACAGGTTCATCAGCTTCAATGAAGATGTATACCATATACGCATATGGATTAGCCGCAGCGGTCGCCTTGACATCATCAAGCGAACATTCGACAGCTGACAGAACTGTAAGACCGGCTGTCGTCGTTACAAATCTGTTATCCTCCGTAGTCAGCTTTACAAGCGCATCTTCATTAAGAACAAATTCGTCAAACGCAAAACATCTGACAAAGGAATTGCCATACTGTGTTTTCTCAAGTTCATAACCAAACTCTGGAGCAGCAGTATTGCTGGTTTTCGGCAACAGCCAATATGCATCTTCACCGGTAGCTGTTACCATATACATCTTAATCTTTGTACCAGACGGATATGTATGCACTGCCGAACTTACAACTGATGAAGTATCATAGTTTCTTGTCTCAATATCAATCTTTACCGCATCAGGTCCGGTGTAGCTGCCGCCGGAGCCTGTTGCTGTTCCACCGCCGCCAGAACCTGAACCGCCCGGCTTTTCGGTGCTTGCAACCTGATAAAGCGTGACATCAACTGAGCCGGTTGTCTTGTCCTCAGTGACATCATTGCCGCTGGAATCAAGCCATACCTTCTCGACCTTTACCTCAGTCTTGTTCTTTGCGTTCTCAGCATAAACAGTCTGCTTATCGTCAGAGAGGTTAAGGGCGCTGCCGGTGAAATTCAGCGGCATTGACGGTACATATTTAGCCTCATCGTCATGATCGAAATAGAAGGTATATTCGATCGGTTCGTCAGGAAGCATATAGCCGTCGGGAGCCTTTGTCTCCACAATGTAATACGCAGTGTTATAGGTATAGGTAAGCGGCTGAGCACCTGCTATCGGATTGCCGTCCTCACCTATATCGGAAGTGTAATAGAACTGCTGGGTATCGAATTTTACCTCGAACCAGCCTGCGACTGCTGCTGTAGAACTGGAAGAAGAAGTGTAATATCTTGTGGTTTCCTTCCATTCCTTAGCTGCACTGTCATAGGCAAACAGGGTAAATTCTGCGCCGCTGAGAACTTCCTGGTAGTTATCTGCATCAACCTTGTAGAATTCATAGGTCAGTGTTGACTCTGCACCAGCATAAGCCTCATCGTACTTTGCATTGCCGTTCTTAGAAACAGCATCATAGGTCTTGTCCTCTATGGTCAATGTGTTCCATGCATTGTACTTAAAATTGTTGTACGACGAATGAAGCGTCATGTCAACATAATAGGTATATTCAAGTACAAGAGCCTTATTATCCGGAACGGTTATATCAAGTATACATGACTCTCCTCCGGAGGTCGGAATAGTTGAATACTTCCACGACCAATCACCTGCTGCAACAGTATTGCCTGACTTCACAAGATGGTTATCAACATAGTTGCCATAGTTATCAATAACAACCTTGTCGTATACCGGAACACCGTTTTCATCATACTCAACATAGTAGAGCTTGACATAGTCTCTCATCAGCTTGAGATCCTGACTATATCCGCCATCGTAGTTATCAACAGTGTAATAGTAGTTGAGAACGTCAGAGACAGTTAATGTATCTCCGTCCGGATTAAGATCAGCCTCAGCCGGATTGATATCAACTCTGTAGTTAAGATAATGGGTCTTTTCATCAAATATACCGATTTTGGGATGCGGGAAGTTGATCGACGGAGTGTCGCTGCCGCCGGAAGTGGTACTTGATGTGCTTTCAGTGGTAGGCGCGGTGGTCTTCTCCTTTACAGTGACTATCTGCTTGTGAGAGTCATCGCCGTAATAATTATCACCTATATCAACACGCACCTTATTTTCAAGCGTATATACGGTTTCGGGAACTGCTGTACCGTCAGCTACATCGTCGATTACTGCGGTGTAATAAACGTAAAATGCCGGGTCAGCTGTTGCATCAGCATAATTACTGATAGTGAGAACTACTTCATTCTTGCTGTCGTTCTTTGTGTAGGAACCGGTGGTATTTGATATGTTCCAGCCGCCAAAAGTAAACTCAGCGCCATTTTCGACTGCTGATTTGTCCCATGTAATAGCCTCAAAATAATGAACCTTGAGCGCTGTGAGAGTTACTCCGCTCGGAAGCGTATCAGTAATAGTAATAGGTGTGCCTGCAACGTAATCCAGCGGACGGTTGATCTGTACTCGCCACTGAACAACGCCATCTTCACTGTTGAACACCTTATCTGCTGTATTACCGTTGGAATCTCCCTTGATAACAGCGATCTGATAAGGATAACTGTCACCGCCGTAGTTGTTTCCGCCGGAGGCTACGTTATTGGTGTAAGTACCCTTGTCGACAACTATACCGGTATTGGCGGTAGTAGAATAATTGACTGTGAAGCTTCCATGAGAATATGTCTCGCCGGATATCTCCGAGCCGATTATCATGTCGTACTTTGTAAAGTGGATATCCTCAGGAGCGGCAGACATAGCAGTATAATCATTGCCGCCATACTGTGTCTTGCTGTACCATGTACCAGTTGAGCTGTCATACTTATACATGTACTCCTGATAATAGTTATCTGTCGGACCGTAGCCGTAGAATACGAAATCCACATCAGTAAACGGAGTCTCAGCACCGCTGATAGTAACAGAGGAATTATCTGCCATCAGCTCAAGCACCTGAGCATAGGTCATGTAGTGCTTTTTGGCAACCTCGTAGCCATTGCCGTCAACTGATGCAGAAATGGTATCTGTAATAACAGTACCTGCAGGGATACCGCCTGTCGGAACATTTACTACAGTCTGCCACAGGAGATTCTGATAACCTGTTTCACCGCTCGGTGAAGCGCTTACAAACTCCTTGGACAGGTTGTTGCTGCTTACATAATGCTGAGCATTGACAGAAACTCTGTCACTTGTCTGACCGTTATCGGGGCTGGGATCAAGAACAGCAGTATTAATGATGCTTCCAGCCTCCCAGAGAGACCCCTTTTCGGTATTGTAAACAATCTGATAGGTCTGCTTGTTGGAAAGGTTGGGTTCCTCTCCCTCGCCTGCGGTCACAGACTCAATGAACTTTATTGCAGGCATATTGTTTTCATCGAGCACCCATATATATCCGGTTGCCGGAGTGATATTTACATTTTCAGTTCCGGTAAAGGTAATCTCCTGAGTAACCTCTCCGGTTTCCTCGTTAGTCACCTCGTTGACGGTATAGGATACGATTTCTGCAAATGCCTCGTCCATAAGAAGAGAACCATAATTCTCAACCTGACTCTTATTTACAGTAATGGTCCATGTGATGGTATTGTCATCAGGAGAATTGCTTGATTTTTCGAGCAGATTCTTGTTGACCAGAACATTGGTGTTGGTGTCAACCTTTATATCCTCGCCGTATTCGTCATCCTTGTTTTCAAGGACAACATTGTTCGACGGATTGATAGTGGTGGACGGGTCAACATCTTCTATGCTTACAGAATACTTTACAACATACTCAGTTGTGTAAAGGTTCTCTGTATCTGTATCATCGATAATCTGCGGAAGAACTGCGGTGAATACTGTAGTGGTATCATCGCCGCTTCCTTCGGTGGTTCCGTTGCTTATCTGACACTGTGAGGTTATATCAGTAAGCGGATAGGAATCTTTATTGTAATATTCTGATGTGAGATAGTAACGCTTTTCAACAGTTACATCATGGGGATTGATCTCACCCTTGATTACCACACCGTTTGACTCAAGGGTATCGGTAAGAACTATCGAGTTCTGTGCCGGCGTACCCTTCTCAGAGGATACGGTAATAACGTAATCGAGAGTCGATGTGTCACTGTTGAAAACACCGGACTTATTTACTGTAACATCGTAATGTTTTGTTGAAGCTGTGTTATCTTCGGGGTTCTCATCATAGACAGCATCATCTTTGTCGATGACGATATCCGGTACATTCTGCGGGAGATCCAAATCAAGCTTGATGTCGCCCTTGTTTGGATTTCCTTCTTCTTCGATCTGTGCGCTTTCATCAATGAAGCTGTTGAACTGCGCCCAGCATATTACCTCGGTGGTTGACTGCGGAAGTTTATTGACATATTCATCAACAAACTCGATCATGATGGAATAGGTATTGTTTCCATTCTCGTCAGTATTCTTGACAAACCACCAGTCAAACGCATAGGCTCCTGTGGTATCCTTACCGGCACGGACATTGGTAATCAGGTTGCCCTCGGCATCGGTTACCGGATAATTGTTTTCATATTGATATACAAGGCTGTCGAGAACGAACATATCCTCAGGCAGATCATACTGGAATGTGACAATATTATTGTCATCATCAAGAATATCGCCCTTTGTAACGGTAAAGTCAAACTTGAGATTGTTTATCTTGTAAGCATCTTTGCTCGGATCGTAGGTTGTTGTATAATTGCCGTCCGCGTCCTTTTCCATGGTTACACCGGTAATGAAAGGTGTAAGCGAAACGGTAGCGTCCCCTTCAGATGCAGCTGAAGTGCTGTACAGCATCGGAGTCGACATGAACATGACGACCGCATCATCTGCTTCTGCTGTATTTTCCTCCGGCAGAACAAGCATTCCAGCAAGGGTCTGATCGTCAGCCCGGTATGTACTGCGGACAACGGTGTCAGGAGCATCTGCGCCAACAGAAACATTGCCTTCGACAACATCTATGGTTCCGTCACCGTTGACAGAGACTACGATACCTGTGCGCTCAGCATCTTCGTCATCATCAGTATTGAAGAAAACAACAGAGCCGGCAGTAATTTCCGCATCACCGACCTCACTGTACAGACCAGCCTCGACAAGCGCAACTTTCCACGAATTTGCGCCTGAAGCGTAAGGCACTTCATCCGCAGAAATTCCTGCACCTTCGAGAGCATAATTGACACAGAACGATGCAAACATGGTATCCCAGTTGCCGTAGGGATTGTTATACCACTGACCGTAACGGGTATAGCCGTTTCTTGTTCCGTCATCATTTACAACAAAGTTGAGTTCACTCTCATCATAACCAATCTGAGATACTGCTATGCTGATAAGATTATCAACGGGATTGCCATAAAGGCTGTCCGGCAGAGTGCTCTCCCAGTACTCTGCATCTTCAATATCAGCGGTAGTATCGCAGTAGCATCTTACGGAATGGATATGCTCCTCTGATGCGCAGTTTTCAAAAGACAGAGAATAATACTCAGTATACTGCGGAGCTGCTATCTCTGCTGCAACATCAGCAAGCACTATATAGCCCTCGCCGGAAATGACATAGACCTCGGTCTGCGCCGCTGCCGCTTCGAGTCCGACCGCGCTGTCAATAAGAACATACTCACCGCATTCTGCCGAATGGGTATGTTCTTCCTCACCGCACATCGGTGCGCTGGTCATTGTTATACCTGTATATCTCAGCTGCCAGAATACTCCGGCAAAAACTAAAAGAGAAAGCACAAGCAGCCCTGCTATTATCCGGTTTCTTCTTTCATGTGCCGCTTCAAACACCTTCATAAGAAAATCGGTTGAACTCCTCATACTGACTCCTCCCTTCCATAAGAATTTTATTTATATTTTGAATCTCAGAATATCACCTGATACTCTGAAGCAATTTCTGTAATCAGGATTTACTCCACATCGCCGAAATTATTCAGCGGCCAGATGCACCACACAACTTTTCCGACAATCTGATCAACCGCAACGCAGCCTATCGCTGAACTCCGGCTGTCAATCGATGTTTTCCGGTGGTCACCAAGAACAAAAACTTTTCCCTCCGGAACCTGATACGGAAAATCTATATCACATTCACCTAGGCTCTTTTCGAATATGTACGGCTCATCCAATGGTTCACCATTGACGTACACCGTTCCTTCGTGGTCGATTTCGATATAATCCCCTTCAATACCGATAACGCGCTTCAGTAGAAGATTGTTCTGCCAGTAGAAACCGCAAAGGTCGCCGGTTTTGAATCGCTCGGTTTTGACTAACAGAATGATATCACCGTCAACAAGTGTCGGCTCCATGCTGGTTCCCGATACCTGAAGTACCGGCAGAAACACCGTAGCAATAAGCACTGCAACAGCAGCAACAACGATGAGTATGTAAACTGTACTTCTGAGCGCACGGTTGTATTGCCGTCTGCGCTTCAGATTTTTGCGTTCATCTTCTATCTGCTTCAGCGTAGGCACCTTTGTCTTTTTGGGTGCCGGCAGCGGAATCTGTTCAAGGTCGACCGCATAAGGAGATTGCGTCTGTTGATTATTATTCATCATGTCTTTCTCCTAAGCCGTAATTCAGTTGCCGTTCGGATTGAGCTGACCGCCCATCGCCGCCTGACGCATAGCTGCGCAATCAGCTTCAGCCTGAGCTATCATCGCCTGTGCTCTCCACTGCGCATCAGCTATTATCTGCTGCGCACGCTGTTCAGCTGCTGCAGTCATTTCATGTACATCACGCAGGTAGTTATCTGCAGTCTGCTGCGCCAGTCCGAAAATATTACTGAGTGCAACTGTTGCTTCAGCAATTGAACCGGCATTCGCGATCTTGACTCGCCTGTCAGCCAACTGTCTCTTCAATTCAGTATTCTCTGTTTTTAACGTCTCCTCATTCTTCTTGAGCTGATAAATTATTTCCACCAATTCAGCACGATTAAGCCGTCTGAACTCTTTATCTGTCATATGTCTGCCTCCATCACGTCAGAGTCATACATCATTTTCATACAAAACAAATGAAACAATATACAACATTACATAGTTACAGCTAGTTTATTATCTCTGTTAATTATATCACAACAATTATTTTTTTCAATATCACAGGCGGACTTCTATGTGCAAATCACACTATATATCATTAAAACAAAGCTGTAAAACTCCATACAATACACAACGCCTTAGATTATATAATATGTTTTATAAAAAATGCCCAAATAAACGCCTGCATATTTGTATTCGCGCAACTCTTGCGCAACACATCAGCACCTTTGTAACCTCCCGACCGCAACTTTATCATTTTCAATATCGTTTCAGTAAATTGCATGTAAACGTTTACTTTGCTCTATAGGAAATTCTTCAGCTTTCCGTACAGCTGATTACGATATATCTTTTTCGGATTTGTTTGGTTGCAGGATACACATCACACAAAAAGAGCTGTATCTTCAATCCGATACAGCTCTTTATTTTTTTGATATTATATTAATACTTATACTACTGCACTCTCCCCTGCCTTACTGTGCATACTCAATACACTATGCCCGGTGAAGCACACCGTGAGCACAAGCAGGAAATACGGCAGGTCAAGAAACGCCTCATTGAGAACTCCCTTCGCGAAATTAAAACAAACGATAAACGGATACTGGTGCAGTTCTGTCGCTACTACTAGCTTGACAATTTCAAATATAACCGTTACAGGGAAACAGAATATCAGCAATCTCAGACACAGCACTGGAAAATTTGGAAGTATTTTCCCGTGTGAGAGCTTTCCTGCAAACAATGCAAGCAGAAACATTGCAAACAGGAAACTTTCAACTATACTCTCTATCACCGACAGTTCAGCAATTATGTCTATCTGAGACTGTGTAACAATCCGGGTTACCCCTGAAATAATATTGAATCCTTTTATTGCAAACAACACAAAATCCGGAATAAGCAGATACTTATATTCAACCCCTACCGCAAGCATGAAAGCTGTTGACAGATAGATCGCGGCACAAATAACATCTTTAATACTCAGCGAGAAATAAAAATGCACATCATTTCCCATGTATGCAGCAGTGGCGCCTGACAGCAGTTTTTCAATCATGAGTGCGAGAAACATTGCAAATGTAAATATTTTCAGCTTTCTTTGACGGGATAAATCTGCAAAGTAAACCGCGAGACGTTCCCTGTTTTTTGTCATAATCTGCACCCTTCCGTGACTTTTTACTATATTTTACCACTTTATGTTCAATGTGTCCACTTTTTCTCGCAGCAAGAATATGAATTATGTGTATTAATTCAATGGATTATTCGGATAACTTTGTTAATCTCAAGTCTGCTTTCACCAAATAAATAAATATCCCCCGGTCAAACCGGGGGTATTTCATATGCGGGCAAAGCCCTATGTTCTTCGCGTAACACGTCAACGCGTAAGTACGATCTGCCAGCTGCTTAAAGATTGTTACTTGCGACCTGTAAACGGGCTGACT
>JAZNOP010000064.1:0-21962 GCA_045580875.1 Acutalibacteraceae bacterium
AATACACCGGCGTAACGCTCTGCGAACCTTTGACTTCCGCCTCAGGCCGGCGGAGGCCCTTCATTTTTTTGTTCGGCGAAAAAAATGAAGCAAAAAACGCCGTTTAAAGCCGATCTGCAATGCGCAATCATGACTTATCGCAGGCTCGTCGTCTCAGGTTCGACGCTCTCGTTTTTTCGCTATGCGTATGATCTCACGCAAACCGCTCCCCGAGCCGATTGATATCCGGCTCGGATCTCAGCTATGGGCGGCTCCCGGTGCAGCATCTCAGGACGACTTCCCTCGCCGATTGATATCCGGCTCGGATCTTAGCTATGGGCTCTCACTGCAGCTTCTCGGCTTTGCTGACCTCGCCGATTGATATCCGGCTCGGATCTCAGCTATGGGCTCTCACTGCAGCTTCTCAGCTATGGGCGGCTCCCGGTGCAGCATCTCAGGACGGCTCCCCTCGCCGATATTCTTCCGGCAAGGGCTTAGGGTAGGTGCGGTTGCTTTGTCATCGAAAGCTTAATTACATAACCCAAAATTTATCAATCTGATAAATCGAATAAAGAAAAGGAGAAATTGTTTAATGATGGAGAAACGTAAATGGGAGAATATCGGCATCGAAACTCCCCTGCTCGGCATGGGTCTCATGCGCCTGCCGATGAAGGACGGCGCTGTCGATGACGAGATCGCCTTCCAGATGGTCGATGAAATGTATGCCGCAGGCGTTCGCTATTTCGATACCGCCTATGTTTACATGAACGGCGAGAACGAGCGCTTTGCAAAGCGTGCACTGACCGACCGCTATCCGCGCGAGGAGTTCTGGATCACCAGCAAGCTGCCCATCGACCACGTAAAACAGCCGGAGGACGCAGAGAAAATATTCTCCACCTCCTGCGAGCGCCTCGGAGTTGACTACATAGACTTCTACCTCTATCACGGCATCAACGGCGACAAGTGGCGCAGATGCAAGGAGCTTGGCATCGACGGTTTCCTCGCTCAGCTCAAGGCTGAGGGCAGAATCCGCCACGCAGGCTTCTCCTTCCACGGCTCGCCCGACGACCTGCGCATGATCCTCGATGACCGCACCGACTGGGAGTTTGTACAGCTTCAGATCAACTATTACGACTGGCACAGCGACACCGCGAAGGAGCTCTATGAAATCGCTGAGGAGAGAAATGTCCCCGTCATCGTCATGGAGCCGGTACGCGGCAGCGGTCTGCATCAGCTGGGCGACGACGTCCGCGAGGCATTCCTCAAGTCCCGTCCCGATGATTCCAACGTAAAGTGGGCAATGCGCTTTGTAGGCTCGCTGCCCAATATCAAGGTGGTGCTCAGCGGTGTCTCCACACTCGAGCACGTGCGCGAGAATGTCGGAATGTACGCGCCTCTCGAGCCCTTCACAGAGGCTGACCACGAGACGGTAAAAGGCGTCATGGATATAATTCTCAGCCGCCCGTTCGTGCCCTGCACCGGCTGTCACTACTGCGACGGCTGCCCGATGGAAATCGAAATCGTCGACACCTTCCACGCCTACAACGAGTATGCAAAGCTGTACGACGAGGGCGCAATGCTCTGGCAGTATTCATGGGTGCCGGAGGACAAGCGCGCAACCGCCTGCATCAGCTGCGGCGCCTGCTCGGCAAAATGCCCGCAGAGCATCGACATTCCTGCAGAGCTTGCCCGCTGCCACGCTGTTATAATGGAGCACAAGGCTGCTCAGGAGAATAAATAAACCCAACGTACAAAGAGCCTGAATCAACACAAAAAAGACCGCCGCGGCGAAAATGCTGCAGCGGTCTTTCTGTTTTTTGGGGGCGCAGGACGGATATCCCTTCCGGTCAGGGTGCCTTGCGGCGGCAATTATAACCGTCCGACCGGCGGCGGAGAAATGAGGACAGCGCCGGAGTAAAACGCGCGCCGGAATATGCCCGCTTTTCGTCGGTGCGGTGGTTTTAATTGCAAAAAAATTCCGGAAGAAAAGCGGTAAAGCCTTGCTTCCGGAAAGATTTTCAGATATTCAGGTCGGACGTCATCAACCGAAGAATGCGTCGTGGATAGCGGAAACAGCGTTGTCAGCCTGGTTCTCGTCGATGAGAACGGAGATCTTGATTTCGCTGGTTGCGATCATCTGGATGTTGACACGTGCAACGTAGAGTGCCTCGAACATCTTTGCAGCAACGCCTGCATGGCTCTCCATGCCTGCGCCGACGATGGAAACCTTTGCAATGTTGTTGTCAACTACAACGTGAGAGCCGCTGGTGTTCTCGACGAACTCGTTGACGATAGCGACAGCCTCTTCACAGGCGTCACGGCTGACAGTGAAGCTGATGTCCTTGGTGCTGTCGCGGCCGACAGACTGGAGAATCAGGTCAACGTTGATGTCCTTTGCAGCGAGGCGGGAGAACATTTTGAAAGCGATACCGGGCTCATCGGCAACACCGATAGCAGATATTCTGGATACGTTGGTGTCCTTAGCAACACCGCTGAGAAGCAATTTTTCCATTTTGACAACCTCCTTGACGATTGTTCCGGGTTTGGGATCGAGAGAGGAGAGAACCTCCAGCTCTACGTTGTATTTCTTAGCCATTTCGACCGAACGGTTGTTGAGTACCTGTGCGCCGAGGATAGCCAGCTCGAGCATCTCATCGTAGGTGATCTCCTCAAGTCTGATGGCGTTCTTTACCTTGCGCGGGTCGGCGGTGTAGACGCCGTCAACGTCGGTATAGATCTGACACTTGTCTGCGTGCATGACAGCTGCGATAGCAACAGCACTGGTGTCGCTGCCGCCGCGGCCGAAGGTGGTGATGTCGTCGTATCTGTTCAGACCCTGGAAGCCTGCAACGACAACGATTTTCTTCTGACCGATCTCGGTCTTGATGCGGTCGCAGTTGACCTTTCTGATTCTTGCTGCGCCGTAGACAGAGCTGGATTCAAAGCCAGCCTGCCAGCCGAGCAGAGAAACTGCCGGGTAGCCGAGCGACTCAATAGCCATTGCAAGAAGCGCGATAGAAATCTGCTCGCCTGCGGTCATGAGCATATCCATCTCACGCTTGGAGCCGCGGGGGTTGATTTCCTTGCCCTTTGCAATAAGCTCGTCGGTAGTGTCGCCCTGAGCGGAAACGACAACGATGACGTTGTGACCCTGCTTATAGGTGTCGGTCACGATGCGGGCGACATTCATCACCCGTTCTGGTGTGGCAACAGAGCTGCCGCCAAATTTTTGAACAATCAGGCCCATATCTTTTCTCCTTTACGGAAGTTGATGATTATATCTGTTCCGAACGGCATTTGTCATTCGGAAGGAATATCGCTTTGTGAGACTGCCTCAGTATCTGTTTCAGGTGATTCAGAGCCGTCCCCGTCGGGAATGTCGAAGCTCCACACGAGTTCGGGGTCGGAAAGCTGAGAGCAGATGTACGACGGCGTGATAAGCTGGTAATAAAGCCGCGCACACATTTTGTTGATGGAATTCCAGTCAGCTGCCGCCGCACCGGTGCAGGTGGTCAGGAAGCAGCTGTCGGAATACGAGGAAGAAAGCAGGCTGCCCACAGCGCCCGGATAGCTGGCGCCCTCGCCGAGGTCAGCCGGAAGATAGCCGAGAGAAGCAAACTGTCCGACCGCCTTCTGGCTGGTCATCATATCTACAAAGGCAACTGCGGCATCGCGCACGGCAGGGTCGGCAAAGGCTCTGCGGGTTATGGCGAAGCCCGAGCGGAAACCGCCGGTCAGTACCTCGGAGAAATCGTCGAGGGGCGAGGGGAAGGGGATAACCGAGCAGCCGTCGGTGTAGTTTATATCGGAAAACTCTGCGCTGTCAATGATGATCATTGCAGCCTTGCCGCTGTCAAAAAGCTGTGCAGCATCGGTGCGCACGCTGCGGTCGCGGTCAGAGCCGAGTAAAGCATCGTAAAGCTGGGGGAAAGAGGAAAGCGGGTGTCCGCAGAAAAGCTCCTCCGGAGTGGCGTCCGGCTGAGCATCGCTTGCCGAAACATCGCCTGACGAGACCGGCTCGGGTGTCGGAGCGCTGTCAAGCAGCTCCTTCTCGATATCGGCTGTAAGTGCGGCAGGGGCAAAGGCGCCCATGCGGAAAAGCTGTGCCATATCAGCCAGCGCGAGCTGCCAGTAGGGGTCGATGATGTTGCTGTAGCCCTCAAGACCGAGAGCGGCGGCATCATCTGAGCCGTAGGCTGTGACAAGCGCCTCGAGCATGGCGGCGCAGTCATCGGCTGAGTTGGCAAAGGGGATAACACCGTTTGCCGAAAGCTGTCCGGCAGCGGTCAGCAGCGAGCTCCAGTCAGTCGGAACCTCAACAGCGTTTTCGATGAACACTGCACGGTTGATGACAATTCCCGACCATTCACCCATGACAGGAACGCAGTAGATGCCGCCGTCGGCAAGACGGAAGCCCTCGAGTGCGCCCGGGCTTATGCCGGAAGCGAAATCGGGATAGATATCGCGGATTTCGTCAAGGGGAACAAAATACTCACTCAGGCTGGAAAGCCCTCCCTCAGCGGTGTAGTAGACAACATGAGGTGCATCAGCAGAGGTGTAGGTGCTCTCCTTTGCAGCGCCCAGCCGGTAGGAATCGGCTGCTGCAGCGCTGGTGTCGCGTATGTATATGTCGGGGTGAGCGGCTGAAAACTCAGCGATAAGGCTGCTGTATATATCATATTCTGCACCGGCACCGAGGGTGCTCATGGTGCGCAGCGTGATGGTGAGAGTTTTTTCCTTGCCGCAGCCGCACAGCACAGCAGGCAGCAGGGCTATGACAAGCATCAGCGCTGTTATCCTTCGTTTGAACACAGGTTGACCTCCATGATGGGGTAATAGGCAGATATCAGCGGGCTGCTGTTCGTTTTTTATGCGAATCACTCGCCACTGATTAGCAATTATAGCATATAATGCCCTGCCCGGCAAGAGCAGAGTGCATGATTACGCCATTTTTGTTTAATTGGTTAAAGTGCGAAAGGGGTATCAGAAAATTTTCGTTACATTTACCGTGTCGTTCGGTGGAAAACTCACGTCCGCGACGCGTGGACAAGACACGGGGCAGAAAAATCAGGGTGAAATCCGGTGCGGCAGGTGAATATATCAATGCCGCTGCCGGAGCTTTGTCAGTAAGCAACAGCGTCCATTTCCTCCTGCGCGCCTGTCACAGTTACCGTTACGCGGTTTGGCAGACAGACGATGACCTCGCCTGTGCGGCTGATTCGTCCCTGAGCCATGCAGTGACCGTCGGGGCAGCTGGCTGATTCCATGAAAACCTCGCCGCCCTCTATGCGGATAACGTTCAGGGCATCGCTGCTGCTGACGGTGTAGACGGTATCCTCGCCGAGCGGCAGACGTATCTCCTCTCTGCCGGCAACGGTGACAACCGCCTCAGCGGCTGAGCCGCCGGGTATCAGCGAGAGCACAAACAGCACCGCCGAGACAAGCAGCAGTGCGCCGATTATTATTTTGTCGCCTGCCTTTATCTGCGGCAATGTGTGTCACTCCCTTCAGAATTCAGAAAATTATTGATCCTTATTCTTTTTGAGGTTTCTGTAATTGATTATCTGAGCAGCAGCGTTGAACAGCAGGCAGAACGATGCCACAAGCCATAAATATCCGGGGAACGAATCACCCGTGAAACCTGCGACTATCATCAGTATTCCGCCGATAATGCCAAGAATGCCTGCGATCAGATAAATGGAGTTTTTCATAAGTATTATCCTTTCTGATCGTTTTTCTCAGACTGTCAGCGCGCGGACAAGCGCTTCAACGGTGTCCTCGACCGAACCGCGGTCAACATCGACCGTTATATCGGCGTAATTTTCATAGAGCGGACAGCGCTCGTCATAAACGCTCCTCAGGTCCTGCCCGGGATTCATCGCCACGCCTCTGGTGGTGATGTTGGATATCCTGCCGCTTATTGTGTCATAGCCGGCGCGAAGATATACTATCCTGCCCTGACTGCGAAGATTTTCCATGGCGCGTCTGCCGAAAACAACACTGCCGCCGGTGGCAATGACGCTGTCGGGCGCGCTGACCGAGGCGACAATTTCGTCCTCAAGAGCAATGAAGCGGGAAAGCCCGTCGGTGTCGATTATGCTCTGAAGGGTGCGTCCTTCTCTGCGCTGGATTATCAGGTCGGTGTCGACAAAATCCAGTCCCATAGCCTTTGCAAGCAGTACGCCGACGGTGCTTTTTCCGGCACCCGGCATACCGATCAATATTACAGAATTCATTATTTCACCGTGATATTACTTATTGTAGAAATTCCAGCAGTCAATTACGTCCTGAACAGCGTCGTCGTCATCGACAATGAGGTCGGGCTGGAAGCCGTTTGCATCAAAGTCCTCCATGATCTCGCTGGTGACCAGAATGGTGCTGTAGTAAACCGACATTCCGGAGTTGGGCAGCCAGACGGGGGCGTCCATGTTGGTGCCGCCGGTCAGCAGACAGCCGTTGCTGTTCATGCCGACAAAGACGACATTCTCCATATTCTCAAGCTGGAAGAGCGCAAGCTCGCCGGCTGAGTAGGTGTGCTTGTTGCAGAGCACGAAGATGGTGGTATCATTGTGCTCCATGCCGCCGGTGAGCTCTATCTCGTAGATATCGCCCTCGGAGTATTCGTAGGAATCGTCCGAGTCGTCCGATTCGTCGCCCCAGTAGTCGGGGTGTCTCTCGAAGAAGTCGAGGCGCTCGAAGATGTTGTTGACCTCTTCGGCGTTGCTGTTGAGAACATACTCGTTCAGGCGGCTTATGTATGCCGAATAGCCGATGCCCCAGTCGATGAATTCGCCCTCTGTGAAGTCGTAGAGCCACATCTCGCTGAGCAGGTCGTAGCCGCCGGTGTTGTAGCGCAGGTCGATGACGATGACCTCCTCATTGCGCAGAGTGAGCGCATCGTTGAGATAATTGTTTATGTCATCGAAAACCGATTCCTCAAGATAATAGGTGTTGAGCGAGATGACCGGAATGCCGTCGATCTCCTCGTATCTGTAGGCGTAGTCGTGCTGAACGTAGGGGCAGTCAATGCGCTCCCAGTGAAGGGTAACATTGCCGGCGCCGCCCTCGGTGCTGCCTATTCTGAGACTTTCAGGCAGAGACTCAGCCTCCTCGCTGTTGGCAAGCGCGAACACGCCGTAAACTATCTCGCCGTGCTCGGCAATGGTCGGTCTGAGCCACTTCTCGTCCTCGCTGCAGAGATACCATCTGCCGTCAGCGGTGGCGCTGTTGTAATAGCCCATCGAATCGCGCCGGAAGGTCAGGTCGGGGCTGTGGTAGTAATAACGCTCAAGGAAACCTGTACCCTCGCCGTCGATGTCGAAGTGGGTGTCCTCAACGAAGGAGAGCGATTCGAGCATGAGTGAGCGCAGGTCGGAGACGGTTATTCCGCCGGGATAGTAGAAATAAAGCTCGGAGAGAACATCGCTCTTTGCCTTGTCAAATACCCTGTCGCCGCCGAAGAAGGTGTACGCGCCGTAGGAGGTGCGCAGTATGCGGAAGAGATATTCCACGTCCTCAACAGCCTGCTCGTAGGTCAGCTGAGGGGGAATATCAGCCGGCTGAGTGGTCAGCAGGCTGAGCTCGCTGTCGGAAAATTCGTCAGAGAGAAAATCCTCCGAGTTATAATCGGGCAGATAATCCTCCATGCTGTACTCAAGGCGGTTGTCAGCCCAGCGCTCGGCGTTGAGCCTGTCCATCATTGCCTCCAGCGTTATCCCGTCGGCCGGCGAGACAATGACGATTTCAGCTGTCTGACCGACCTGCTGAGAATCGTCTTCGATATAATCGAGAAGACTTAAGATGTCACTGCAGCCGCACATCGACAGCATGATGGCGCACGAGAGCGCAAGGGCGCATATCCCTGCGGCGGTTTTTCTGAGCTTTGTCATATTCTTTCCCTCCTGTGAGAGCGGTGTGGATTGATCTCCGTGAGCAGATTGTTCTGAATAAATTACAGCCATACTGCCGGCTGCGGCGGTAATACTTTGCGCCGGTCAGTTTTTCAGCAGGTCGGTTCTGCCCATCTTTTTCAGATCCTCAAGAGCCTTGGGGTGACCCTGCTTTGCCGCCATTGCTATGTAATGAATGCCAAGCTCCCTGTTTTCCGGCACACCTCTGCCGCGGTAGAGGCAGAAGCCGTAGTTGTACTGGCTGTAGGAATCGCCGCAGCGGGCGGAGAGCTCGAAATACTTTGCGGCAAGGCTCTCGTTGACCTCGGTGCCTGTGCCCTCGAAATAGCACAGACCCATCTTGTAGTAAGCCTTTTCGTAGCCCTGTTCGGCGCACTTCTGGTAATATTCAAATGCCTTCTTCTCGTCCTTGGGGTAGCCGTATCTGCCGTGCTCGTAGACAACGCCCACTACGTACATTGCCTCGGGGACGTCCTGGTCAGCAGCCATCAGATAGTAATGCATCGCCTTCTGCTCATCGACACGCACACCGGTGCCGAGCAGGTAGCAGTTGCCGACGTTGTTCTGTGCTCTGCCGTAGCCCAGCTCTGCCGATTTGATATAGTATTCGAGAGCCTTTTTCAGGTCGACCGGCACACCCTTGCCTGCCTGATAGCAGTTGCCGATATCCATATAACATGATGCCTCGCCCTGCTCTGCGGCTGTATGGTAGCATTCCAAAGCCTTTTTGTGATCCATGGCAACGCCGCGTCCGTACTCGTAGCAGTAGCCGAGGTCGCGGCGGGCTTCGACGTGACCCTTTTCAGCCGCGAGGGTGTAGTAGCGCACAGCCTTTGCCGCGTTCCATGCTGCTTCAGCGTCGCAGCCCCTTTTGTAGAGCTCATCTGCCGGAAGAAGTTCCTCTTCCGGAGTTATTCTGTCATCGTAAAATTCCGAGGGACGTGCCGGAGGGCAGATATCACGCAGCTGGTTTTCCATGTCGGTCACGGAGACATAGGGGATCTCACTGCCGTCAATGGGCTCGCAGATGATGGAGTGCTTTTTGAGCACATCGGGCAGCTTCATTTCATTGAAACCAATGAATACAGGAATGACCGGCAGTTTTGCCTTGACAGCAAGCTTGAGGTCCTTTTCCTGCTGACGGCGCTCGGACATGGGTGCGCCGAGGGTGAAAAATGCAATTACTGCCGCCGCTGCCGGAATTTCCTTGCGGGGCTTTTTGCTGCCGAGAATATTTGAAACGACGTTGTAGCCTCTGCGGTTGAGCTCCTGCAGATGAGGCAGAACAATGCCCGAATCTGCAGGCAGGCAGCAGGCGTAGACGTATTTTGCGTTTTCAGCGGTGTTTTTCTTAGACATTATAAAATCCCCTTTTTCCTTTTTGATTTTGTTGATAATCAGGCTTTGCTTCCTTATTCAAAGCTGATGATTCTTGTTGCCAGCGCTTCAATTTCCGTACTGCTGTGGGAGACGATTATTGCCGTCTTTCCGGTCAGCTCCTCGAGCATGACCTCCAGCACCTTTTCCGCAGTGCCGTCGTCGAGCCCCTGAAGCGGCTCGTCAAGGTAGTAGATATCGCCGCCGTAGGCAAGGGCGCGCGCGATTGCCAGCCGGCGCTTCATGCCGCCCGAAAGCTGTGCGGGCTTCTTGCCGGCGTCCTCCGCCAGCCCGACACGCTCCAGCATAGCCATTGCGTCAGCCCTGCTCACACCGGTTACGGTGATGTTCTCGAGCGCTGTCAGCCACGGCAGCAGCCTGTCCTCCTGATAGAGGTATGCCATGCGGATTCCCTCGCATATCATCACATCTCCGCTGTCAGGCTCGAGTGTACCGGCTGCAATGGCGAGCATGGTCGATTTTCCGCAGCCGCTTGCGCCGGTAAGACAGACGCGCTCTCCAGGCTCGACGGTCAGCGAAGCGCCGTCAAGCACCACCTGAGAGCCGAAGCTTTTTGTAATATTCTCAAGCCTTATCACGGCTGAACCTCCTTCCGAGAGTGCGGTCGAGAATGCTGACCACTGTTTTTTCGAGAATTATACTCAGAACGATGACCGTGACAGTCCATGCAAACATGGTGTCGGTCTCGAGATAAATCTTGGAGTCGTAAAGTCCGCTGCCGATGGAAACACCCGGGCTGCAGATGACCTCAGCGGCAACGCCTGCCTTCCATGCCATGCCGATGCCGACCGTGACAGCGCTGTGGAAATAGGGCATGACCGAGGGAATGTAGAGCTTTGTCAGCAGCGAGGTGCGCGAAAAGCGGTACATCTTCGCCATTTCAAGCAGCTCCCTGTCGGTGGAGATTATGCCGGCGTAGACGTTCGACCAGAATATCGGCGCGACGATAAGCGCAACTGTGAATGCCGGAACATTTGCCGGACTGAGCCACACCACAGCAAGAATGATGAAAGAGGCAACGGGTGTGGTTTTCATTATGACCATAAGCGGGTGGAGCAGGTCGCGCAGTATGCGTGAGCCGGCAGTGATGACAGCCAGCAGACAGCCTGCCGCCAGACCGGAGAAGTAGCCGATCATTATGCGCAGGAGCGATGTGCCGACAGCCTGCCACAGCTCGCCTGTGCCGCTCAGACGGACAAGTGCAGAGAGGGTCTCACGCGGCGAGGGAAGCAGTATCGACTTGCTGACCGCCATGTGGGCGATCTGCCACACGGCAAGCCAGACAACGGCTATAATTGCACAACGGAGGGTATATTTAAGAACCGATAATACCTTCTGTTTATTATTCGCAGGTGTTTTCATGTTGTTATCTCCATAAAAAAAGAGCGTTTGCGGCGCAAAAACAAAAGACAGCGCGTCTTTTTTAGATTATCACACAGCCGCGCTATCGTCAAGTATATTAAATTCAGTATATATTATAATATTATATATACCCTGAGCCGCATGAATAACTGCGCCATCACAGAAATATACTGTTATCACAGCAGAATTTCTGTTGAGTTTATCACGGGAAATTTATATAATATAAATAGTATTTTAATATATGCGGTGTATGATTCAGATGATGAATGATACACGGACGGGAGGAGTGATGGAGTGGCTGTCAGAGAAATACCCGAGCTGAAGGCTGATATTCTGCGCGCCAAGGAAGAGACCGGAACGGCTGTTCTGGCTCATTGCTATATCGATCCGGATATTCAGGATATCGCCGATGTCTGCGGTGACAGCCTTGAGCTGGCTCTTGCCGCGCGCGGACTTTCCCAGCGCCGTATTGTAGTCTGCGGTGTTCATTATACCGCCGAGACGGTGGCCATGCTCTGTCCTGATAAGGAAATAATTCTTGCCCATGCGCAGTCGCGCTGCCCCATGTCGGGACAGATATTCCCCGGGCGCATCGCCATGTACCGCGAGGATCATCCCAACGTGACGGTGGTAACCACGCTGAACGCCTCGGCAGCCCTCAAGGCTGAGTGCGACCTGTGTGTGACAGCAGACAATGCTATAGAGGTGCTGCGCGCAAGTCAGGCGAAAGAGGTGCTCTTTGCCGCCGACTACAACCTCGGTGAATATCTTTCGGAAAATCTGCCGGAAATCAGCTTCACGCTGTGGAACTGCAAGTGCCCGATGCTCGGCAGCGTGGTGGTGCAGGACGTTGAGCTTGCGCGGCAGAAATGGCCTGATGCAAGACTGGCTGTCAACACCGGCTGCGGCAGGGATATACGTCAGCTTGCCGATATGGTGGGCAGCACAGCCGATATCGTCCGCTACTGCAAGGCGGTCGACTGGGAGGTAATAATTGCCGACGATGCCTCGGTCTGCCGTCAGCTCTCGCGCACCATGCCCGAGCGGAAGTTTTATCAGCTTGCGCCGAGCAAATTCATCTGCAGCAATATGCAGATAAACAACCTCGAGACCACCGAGCTTGCAATACTCGGGCGCTTTGGTGTGAAGGTGCAGCCGGGTGTCGCCGCCTCACGAAAGGCGCTGCGTCCGGTGGAGAAGATGCTGGAGCTTGCCGGCAGAGAATTGTAAGATACCGTGCTTTGCGGTGCCGTCAGACGGCTGAAATTGTACGGAAAGAGCCTTGAACAGACCGGATCTGATTCACAGAATTTCTATTTTAGATAGTTTTATTTTACAAATTAGAAATTTTACAAGACTGTAGTTTGGTTAGTTTTGTTAAATAAATGCTGTGCAGTCAAGGCTTTTACAGGGGAAAAATAAAAAATATTCGAAAAAATTTTACCAATGCTTTTCTAAAAGGTAAATTTATGATATAATACCGTACATGATGCTTAAAACTGCAGATATATCATTCCATTAGTATATACTATTGAGGAATGAAAAAGGTGACAGAAAACATATAAAGGTATAATATTTTAGGCCGATAACGGCATATATGGAGAGAAAAATATGAGAAAGCCCCAGACATCAGAAAAAAAACAGGAAATGCTTCGTCTCGGCAGCCGTCTTAATTCGCTGAGATGCGAGGCAGGTCTGTCCCTCAGCTATGTTGCTGAACGCCTGAACCACGAGTATGGAGCAAATACCAACAAGGGCATGATTTCCAAATACGAAAACGGAATTCACGAGCCCTCTGCCACCACTATTTACTGCCTCAGCCGCATATTCAACGTTTCCCCTGACTACATCATGGGAAAGACCGATGAGAAGTACGCGCCGGCTCCCGCTCAGGGTGCAGAGGCATCAGGCTACTGCCTCAAGCTGTATACTTCGATGACCGACCGCGATGAGGGTACAACCGACGAATCGGAGACCATTCTTATCCCCGGCGACTGGCTGGTCGGAGGTCAGGAGTTCTTTGCCTACAGAGTAAAGGGCGGAAGATTCGCTCCCCGTTATTATGACGGCGATATCCTTATCTTCCAGCGCAAGATAAAGTCCAAGAAGGATCAGGTCGCTCTGGTCAGCATTGACGGCGCTGAGGCTATCCTCTGTTTTATAACAAAGAAGCGCGACGGAAAGATCATCACTCCGCTTGATCCGGCATACGACAGCGTATTCTTCACCACAGAGGAAATTGCAAACCGTCCGGTAAAAATCCTCGGACTGTGCGTACAGCTTCGCCGTCAGGAGTTCTCCCTGTAAAAGCAGGCAATCAATCACGAAAATCGAACATGAATGCATAAAACCGCCCGTTTTGTCAAACAATGACGATACGGGCGGTTTTGCTTTGGCTCTGACCGGCAGCAGGGCTGTCAGGAGCAGCCGGCATACCGTTTTATTTTTAATGCCAAAGGAGAAAAATTATGTCAGATAACAAGCAGATGCTCGATTATATCTTCAAGGGCGCCGAGATGGGGCACGATTCAATAACCCAGCTCATGCGCGAGACCGATGACAGCGAGTTCCGCAATAAGCTGGACAGCCAGCGCGAGGAATATCACCGCATAATGGAGCAGGCAGAGGAGCTCTCCATAAAGCACGGCGACGGCACACCAAAAGGAATAGGCGTGATGCAGAGAATGTCCTCAGAGGCGATGACTACAATGAAAACACTGACCGACAACTCCACCTCGAAGCTTGCCGAGATGATGATTCAGGGCAGCACGATGGGCGTGACCAAGATGAGCCGCTACATCAGCGAGTATGCCGGCATGGACAGCGAGGTCAGCCAGCTTGCCCACAAGCTGCTGCGCACCGAGGAGAGCAATATCGAGCAGATGAAGCAGTATCTGTAAATTTCTGCAGTATGTCCGGAAAGGCGGAGTCTGCCGGTCCGAGGCGCACATTGTGCAGCATGGCCTGCTGTATTGCAATTACAATTCCAGCCATAGCTGCCGACAGGCAGAAAAAGCCGGCGCTGAATGCCAGCGCCGGCTTTTGTTATGCGTTATTCTGCTTTTGCGAATCGAGGGACTGATTATGCCTTCGGCTCGTAGTAAACAGTAGCGTCGCCGCTGTAGAGATAGACGTTGTAGTCGCCGTTCTCGTCAGCAACAAGCTTGGAGATCTCGATGAAGCGATCCTGCTCGACATCCTTGGAAGCCCAGTCGTTGTAGTTGACGACGAAGCCGATCTGCTTTGCAGGAATGTCATTGAGAGCGATAGTGTAGAGGCCTTCAGCGTCGAACTTCTCGTTGTAGCTGAACCACTGACCGTCAACTTCATACCACCAGCCGAAGTACCAGCCGGTGTAGTTAGCGTCTTCTCTGATGTAGTGAACCTTCAGAGTGCCGTCGATGCCCTCGCCTGCGCCGGGCTTGGTGTAAGCGGTGCCCGGACGGAAGGTGGTGAGATTGCCGTCAGCTTCATTGACGTACAGAGTGCGGGAAGAGCCGTTAGCGGAGAAGTTGAGCCAGATGTTGCTGTTGTTGCCCTCAAGGTTTGTGGTGCCGACCTGAACACAGATGGTGGAAACCTTGAATCTGTCCCATGTGTAGTGATAGGTGGTCTTGGTGCCGTCGGTGGTGACAGACTGGCTGATGCCGTAGTCGTTTGCACCGCCGTCAATCCAGAGACCGCTTACCCACTGGCCGTTGGTGAGGCAGACTGCGGAAACGCCGGACCATGTTGACTGACCCTCTTCGTGCTCAACAACAACAGAGCAGGAGTAGTCATCGTAAATATAAACTACCTGACCGTCGGTCAGACCGTAGGAGGGAACAGAGCCGCCTTCGGGAACGGAATCAGTACCGAGCATTACCCAGCACTTGTCAGCGAAGTTGGCATCCCATGTGAAGGTGTAGGTGGTGCCGGAAGCATAGCACATGGTGTAGGTGCCGAAGGGAGCATCGGGAGATGCATTGTCATCAACCCACCAGCCATCAGCGTAGGTCTTGTGCGGGGTGAGACCGATGGAGGTGATCCAGTGGCTCTTGCTGCCCATGTAAACAACCTTTGCAGAGGAATACTTTGCAGGAAGCTCGGTGGTCAGCTCGCCGTCGCCGTCGTAAAGAACGTATGCAGCGCCGTCGTAAAGCTCAGGAGCATACTCATCTTCGAATTCGCCGTAAACGCCGAATCTGAAGTTGGGGCTTGCTACCTCAGGATTCCAGCTGATGGAATAGGTAGTGCCGCTGTGGGAGATGGATGCGTAGTCGTTGGAACCGGGGCCGGAGAGCCAGCTGTTGACCCATGCGTTGTCTGCGATGACCCATGCACCGTCAGAACCGGTCCATACGCTCTGGCTGCCCATGTAGGTGATGGTAGCAGTAGCAGTGAAAGCAGCTGCGCCGGGCTCCTCGGTGGAGAAGTTGGAAGCGTCAGCGTTGTCATAGATGTCAGTAACAGTGCCTGCGCCCATAGTGACTCTGAGGTCGCTGACCCAGTTGCCGTTGATCATACCGCCGATGATGGCGTTGATGGAAACGATGTCGGGGTTGGTCCAGGAAACAGACTTGTTGCCCTCACCGAAGGTGAAGTTGTCATCAGAAGCCTGTACCCACCAGCCGTCGTTGGCTGCGACGGTGTTGCCGTCGGGATCAATGTAGGAGCTGACGATGATGATAGGATCACCGGCAGTGCCGAGATAGTTGATGGAAGCGGTGCTCTTGGGCTGCTCAGTGGTGAGAGTGCCGTCAGCAGCATCGTAATAGGTGATGTTTGCGCCAGCGGTAAGGGTCGGCCATACCTTCTGGTCAGCACCGTTGATGTTTGCGCCAAACTCAGCATAGACCTCAGAAACCTTTGCAGGATCCCATGTTACAGTCCAGGAAGCGCCGGTCTGAGATATGGTGACATAGTCGTTGGAGCCGCCTGCGAGCCAGCCGAAGCTGGGCCAGTCGGTCTTGTCAGCGTTTGCGCAGCCGGTAGCGCCGAACCAGTAACCGGTGGAAGCACCGGCGTAGGTGACGGTTGCGGAAACGGTGTCGCCGTCCTCGTCAGTGGAGGGAGCCTGAGTGGTGAATGCGTTGCCGTCAGCTGTGTCATAAACGTTGACAACAGAGCCGGCGCCGACAGTTACCTTGAGGTCCTGATTCCAGCTGCCGTTTGCGTTGTTGCCGGCGAAGATGACGTAGAGCTCAGTGATCTTTGCGGGATCCCAGCTGAGGGTGAAAGTGTTGCCGGAGCCGCCGAAGGTGATTCTGTCGTCAGAACCGGTCTGCCATGTGTTGCAGTCCGGAACCCAGCCGTTAGCGTCGCTGTAACCGTTGCCGATCACGCAGACGTAGGAACTGGTGCCGTGGTAGTTGAAGGTGGCGGTAACGGTCTCTGCTTCGGGCTCATCAACAACAGGAGCTTCAGTGGTAAGACCGGTCTCGCTGTCGTAAAGGGTGATGTTTGCGCCGTCGCCGAGAGTCTTGTAGACTTCGTAGTTGGTGCCGTTGATGTTTGCGCCGAAGGTGACATAGACCTCGGATACGTTGGTGGTATCCCATGCTATGATCCACTTTCCGTCGCTTGCATTGACGGTTACATTGCCGTCAGAGCTGGTGCCGTCTGTGAGCCAGCCAACGCTGGGCCAGTCGGTCTTGTCAGCATTTGCATAGCCGGTAACGCCGAACCAGTAACCGGACTCGCCGGCGTAGGTCAGGGAAGCCGAAGCGCCTGTGCTGACTTCTTCCTCTGCACGTACGGTGAAGATGCCAGTGTTAGCGAAAACGCTTACGAACAGGCAGAACACAAGTACGAGAGCAGATATTTTCCTTACGGAAAACTTCTTCATATTTTCTCTCTCCTTTTGGTCATCTGGGTACAGTTCACCCAAATAACAAGATTTACATTTATTATACAAAGTTAAATATCTGTTGACAACTGTAATATTAGACAAATATAATAACAATTTTTTCACGATAGGAACAAAATGCTGCTATTCTGTAAATTACAACAAAAGCAATATAATGCCGATTTTCCTTGAAACTATGCGGTATTCCGGCAACATGGCAAAACGAAAGGGTGCGCAACAATTGCGCACCCTTCTGAACAGTTGTATTGAATTCCGGAAATTTCCGGCAGTCGCCCGGCTGAATACCGGACGCAATCACAATCGCAAGATTGTCGGCTGTTTGACACAAAATTATCGCAATGTGCCGCTATACATATTATATATGCGCTTCAGCCCGTCAGCCCTGAAGCCATATCTGCACTATGCCGGCCATCTCGCGGAACCAGTAGTGAGCCACGAGATACCACGCGGTGTCGCAGGGCATGGCGTAGCTGTTGAGACCGGCGTCTTTTGCAGCGAGACCGGCGCGGTACTGATGGAAACGGTCGGAAACGATGACCACGTCGTCGTGGCAGTTGTATTTCTCGATGAGGTCGGCGGCGAATTCAATGTTTTCCACAGTGCTTGTGGACTTTTTCTCAACGATTATGCGCTCGTCTGAAACTCCGGCATCAACCAGATAGTTTCTCATGATGACCGCTTCGGGATAATCCTCGTTTTCGCCCTGACCGCCGGTGACTATGCAGTGAGCCTGAGGATTTGAGAGCAGATATTCCGCCGCTGTTTCCAGCCTGCGCTCAAGCATCAGGCTGGGGCGGTCGTCTATGACGAGGCAGCCGAGCACCACAATGGTGACCTCGGTGCGGTCTTCCGGCAGGGTGCGCAGTGAAGCGCCTATCATCTTGCCGGAGATGAATGCCATGCCGAGAATGCCCAGCATGACAGCGACGGCTATGCCGGCAAACAGACCGTTGAGCAGGCGGCTTCTGCAGCCCTCGATGTGATTCCAGAGCAGAGACACGGTGAAGAAAAACCATGCGATGAGCGCCAGCGGAATGGTGCCGACGTTGAAGATGCCGACAACAAGCGGCAGTAAGGCATAGATGAAGAGCAGTACCGACAGAATGATAATGACCTTGCGCAGCAGAGATATCTCGCGCCAGGGCTGAACGAAGGAGTCAGCGCTGAATGCTTTGCTCTCCTTTTTGTCATTGCCCTTTTTGCCTGATGAGCTGCCGCCGGTCGGCGTCCGGCGGTCGGCTTCGGTGCTGACCGTCTTCATGCGTGAGCCGTTTATCTGCCCGCCGCGCAGTGAGTATGTAACCTCGGGGGCTGAGGGCGGCGGAGCTGTATTTATCGCCGGAGTACGGCTGGTATTATTCGAATTCATATCAGAAACAGTTTCGTTGAAGGATTCACGTGACCTGAGGCCGATTACTGCGCCGTTCTGCGGCACAGGCTGAGAAACAGGCGGTGTGACCGGTGCGGGCGGTGCGGAGACCTGCTCCGCTGTGATTATTGAGGCACTGCCGCGCGCTTCGGGAACGGCTATTGCGGCAGGCTTTTCCGGCTCAATGACTGCCGGAGCGGTAACAGGCTGTGTGTGTACAGCTATCTGACCGCCGGCGGCGGTGTCCTCATTGAGGGCGATGCCCTGCTCCTCCGGCTCGTCGGAAATGACTGCCAGTGAGCGGACACGTACGTTTCTGGGGTCGGAGCGTCTGACCATACGGGCGGCAGTCGATTCACCGTCCTGCATTCCCTTCCAGTAAGCCTCGCTCATGCCCTCGGTGTAGGGAGTTCCGTTTACCTCGGGTACACGGCGTACAAACTGGACGTTTTCGTTTTTGTGCTGTCCGGAGCGCCCGCCGGCTCTTGCCGGATTCTTCTTGTAACTGCTTTTCTTCTCAGACACTTTCGACACCTCGCTTTCGGGAAAATGCTGTGTTTTTTGAGCCGCCTGCCGGACAGGTCGGGGAGGACTCGCAGTCGATCCAGCCCGTCCGGCAGACGGTGGTGTGCAGCTGTAATTGTGATGCTCGCACAATTGCGGCTGAAAATTTACAGAAAATGAATTGCTTATTTGTTCTTTACATGAACATCGATCTGATCGAAGGGGATAACGATGCCCTTTGCGGCAAACTCAGAGCAGACCTTCTCCTGAATGAAGTAGTAGGAATCCCAGTAGGAATTGGTGTCAATCCACATCTTGAGGTCGAAAACGACAGCGCTTCCGCCGAATTCCTTGATGCCGACAACAGTCTTGTCGCTTTCCTCAGCGCGGTAGGGGCAGGCTGCAGCAGCGTCGAGCAGAGCGTTCTTTACCAGTGCAACGTCAGTGCCGTATGCAACCGGGAAGGTCATGTCAAGACGGCGGCTGGGCAGACGGTTGTAGTTGATGATCTTGTTGGCTGTGACGCGGGAGTTGGGGAAGATGAGCTCCTTGTTTTCCGGAGTGGTGAGGGTGGTGTGCATGAGCTCGATCTTCTTGACAGTTCCGCTGGAGCCGTCAATCTCGACAAAGTCGCCGATGAGGAAGGGCTTGTTGTAGAGAATAAGTACGCCGCTGGCGAAGTTGGAAAGACTGTCCTGCATTGCAAGACCGACGGTGATACCTGCAGCACCGAGAGCGGTGATGAGGGAGGTTATGTTCACGCCGATTGCAGCAACAGCGGCAATGATGACCACCAGCTTGAGCACGAACTTGACGCAGGAGGTGAGGAAGCCGGAAATTCCTGCATCAGCCTTGCTCTTCCTGAGTGCCTTGCCGATAAATCTTGCGATGATGTTGGAGATCCACAGACCGAAGAAGAGGATAATAAGTCCGGTCAGCAGAGCGAGACCTCCGGTGCCGAGCCAGTCAAGAATTGCAGGACCGGCAATCTTGGTGAACCAGTTGACAATATTGGACCATAATTCGCTCCAGTTCATTTTTCATCTTTCCTTTCTGTTGTGTTATGCTGATGAAGAGCGAAAAGGCGACGGCATCGTGCTGTGATCACCTTTCCGCTGTTCACTTTTCACTGTTACCCCGCAATGCCCTGACAGGGTACTGAATTATCCCTCAATGAAGAATGCCTTTACTGCTGCGTAGGTCATGTAGACGTCGAGCTTGGAGACAACCTCGAGAGGTGCGTGCATGGAGAGAACAGGAACGCCGATGTCGAGAACGTCAACATCGTGACCTGCAACATACAGAGCGACAGTTCCGCCGCCGCCTGCATCGATTCTGCCCAGCTCGTTGATCTGCCAGAGAACCTCGTTGCGGTCGAGAATTCCGCGGATCTTGCCGACAAACTCAGCAGAAGCATCGGAGGAGCCGCCCTTGCCTCTGGAGCCGGTGTACTTGCAGATGGATACGCCGCCGTTGATGAAGGCTGCGTTTCTTCTCTCGAAAACATCGGGGAAGCCGGGATCGTAGGCTGCGCTTACGTCAGCCGACAGGCAGCGTGAAGCCGAGAGAGCAGCTCTGCCGCTGCAGCCCTGCATCTCAGCGATGTCGTAAACGAAGTTTGCAAGGAATGCAGAATCAAGACCGGTGTTGCCGACGCTGCCGATCTCCTCCTTGTCAGCGAGGCAGACGATGGAGGTGTTTTCGGGTGCGCCGTCAAGATCGAAGAGAGCCTTGATGGAGGGGTATGCACATACGCGGTCGTCGTGACCGTATGCGCCGATGAGGGAGCGGTCGAGACCGATGTCACGTGCCTTGTATGCAGGAACAGCCTCGAGCTCTGCCGACATGAAATCGTCCTCGACGATGCCGTACTTGTCGTTGAGAAGCTTCATTACGTGCAGCTTTACCTTGTCGCCGCCGTCCTCGTCGGGAATGGGCAGGCTGCCGATGAGCAGGTTGAGACCCTCGCCCTTGATGACGTCAGCAGCCTTGCGCTGCATCTGCTCTGCGGAAAGGTGGACAAGCAGGTCGGTGATGACAAACTGCGGATCGCTGTCGTCCTCGCCGATGCAGATTTCGACCTTGGTGCCGTCCTTCTTGCAGACAACGCCGTGGAGGGACAGGGGAACGGTGGTCCACTGATACTTCTTGGTTCCGCCGTAGTAGTGGGTCTTGGGGAAAGCCATGTCGTCACTCTCGTAGAGGGGATTGGGCTTGAGGTCAAGACGGGGGGAGTCGATGTGTGCAGCGGAGATGAGAACGCCCTGGTCGGCCTTCTGTCTGCCGATTACAGCAAGGATAATAGCCTTGCCGCGGTTGTTGTAGTATACCTTGGAGCCGGCGGGATAATCCTTGCCGCGCTCGAAGGGAACAAAGCCCTGAGCCTCAGCGCGCTTTATAGTCTCGATGACTGCCTCGCGCTCGGTTTTTGCGGCATCAAGAAATGCCTTGTAGTCCTCGCAGAGCTCCTGAGCTGCAGCGAGTGTCTTTGCGTCGGTCTTTGCCTTGCTGTCGTTCTTCTTCAGAAGCAGCTCGCGAAGTTCGCTTTTTTTCTCGTCCATGTTTGATTTCTCCTTTATTGATGAATTGTAAATATAATACAGATGTCTGTTAAGACATTTTAAGGCGGTGTTGCGGTTTTGATTGTCCGTTATTAAAATTATTCAAAATAGAGCCGCAGATATACCTCTCTCGCGCGTTCCACCTTGCTGACGTAGTGTGCGGTGGTGCTTGAGGGGATATCATCCTCACCGAAGACTCCGACAGGGAGACCCGATTCATCCAGCCAGCGGCTGACGCTGCCCTGACCGGCGTGATAGGCGGCAACCATCAGCATCTCGTCGCCGCCGAAGAATTCGCTGAGCCGCGAGAGGTAGTAGACGCCGTAGCGGATATTGACCTCGGGGTCGTAGAGTGCCGATTCATCGAGCGGCACTTCAGCCGGCAGGCTTTTCTGCAGCCAGACGAAGGTGTCGGGCATTATCTGCATCAGACCGCGCGCGCCGACATTCGACTGCGCTCCGGCATCGAAGCCGCTTTCGGTGTGGACGATAGCGTAGACAAGACTTTCGTCAACACCGAACTCAGCGCACGACTGGCTGATTATGTTGTCGTAGCGCATGGGGAAGAGGGAGCGCACGACGGCGTTTGCCGCGGCGATTCCCACCGTCAGCGCGATGGCTAAGGCGAGCAGTGCCGAGATGACACGGCTGCCGGAATTACTCTTTTTTCTCAATTCATTATCTCCAGTACAGCGAAGCAAAACTTCGCTTGTGATGTGTTAGCGTGATAAATTTTGGTTTATACGATTAAGATTTCGATGACAAAGCAACCGCACCTGCCCACGAACCTCGCCGGAAAAATATCGGCGAGGGGTGGAAGTACGGAAGATGATAAAGCGTTGGTAATCACCATACTTAACTCCGGTGAATGTGCGCCGGACAGTGGCTCAAGCTACATGTATTTATTCCGAATTGAGGTTTTCAGAAATGATTCGCTCAGAATTATTTCTGAAATACATGCAATTCGATATAAATACGAGACGACCTTTTAAACGGTATTTTGGTTCCTTTTTTACCGAACAAAAAGGAAC
>JAZNOP010000065.1:0-2097 GCA_045580875.1 Acutalibacteraceae bacterium
CGTCCTCGTGGAGTTTGAGGCAAAGCCTCAACTTCTTATCGAAAAAGAATTAAGGACTCCGTCCTTAAAACCTGCAAGGGCGTTGCCCTTGACCCACGACCTTTTGAAAAAGGTCGATCAAAACTTTTACTCCGCTAAACCAAAATTTACCGCACTATGCCGAACCGCAAGTCTCTTCCGGCGGTGGAGTGTAACAACCTCTTCACTATTCACTTTTACCTTTTCACTAAAAACAATCTCCCGGCATGCCGAGAGACACGCCGGGAGAAATGGTCGGTATGTAATTGTGCCGGTTGTTATGCAGATTATGCAGCCTCAACGATGCCCGGGAAGTCAGAGGGCTCAGCCTCGCCGTTCTCAAGAGCACGTGCCTTGAGGAAGGTGTAAGCCTCAGCCTTGGTTGCGTTGATGTACGGATCGAGGAAGATATAGCCGATACCGCAGGTCAGGAGACCGAGGATAATCCAGCCGAGGAAGGAAAGGTCAAGAACGAAGAGGTCGCCCTTGTAGCCCTTGGTCATGCGCTTGGAGAGCTTGAAAGCCTCGTGCTTGCTGATGGTGGGATTCTCAGCCAGAATGTAGGGGATCATGGAGTATTCATAACCCTTGACGATACCCGGAACGATGAAGAGGAGAGACCAGAGACCGACGTAGAGATCACGAAGGAACATGGTCAGGACATTTCTGCCGAAGCCGTTCTTGTAGCCGTGGAAGAGGTTTCCGATGTTTGCCGGATACTCTCTTGCGCTCAGATAGAAGCGGTTTGCGCCGATAGCGAGAATGTTGGTTACAAGAACAGTGAATGCGATGCCGATAAGGCTTCTGCCGGAAGGAGCAGCTTCCTCAGCCATCTCCTGAGTCTCAGCCATTACCATCTGATAGTTTTCATCAGAGGGCTCTGCAAGATACTCGGTGTAAGCCTCGCTGAACTCATTGGTTTCGACCTTTTTGCCGGAAATCGAGCTGCCGATGGAAGAAACGACAGTAAGGATAAGAACGACAACCAGTGCCAGACCGTAGAATCTCTTGAGGGATTCCTTTGCGTTGCTCTTGAAGAGTGAACGATTGAACATAGATATCTTTCCTTTCTGTATTTGCTTTGCTGCTTTAGTGCAGTAAGCTGATTATGTACTAATATTATCACTAAATTCCGCACCCGTCAACATTCAACATTGCACGTTAAACGATTTATCGTGCGTGTGCGGGCATTGGTATCGGAGAATTATTCGTTAATTACAGCAATCTGACACATTTTCATTGCGCCCAGAGCCTGCTTGTGGCTTTCGGGGGTAACTCCGGCGCAGCAGGCTGCATCTACAGTGACCTGTACCTCAGGAAGGGCGGCTTTGATGAGCATTGCGTTTGAAATTACACAGATATCCGTGCAGAGACCGATAAGAGTGACGTTTTTTACTGGCTGCTGTGCGTTTGCAGCGAGCAGATACTGAGCCAGCTCGGTGCTGCCGAAGGTGGGTTTGTCGAAGATTACGCAATTTTCAGCCAGCGGCTGGAGCGAGGCATCAAGCTGCCAGCCGTCGGTGTCTTTTATGCAGTGTTCAACGGGCAGATTTCGTCCCTCCTGTGTAGAGAGATAATCAGCATTATGTGTGTCGCGGGTGTAGATGACAGTGCCGTCGAAGCTCTTTATTTTTTCGGCAACACCCGGCAGGATAGCAACAGCCTCAGCAGTGCCGAGAGCGCCGTCAATGAAATCCTTCTGCATATCGACAACGATGAGGATATTTTCAGATACAGCGGCAGATGCGGTTTTGTCCTTGCTCTTTCGTGAAAACAGCATGGTTATAACTCCTTTCAGACGGTCAGAATGAGCCGTAAAACTCCTGATATTCAGTATAATACATTAAATCACTGAATTCAACAGTTAACTTCAAGGCGCCGGAAAACATTGCCGTTTCCTATGTGATCAATGGTGAATTTTAGTTCAGCAGTTTAACAGCGGCTTGGAAAGTGAGCCGCTGTTAAACGGTACGAAGTTGATCTGGCGGCCTTAAATCGAAGCCGCCAGATACTTCGTACACGCTTAAGCCTCCGAACAACGCTTTCACCAAGTGCCATACGGGGAATAACGTGAGTGCG
>JAZNOP010000066.1:0-2501 GCA_045580875.1 Acutalibacteraceae bacterium
GCCGTAGTGCTCGGCTCTTGTGGGTATGCATGGGTAAACGCAGCCTAAGCCGCCCCACTCAACAGCCTCTTCAAAGGGAATGCCGTCGCCCATGTAGCTGGGAATCATAACCTCGTCATTTTCAAAGAGGGGGATGCCGCCCTTTGTCTCCATGTTGGTGCGGATTGCCTTCTGCATCATCCAGTCGGGCAGCTGCCTGTTCCAGCGCAGACCGACGGTGGGAGAGGAGAGCTGCAGCTTTCCTACAAGGTGCAGGAAGAGGTATGAAAGCTCGTTTGAGCTGTCCTCGCGGTTCTGATTAAGACCGCAGAGCATTACGTTGTTGATGCCGAAGTTTACCTGATGAGACTCCTTCTGTGTGGAGTTGGTGACCATTGTCTGTGTGCCCCAACGACCGATAAGGTCAGCCAGCTGAGAAGCCATCTCCTCAAGGGGAACGCCGTTTTTGTAGTCGTTAATAAAGAATGGGTAGAGATACTGGTCGCCGCGACCCCAGTGACAGTTGTTCTGTGCGGGGTTTTCAAGCATCTTTGCAAGGTTACAGAACTGCATGGACTGCAGAGCCTCGTGGAAGGTGCGTGCGGGGTTTTCGGGGACATAGCGGCAGACCTCGGCAATCTTTGTGAGCTTTGCCTTCTTTGCCTCGTCTGTCTCTTCGCTTGCCATTTTTTCTGCAAGGTCAGCATAGCGGTGTGCATGGCGGATTGCAGCCTCAAGAACGATAATGGCGCTGCGCCAAAAATAAATCTTGTTTACATCGCGACCCTGATTTGCAATATAGTCGTCAATGTGCTGCTGAGCTTCATTTATAAAGCCGCGCAGACCGATGCGCAGAATCTTGCCCCATGTGAGGATAGCTGTGGACTGGGCTGTGATACCTGCGTCAATTGCGGGGTCTTTAAGCTTTGCAGCCTCAACATCAAGCACCCATGAGCCGAAAACCTGCTCCCAAGCCTGCTGTGCCATTTTGGGGAATGCCGTGTCTCCGAAAACGCTGGCGCTCGTGCGGAGAATTTCAAGAGTTTCAAAGTCTACCGCAGCTTCCGCGTCGAGCGTTGCGCTGATGCTGCCCTTTTCCTCCCAAATGTCGGGAATGTAGTCGCCGCAGACATCGATAGCTGTTGCGCAGCCGATAACGCCTGTTGTGGGGCGGCCGACAATTTCGTCAAAGTCGTGGATTTTGATTTCGATGTTGTCCAGAACGCACTCAAGAAGCTTTGCACGGCGAATCTGCAGATCCTCACCCTCTGTCTCAAGCCAGGATTTAACGGTCCATTTTTCGCGGTCGGCATTTATCTTCCAGCCTGATGCGCGCATAGCTTTTCTCCATGCGATGTTGTTTTCGCTCAGAGAAAGGGCTTCGATTTTCTCTAACAGGTTTTTATCTATTGTAATTGCCATAACTTTTCCTCCTATTTGGAAATAGTGCAGTTAATTCCTAAAGATATGTATCGGTCTTTTATCTCGTTTATGCGCTCTGCGGGCATTATGGGAAGCTCGGCTGTCTGATACGTCATCTGCAGCGCATCATATTTTGTCTGCCCTGCCCTGTGGTAAGGCATAAGCTGCAGGTCTTTCTTGCCCAGAGAGAGAATAAACTCCGCTGTGCGGACTATGTTGTCCTCCGTGTCGTTCACTGTGGGAATAACAGGCTGGCGGAACAAAACGTGGATGCCGCTTTCAGCGACGATTTTTGCGTTTTGGTGAATAAGCGCGTTGTCACAGCCTGTGTACTTCTTGTGAAGCTCGGACTCCATGATTTTTAAATCGAAATAGAACAGATCTGTGTAGGGAATGACCTTGTGATATCCCTCATTGGGAGCGTAGCCGCAGGTCTCGATACAGGTGTGTATGCCGTCCTCTTTGCAGAGCCTGAACAGCTCCGTAACAAAGTCTGCCTGTGTCATGGGCTCGCCGCCGGAAACTGTCACGCCGCCGCCCGAGGTTTCGTAAAACATCTTGTCGCGGCGGACTTTTTTGAAAACCTCTTCTGCGCTCATGAGGTCTCCGTATTTTACCAGTGCGCCATAAAAGCAGGCTTCCGTGCAGGTTCCGCAGCTGATGCATTTTTCTCGGTCTATGCGGTATTCACCGGGAAGTATTGCCTCCTGAGGACAGGCTTTTGCGCATCGGGTGCAGCCTTGGCAAAGCTTTGCGATAAAGCCCACCTGCTGCTTGGGAGATAAGTTTTCGGGGTTTGCGCACCACGCGCATCTCATGGGGCAGCCTTTGATGAACACAACTGTGCGTATTCCCGGACCGTCGTGTATGGAGTAGCCCTGAATATTGGTAATATTGATCTCCGTGGCGCATCACCTCCTGTGTACTACTTTTTAGAATACCATATTATTTTGCACCTGACTACAAATTTCTGATGACAAATAATTTTAATATGTATACCGAAAGGTGCGGTTGATAAATAAGGTGCATCGTAGTAAAATAGTTTAAACTTAAATGTAAGGAGAATATATCATGAGACAGATTTCAACAGATAAGGCACC
>JAZNOP010000067.1:0-3284 GCA_045580875.1 Acutalibacteraceae bacterium
TCCATTTTTATTTTCGCTCGGTCAGGCGGATACCCTTGAAGCCTCTCAACCCTTGCTCGATGTGCTTTGACCACTCTATACCGTACTGGCTCTGAACATCTTTCATTCCGCCCGAAAAGTCCTTGTGACTGCACGGCTCCATCTCGTTCTCGCTGCACCATCGCTCATACACTGCGTACAAAGCACTTGTGGTTGCTTCGGCTTTCCGCTCAAAACGAACATAACCGGAGGACAGAAAGCCGTGTATCGAGTTCGCCTGTCGTTCGGCTGTTTCAACCACTCGTTTTGCTCTGTCGCCAATGGTAAAGCGAAAGTCGTTCCCGATCAGACGGCGAAGTCCTTCAAGCGCCCAGAGAAGTATGCCCTCGCTCTCGGCGCACAGCTTGTCCGCAAGGTAGGGATCATCGATGCGATCTTCGGCTCTGTCCTTGACATATATCACCATCTGGCGGCGGTAGAAGGCATAGCTGCTGTCGTTCTTTGCTCGCAATGTGCCGTTGCTGAAGCACAGGAAACGGGAGTAAAGATGCCGCTGGACGCTCTGTATGCCCTTGCGCTCGATATCAATCTTACCTTCCTGCGTGACCAGCGACTTTATGATGTTGGTCTTGGGAAGCGCCTCTATCTGCATATCGTCGTCAAGGGACAGCAGTTTGAACTCAAGGTCGGCTCTGGCGAAGCGATTGACCTCTATTTTCTGCAGACTGCAGGTATTCATGCTGTCGCCGAACAGCTTGCGTAGCACACAACCTATTCTCGACTTGCCCTCGCCGCCCTTGCCGATGAGGATAAGCATCTTCTGCGCTCTGGTGGACGGTATGAGCAGATAGCCCATGTACTCCTGCAAGGTCGGAATGTCCTCCTCATAGAGCAGCTCGGACAGGAACTGCAGCCAGCGTTCGGGCGTTGGTGCATCGGCGTTGTACTCCACCGGAAGCCGGTTCATACAAAACACCTTGTCCGGGGTGAAGCCGTCCTCCAGAAAATAGGTTCCGTTTGCCACATGGATTCTGTCCTGCTGGATGGGAAGCGGGTCACAATAACACGCCACCTTGACCGCCTCTAGCAGAGATGCCACACGCCTTGCCGTGCCGATGGGGGCATACTCGCTTATCATGTTGTAGATATCGCTGCGTATGCTTTCCTCGTCCTCTATGGGGCCGTCCACCGTGAACAGCCTGCCGAGGATTCGCCTCATGGGATGCTCCTTCAGGTACTCCTCGGCAAAGATCACATCAATGATCTGGTTTTCCTTGAACCATTCGGGCTGATCCAGGGTCATTTCTTCGGGATTCATAATATCAACTCCTTAATTTTTGCCCCCATTCCCGATAATTAGTGGGGGCAGTATTCATTAAGCAGGAGTGTTGATATTCAGGTGCAATTATGCTATGCTTATCTCATCAAACCTCAAGGAGCAGTTATGATTAACCTTAAGTACACAGTGCCGGTCATATCGGCTCATACGCTCATCTCACACGCCGAGAAAACCGTAGAAAATAAATACCGTTTCCGTCTTGCTCTGGATACCGATGCCAACGCATCTGCGGTGCAGATGTCACAGCAGGACGAGTGCGCTATGCTTCACATGGCGCTTGAACTTCTGAAAAAGAGCGGTCACCCTCAACATGTACAGACCCGTGACCTTTCCTCGGCCATTGTCTACATCGACTTCAAGGGCATATTCGACCGCGACCCGAAGTTCACAAAAGCCGCCGAAAAACAGAAAAAAGCCGAAGCCATGTTCACCTCTGACGGGATAGAGCTTGACTTCGGCTTGGGATTCAAGAGATATTTAGCCTTTGAGCGCTCGGCAAGCATGAGCCGCGACTGCAGGCTTTCCTTTGTGTGCAAGGATTACCTCGACGAGCTTCGTGAGCGCATGATGCTGGGTATGACCATCGGCAAGTGTCAGCTCAGCAAGCTGTACGCCTACAACGGTCTGATGTTCACAAGCGGTTTCAGATATGAAGATAAGTCGATATGGAACAGCCAACGCATTGTCGTGGTGGATACCCCTGTCACGACGGTCAAGGGCGTGGATGTCATAACCGTTGAGGACGACGGGAGTGACGACAGCGTTCGCCGTTACCGCAGAGTTGAGCAAAAGACCGATGTTGATGTGCTTGAGTTCGATGGTGAGGGGCTTATCTCCTTTGAACTGGCGGACAGCATTGATAATATGTATGTCGGTGCGCCGATTCACTCGTCATTCCAGATTCGTATGCCCTACATCAAGGGCGTTGTACACAAGGTCAATTACAAGGCGATGTTCCGTGAGCTGGGTGTTGAGTACATCATTGACTTGTGGGGTGAGCGTCACAATATCACCGAGGTGGATATGATACTCACCAAAAGTATGTTCAAAGGCTTTGGCTGGATGACCGAGAACAGTCTGACATGGGACGAGTACCTCAGACGCTGTGAGCATTACGGGCACGCTTTATACATCTCCGGAACCAATCAGCTTGAGCCGCAGACACAGACCGAACTCAACTATCAGTTCATCACAACCGCTTCTATTACTGCTGATGAGTTTCGGCCTCTTGATTTGCCCGACGGTTGGGAGCGCAGTCCCGATGAGGACAGCCGTCAATGGATAACAAAGGAGACAGAAGTCACCTATTACAACTATCTTGCCAATCCTGAGTTCCGCAAGCGGTATTATCTGTCGGCGCTCGACCTGCCTTACGGCGACCAGTACAGCAAGCGCAAGGCTATGGCGAGGATTCTGCAGAAAAATGAACGGTTCATCAATGAGTCTATCTACGCCAAGGAGCTTGAGGGCCGGGCGGCGAGTATCGTCAACAAATATGCCATCGGCAGGCTGCTCATATCGGGAGATAACCGCTATCTTTCGGGCGACCTGATGCGGTTTATGCAGCAGCTTGTTCAGAAGGTTGTTGAAACGGACGGCTGTTATGCAGAAGCGGCGGCGGTTCTGGAAAATGAGTGCTCGACACTCACAACCGCATACGCTCCCGGTGCGGCATATCCCGAACAGGAGGTTTACACTCTTCTGCGCAATCCGCATATTGCCCGAAATGAAGAGGTAATGGTCACCTCTCCGGAGTTCATCGGTCCTCTGCGAGAGAAGTATCTGAGCCACCTGACCTACCTCATTATGGTCGATTCGCGCACCCTCATTCCCGAACGGCTGGGCGGTGCGGACTTCGATGGCGATATGATTCGCACCATCGCCGATCCTCTTCTTAACTCCTGTGTTCTGCGTAATCACAACAGCAGAGAGTTTGACCCATTCGGCTTTGGCAACGGCATGCCTC
>JAZNOP010000068.1:0-6599 GCA_045580875.1 Acutalibacteraceae bacterium
CCAACGCTTTATCATCTTCCGTACTTCCACCCCTCGCCGATATTTTTCCGGCGAGGTTCGTGGGCAGGTGCGGTTGCTTTGTCATCGAAATCTTAATCGCATAAACCAAAATTTACCGCAGCAAATTAAGCAGCATATAAATATTCCGCATCAGCGTACAGCTTCTTTTAAACCGGAAATTCCCATCAGATCAATTCAGTCAGTAATATCAAACAGGAGTTTTTCAACATGAGCAAGCTGATCGGCAGCAGAGAGTTTTATAAGAACACCCTGCGTATTGCCGTCCCCATAATGATACAGAACGGTATCACGAACTTTGTCAATCTGCTGGATAACATCATGGTCGGGCGCATCGGCACCGAGCAGATGTCAGGCGTTGCCATCGCCAACCAGCTTATATTCGTATTCAACCTGTGCATTTTCGGCGCAGTTTCCGGCGCAGGCATTTTCGCAGCACAGTTCCACGGCAGTGATGACTACCGCGGCGTGCGCAGCTGCTTCCGCTACAAGCTTATAATCGGCACGGTCATAACCCTGCTGTGCATCGGTCTTTTCACGGTGTCGGGCGACAGCCTGATATCCCTCTTCCTGACCGAGGACGCAAGCGGCGATATAGCGGCGACCCTCGGCTTCGGCAGACAGTATCTGATGATACTGCTCGTCGGTCTGCTGCCCTTCACTCTGACACAGGTCTATTCGAGTACCCTGCGCGAAACAGGTGAGTCAAGACTGCCGATGATCGGCGGAGTCATTGCGGTGCTGGTCAATCTGGTGCTCAATTATATCCTCATCTTCGGCAAACTCGGTCTGCCTGCGCTGGGTGCTGCCGGTGCGGCTATAGCAACGGTTGTCTCGCGTTATGCTGAACTGGCAATAGTCGCCATTGCAACCCATAAAAATCAGACCATATACAAATTCATACACCACGCATACAAAAGCCTGCATATCCCCGGCAAACTGGTCGGTGCAATCACCCTCAAGGGTATGCCGCTGATGGTGAACGAGCTGCTATGGTCGGCAGGTGTGTCGGTGGTCGTGCAGTGCTATTCCACACGCGGTCTGGCGGTGGTCGGCGGCTATAATATCGCATCAACTGCCATCAACCTTTTCAGCGTTGTGTTCATGGCATTCGGCACGTCGGTATCGATAATTGTCGGAAACCTGCTTGGCGCAAACAAGCAGAAAGAGGCAAAGGACAGCGCGGTAAAGCTCATTGCTTTTTCGGTGATGATAGCTATAGTGATAGGCGGCATGCTGGCTATCTGTGCTCCGTATATTCCTCTGCTCTACAACACCAGTGACACAGTGCGCGGTGTTGCGACACAGATACTGCTGGCGGCGTCGATGTGCGTACCGCTTCACGCCCTCGCCCACGCAACATATTTCACCCTGCGCTCGGGCGGCAAGACCCTGCTGACCTTCATATTCGATTCGGTCTACACATGGGGCGTCAACGTGGTTGTCGCGTATGTGCTCTCCCGCTTTACAGATATGCCGATATTCCCGCTGTATCTCTGCTGTCAGCTTGTCGATATAGCAAAGTGCATTCTCGGTCTTATTCTGGTTAAGAAGGGAATATGGATCAATAATATAGTCGATGACAAAAAGCAGGCGCTCGAAAATGAACCTGCGTAAGGTCATCGGGATTTAATTGCAACTACACAATACCTGCCATTAAAACGGCATAGATAAAGGAGTGTTACTTCATGAGTATCAAAATTGGCATCGTAGGCTACGGCAACATCGGCAGAGGCGTCGAGAAGGCCGTAAATGCGGCAAAGGACATGGAACTTGTCGCTGTTTTCACCCGCCGCGCGCCCGGCAGCATCACCACAGTGAGCGGTGCGCCGGTAAAGCACGTTGACGAAGCTGAAGCAATGAGAAACGAAATAGATGTAATGATTCTCTGCGGCGGCTCGGCTACCGACCTGCCGGAGATGGGTCCGCAGTTCGCACGTGACTTCAACACTATCGACAGTTTTGACACTCACGCGCGCATTCCGCAGTATTTCGAGGCAATGGACACCGTTGCAAAAACAGGCGGCAAGGTGGCAATCATCTCTGTCGGCTGGGATCCCGGTCTGTTCTCCATAAACCGAATCTACAGTGAGAGCGTTCTGCCCGACGGCGAGACCTACACCTTCTGGGGCAAGGGCGTAAGCCAGGGTCATTCCGACGCAATCCGCCGCGTAAAGGGTGTTAAGAATGCAATTCAGTACACCGTTCCCATCGAGGAGGCTGTCGAGGGCGCACGCTCAGGCGAGAGACCCTATCTGACCACCCGCCAGAAGCATCTGCGCGAGTGCTGGGTCGTAGCTGAGGAGGGTGCAGACCTTGCAGCAATCGAGAATGAGATAAAGAACATGCCCAACTATTTCGCTGACTACGACACCACTGTCAACTTCATCAGCGAGGAGGAGCTCAAGGCTAACCACAGCCGTATGCCTCACGGCGGATTTGTCATTCGCTCGGGAAGTACAGGCGAAAACAATCACGTTATCGAGTACTCGCTCAAGCTTGATTCCAATCCGGAGTTCACCTCCAGCGTACTTGTCAGCTATGCAAGAGCGGCATACCGTCTCTCAAGAGCAGGTGACTGCGGCGCAAAGACCGTGCTGGATATCCCGCCGGTACTTCTCTCAGAGAAGTCTGCAGAGGAGCTTCGCGCAACCCTGCTGTAAGCTTCCGCGATAAAATCCGGTACAGCTCAATACAATAAAATAAATCTCACAAGCCGCACTGCGTAACCACCGCCGTGCGGCTTGCGTTTTGCGGTGAAGAGTTGATGGTAGTCCGCCGCCTGCCGGATAAATTTTGGTTTAGCGGAGTAGCCTTTGGTGATGCACAGGCTGTGCCCAACCCCAAGACCTCGCCGGAATTATATCGGCGAGGTCAGCCGGCCTGAAATACTGCACCGAGAGCCCATAGCTGAGATCCGAGCCGGATATCAATCGGCTCGGGGAGCGGCTTGCGTGGGATCATTTGCTAAGCAAAAACAAGAGCGCCTCGCCCGAGACGACGAACTGGCGATAAGTCATGATTGCGCATTGCAGATCGGCTTTAAACGGCGTTTTTTGCTTCATTTTTTTCGCCGAACAAAAAAATGAGGGGCCTCCGCCGGCCTGAGGCGGAAAAAGAAGTTAAATGTCCGAAATCTATAACGGAAAACGGATAGCATAAACCTCTTAATCGAAAATAACGCTTTATTTTGCGCTTAGCACATCGCCATAATGTGATACGAACTTTTGACTTTCGCCTTGCGCAGCGGCGCAGCTTTTGCTGAAGCAAAAGCGCCGTTATTCCGAATGGAATAACTGGGCGGCTTCCTTTTTGTTCGGTAAAAAAGGAACCAAAATACCGTTTAAAAGGACGTCTCGTATTTATATCGAATTGCATGTGTTTCAGAAATAATTCTAAACGAATCATTTCTGAAAACCTCAATTCGGAATAAATACATGTAGCCTGCGCCACTGTCCGGCGCACATTCACCGGAGTTAAGCGTGGTGATTGCCAGCGCTTTATCATCTTCCGTACTTCCACCCCTCGCCGATATTCTTCCGGCTCGGTCTTGGGGGTGGGCGCAGCCTGTGCATCACCGAAAGGTAATCCGCTGCCTCCGAATTTACCGCGACCACCGCACCTGCCTCACCCCCCTCGCCGGAAGAATATCGGCGAGGTCAGCCAGCCTGAGAGAGCTTCTGCTGCAGAACTGAAGTTATAATAAAAACCCCTGATAAGGTTGACACAGGGCGCCTGTTTGGCTATAATATTTATGCTCATTTTTCATTATGGGCAGGTCTGCATCACTGCAAGGGAGGTTTCGCGCATGAATTCAGGCTTTTTCGCCATGCTCTCACGCATGAAGTATATATCACGCTGGGCGCTGATGCGCAATACCGAGCAGGAGACCCTGAGCGAGCATTCCCTCGAAACAGCCATGATAGCCCACGCACTCGCCGTTCTGCGCAATACGCGCTTCGGCGGCTCGGTCAACGCCGAGAAGGTGGCGCTGCTCGCGCTGTTCCACGATGCGACCGAGATAATCACAGGCGATATGCCCACCCCGATAAAGTATTACAGCCCCGAGCTGCGCTCGATGTACGGTGAAGTCGAGCAGGCGGCGGGCGAAAAGCTTTTATCCATGCTGCCGGACGATCTGACAGAGCAGTACCGTGACCTGCTTCTGCCCGATGAGAGCAGCGAGGAGCATCGGCTTGTGAAGGCAGCTGACAAGCTCAGCGCGCTGATAAAATGCATGGAAGAACGCAAGGCAGGCAACATGGAATTTGCCCGCGCCGAGGAGACCACGCGAGCAGCTGTGGAGAGAATGAATATCCCCGAGGTGAGCGTTTTTCTCGAGGAATTCCTGCCGGCATACGCCCTGACGCTCGATGAGCTGGGCGGTGCGCAGTAATTTCACCTGAATTATCTTAAAAATTTGTGCGCAACAGATTGGGGATTGACCCGTCCCCGACAACAATATGCTGTGAAAACCGCATGGTTACGGCATTTAGCGCCATATTTTTCTCCCTGCAAAGGACAAAAAATACTTGCATTTTAGTTTGGTTAATGATAGAATAACCATATTCGACTTCAAATTTACTGAAATATAAGGAGATAGAACAATGCCGAACATTAAGTCTGCTAAGAAGCGCGTTATCACTGCTGAGAAGAGAAATCTTCGCAACAAGGCTATCAAGAGCAACCTCAAGACCACTGTCAAGAAGGCAAACCTTGCAATCGAGACCGGTGTTGACGCAGAGGCTGCTGCAAGACTCGCTATCAAGAAGATTGACCAGGCTGCTGCCAAGGGCGTTATGCACAAGAAGAACGCTGCTCACAAGAAGGCAGCCATCGCTAAGGCTCTCAACGCTTCCAAGGCTCAGTAATCAAAGCCTTACAGCTTTTGCGGCAACGATATTTTTTCGATAATGTGTCATGCAGTGTGAACATCGCTGCGGCACAGGAATATCACCGCGGCGGCAAGCATAAATGTAATATGTTTATGATTCAGACTGTACATGCATGACGTGTACGGTCTGATTGTCGTTCACGCGAAACATTTCACGGTTATAATTGCACACAGAAACAGTTACTGCAGATAACCGCCACCACTACCACAGAAACTGAGAGGTTTTCATCATGCCGGCTGTTGTATGCCACTGGATACACGGAAGAAGACTGCTCGACAGGGCGAAAGCTCTTGCCGGAGCGGAAAATTTTTACGAGACCGCATTTCTCTGCGGCTGTCAGGGACCTGACGTGCTGTTTTATCACCGTCTGGTGTCGCTGTCGCGCAAAAAGAGCCTGTACAGCCGCGGCTCGAGCGTACACACCGAACACCCGTCGGTGCTTTTTGCCTCGGTACTGCGCACCCTCAGCGGTCTTGAAAAAGACAGCGGGCTGTACGGCAGAGTGCTCAGCTATGCGCTGGGGCTTTGCTGCCACTACGCCTACGACACCTGCGCTCACCCCTACATCTGTCAGCTGAGCGAGCACATGAAGCACACCGACGAGCGGGGTGAGAATTATCACTACCATGCCTTTATCGAGTCGGCGCTCGACGTCATAATGTACCGCTGGGAGGAAGCCGGTCTGATAACCGACCTGCGCCTCGGAAAGTGCGTCCGCTTCGAGCGCGGGGACTGCGAGGCCGCAGCGCTCATCTGGGGAAATATTCTCGAGGATTACTACGGCGAAAAGCCTGAGCAGAAGGAGCTTCTCCGTCTGCTGCCGCATATGCGCCGGCTTTTCCGGCTGCTTGACGACCCCGTTTCGATCCGCCGTCCGATAGTCATGAAAATCGAGCGGCTCATCGGCAGCGATACCGGACCGATGTCGGCATATATGCGCCCCTTCATGGAGGACGACAGCTACGACTACGCCAACATCGCCAAGGAGGAATGGTGCAACTTCATGGACGAAAACCAGCGAAGCTGCGAGGATTTCTTCGAGATAACCGACCGCGCCGAAACCGCAGGCGAGGAATTCATGCGCTTTTTCATGACCTCACCGACAGAAGCGGAGCTTTCGGCATACACCGGCGAACGAAGCTTTTCAAACAACGTCGACGAGCGCCGCGCATAAGCCGCTGAACAATCCGTCCCCGCCCAGCCATCGGCCAGTGCATTACGCAAAGCGCCTTCCGGGAAATAGAGTTAATATGATAAATTTTGGTTTAGCGCACTCACCTTCAGTGATGCACCAACCGCACACACCCCAAGACCTCGCCGGAATTATATCGGCGAGGGGTGAAAGCGCGGAAGATGATAAAGCGTTGGCAATCACCACACTTAACTCCGGTGAATGTGCGCCGGACAGTGGCGCAGGCTACATGTATTTATTCCGAATTGAGGTTTTCAGAAATGATTCGGTAGAATTATTTCTGAAACACATGCAATTCGATATAAATACGAGACGTCCTTTTAAACGGCGTTTTTTGCTTCATTTTTTTCGCCGAACAAAAAAATGAAGGGCCTCCGCCGGCCTGAGGCGGAAGGTGAATATTTGCATCACATCATGGCAATGCATCAAGCGTAACAATAAAACGTTATTTTCGATTAAGAGGTTTATGCTATCCGATTTCCGTTAAAGATTTC
>JAZNOP010000069.1:0-6525 GCA_045580875.1 Acutalibacteraceae bacterium
AGTAAGACGAGCAGTGACGTAAGGCGGCTCCCTCTGACGAGGGAGCTGTCAGCGAAGCTGACTGAGGGAGAGACAAATCGCAGATTTAAGCCAAATTTTTCTCTCCCTCCGGCTCTGCGAGCCACCTCCCTCGTCAGAGGGAGGCTCCTTAGGTTTCCGCTGACTTAATCATATAAACCAAAATTTACCTTTCTGCACTGCAACACAATTATCCCCGACAGAACCGAGGTGAACTCTTTTGTCCGAATATCAGGAGACAATCAAAAATCTTGACAAGGTGCGCGGATATATGCGCGACTTGTATATCTACGGCTTCCGCACAAGGCGCGATTTCTCCGGCAAGTCCGCGCGCACCTACGACAACGAGCGCAGACGCATCGAAAGCTGGCTCGCCGACTATATCCAGTGGGATTACTCGGTCAAGGGCAAAAGCGTCTGCATCTCGGTCGACAGTTCAAAGATAAAGCGCAATCCCCTGTTTGTCGCATGGAAAAGCAAAAGCTTCACCGACAACGATATCACCCTGCATTTCCTGCTGCTCGATATCCTCGCTGACGGCAGCGCACATTCCGCCCCTGACCTTACCGAAAGACTCTCGGTTGATTATTCTGTCGATTACGACCTGCAGACCGTACGCGGCAAACTGCGCGAATACGAGCGCGAGGGGATTCTTGTAAGCCGCAAGGAGGGCAGAACTCTGCTTTATTCTCTCTCAGAGCATCACTTTGACCGCCTGCCGTATGCTGACCGCCTTGCCGATGCGGCGGCATTCTTCAGCGAGACAACCGTCGGCGGCTGGCTGGGCAGCACCCTGCTCGACGGACTCGACAAATACGACCCCATATTCCGGTTCAAGCATCATTTCATCGCCCACACCCTCGACGACGGCATTGTTCTTCAGCTGCTCAAGGCAATGGAAAACTGCCAGCTGTGTCAGCTCGACGGCGTCAGCCGGCGCACCGGTGCCGAATTCTCACAGCGGTGTGTGCCGCTGCATATTCTGACAAGCGTACAGACCGGCAGGCGGTACGTCACTGTATACTTCACGCGCAACCGCCGGCTTTCCAACCTGCGCATCGACTCTATCCGCACTGTGACTCCTCTGGGAGAATTCCCCGAATTTGAGCAGCGCGCACAGACTGCTTCCGACAACACTCCGCGCAGCTGGGGCGTATCCTTTGACGGCAGCAGCCGCACAGAGCAGGTATTCGTAAAGCTTTTCATTGACGAAAAACGCGAGCAGTACATAATCGACCGCATAAACCGCGAGGGGCGCGGCGGCGAGCTGCTTCACGCCGACAAAAACATATATTTATACAGCGTTGAGGTTTTCGACGCAAACGAAGTCATGCCGTGGATAAAGACCTTCACCGGACGCATCATCTCCTTCGAGAGCACCAACCGCGAGGTGACAGCCAGATTCTACCGCGACATGGAGATAATGTATCAGATGTATCAGACCGGCGGGGAGGTGGAGTGATGGAATATTTCTCTGAGGTTTACGGCAATTATTACCGCGCGGTTGCTGCAGTGCTTGCGGCAGCTTCGGCAAAACCGCTCACCGAAAGCGAGATATCTGAAATCATAAGCCAGACAGCATTCGGCGAGAGTGCCTTTTACATCACACCGGCTCTGCTGAGCGGCAGATGGCCTCTTCTTCGCAGCGAAAACGGGCTTTATTATCCGGTTACAAAGCATGATATCCGCCTGCCGATGACATCTCTGCAGCGCGCGTGGCTGGCGGCAATGCTGGAAGATGCCCGCTGCTCCGCCTTTTTCACCGACAGCGAACGGCAGGAAATAACTCAGGCGCTCGGCACTGAGCCGCTGTACGAGGGGCATCACCTGCGCACGGTAGATGCCTGCGCCGACGGCGATGCGTATGCCGATCCGGGCTACCGCGAACGTCTGCTGGCAATAATCGATGCCATACGCAGCAGAAAAATACTGCGCATTTCCTACACAGGCGGCAGCGGCAGCCGTATTGCCGGCGATTTTCTCCCCTTCCGGCTGGAATACTCCGCAAAAGACGACAAGCTGCGCCTTCACTCGGTCCGAATCCGCTACGGCAGAGCGATATTCTCCTCTGTACTCAACCTCGGCAGGATAGAGAGCGTTCTGCCCTCTCAGGAGAAATACCGCGGCGACGTCGGGGCAATCGACTACGATGCGATGAAGCGCAATACAAGCCGCAACGAGCCGGCTGTCATTGAGCTGACCGACAGGCGCAACGCACTCGAGCGTTTCATGGTGCAGTTTGCCAGCTATGACAAGCGCACCCGCCGGGTTGACGATACCGATAAATACATATGCACAATCAATTACGACCTCGCCGACGAGACCGAGCTGCTCATACGGTTGCTGTCCTTCGGCGTGACGGTAAAGGTGCTCTCACCACGGCGGCTTGCCGACCAGATGCGTGAGCGCATCAACCGCCAACGGGAGCTGATGGGGCAGTGAAACTCCTGATATAATATAACAATTCATAATAAATCACCTGAAGCAAACGGATATGTCAAAGGAGGCAATGCTGTGTTTGAAAATTACGATTTTACAGGCTTCTGGTCGGAAAGCGATTACATTACCGGCAACTACACCGGCGAATATCCGACCGATGAAATGATTGCCGCTGCTGAGAGCGAGCTGGGTTATAAGCTTCCCGAAGCATACATCTGGCTGATGAGAAATCAGCGCAACGGCGGTGTGCCGGAAAAGGGATACTTTCACACCGATGACGGCGGCATTTTCTGGATAAACGGCATCATGGGCATCGGCTCTGAGCGTGAATATTCCCTCTGCGGTCCGCTCGGCAGCCGCTTCTGGATTGAGGAATGGGGCTATCCTGACATCGGCATTGCCATCTGCGACACACCCTCCGCCGGTCACGAAATGATCTTTCTCGACTACCGCGAGTGCGGACCGCAGGGCGAGCCGAATGTAACCTATATCGACCAGGAAGCAGCTTACTGCACCGTCGTTCTTGCTGACAGCTTTGAGCAGTTTATCCTCGGACTGACCGACGTCGGCTATGAAGATGAGGACAGCGAGCTGCCGTCCGATACAGCTGCCGCAGTTTCCTCTGAAAATGAAAAAACCGGAAAGCCCGGTTTCTTCCGGAGGCTTTTCGGCAGAAAATAACCCGCAACGTAAAACGGAGAGTAATTATCACTGCGATAAATACTCTCCGTTCGCCAATTTGTTGGGCTTCAGCAGAATTCTCTCACCTGCCGTGTACCATTCTGAACTGCTTGGGTGTTATGCCGCGCAGATTCCTGAAGCTCTTTATCAGGTGACTGCAATCAGAAAACCCCGTCTCCTGACTTATGTAGTTGAGGTCATGACCGGTAAACAGCAGCAGCTCCTCCGCCTTGAATATCCTCATTCGCTCGATGTATTCCTTGCAGCTCATGCTGTACATTTCGTGAAATTTCTTCGCAAAGCAGGAATAGCTCAGACCGCAGTGTGCAGCGATATCGCAGACACGCAGCCGCTCGTCTATATGGGTGTCGATATATTCGGTAACGCTGTCGATATCGCAGCCGCTGTCACCGGTCTGCTCGGTTGTGCTGATGACAAGTCCTGAATCGACCCACCGCCGGATAATATTCATAAGCAGGGTATAAATCTGCGCCTGAAGCACCATGCCGCAGCCGTATTCCTGCCGTTGTGCCTCGTCGATGCAGGCAGAAAAGATTCTTTCGCAGTCCAGCTTTTCAGCCGCCTTTGCCGTAAAACATATATCCATTCCGCACTGCTCGGCTCTGCGGAAAATGCTCCTGAGCTTCGGCACGGAGGCGCTTGTCATTGCAAACTGACCCATGTCAAATTTAAGCACCGCATACCGCAGCGCGGCAGGATCATCGGTGTATATCGAATGCACCGACTGCGAATGAAAGACAATGAGATCACCGGCAGAAAGGCTGTAGCAGCGGTCGGCACCGTGCGCATCACTGCTGTGCATCTCGGCACAGCCCTCGAGAATATAGATCAATTCGTAGAAATAGTGCCAGTGTGGGCGAATCGGAAAGGTCTGTATTCCGGCATCAAAGATGAAGCACTCTATCGGAGTGTTCAGCGAGTGGGTTCGTTCAAAGAGATTCGGCATCTGAAATTCCTCTTGAAATAGATTTGTACGATTTTTTATATAGAATCATTATATCACAAACGGCTTGATAATGGTATACTCAAACTGAAAATTTACCACAAGCTGACGAAAGGTCGAATAGAAATATAATGTCAGACAAGCACAAAACAACATACGGCAGTTTTCAGGCCGACCCGCAGCTGATACAGGAAAGCTTTACGAGAAACCGCGAGAACAAGTTGAAAACTCTGCTCGGTATTTATAAAGGACAGTATTTCCGGTTGTTTATGGCCGTCCTCTTCTTCGCCATAAAACACAGTCCGGTGTGGGTGCTGCCAATCATTACAGCGAATATAATAAACATCGCCACCGACCCGGGTGAAAATGCTCTGCGCGACATCATCATCAACGTGGTCATCATGTCGCTGCTGGTTGCGCAGAATGTTCTGTCAAATTACGTCCATGTTCATTTCTATGCCAAGGTCACACGCTCTGTGGAAGCCGGTCTGCGCTCAGCCATGGTCTCAAAGCTGCACAGACTTTCCATGACATTCCACAATGAGATACAGTCAGGCAGGCTGCAGTCGAAGCTCATACGTGACGTTGAGCAGATAGAGGGTCTGTCATCGCAGATATTCATCTCGGTGCTCAGCATGATCATGCACATCATCTTTGCATTCTCTGTCGTAATCAGCTCGTCTGTAACCGTTTTCTGGTTCTTCCTCGGCGCTATCCCTGTGGCGGTGCTTGTCCGGATTGCCTTTCGTGATTCGATAAACAACCGCAACCGCGAATTTCGCCGGGAAATGGAGGAGACCTCGGTCAGCGTAAGCGAGATGATTGAGCTCATACCGGTCACACGAGCCCACGCGCTTGAGGAAACCGAGACCACAAAGCTTAACCGGCAGCTTGAACGCACAGCCGAAAAGGGCTTCCGGCTCGATGTGATCCAGAGCTTTTTCGGCTCGGTGAGCTGGTCGGCATTCCAGATATTCCAGGTACTGTGCCTCGGATTTACCGGCTATCTTGCTGCAATAGGACGAATCCGTCCCGGCGATGTTGTTCTGTATCAGACATATTTCTCCACCATCGTCAATCAGGTAAGCGGAATAATCACAATGCTGCCGATTATAGCCAAGGGTCTTGAGGCTGTATCCTCTGTCGGTGAAATACTTCTCAACGACGATATCGAGGAGCCGGAGACCAAACCCGACATAGGCGAGATACACGGTAAAATAGAATTCCGCGATGTTACCTTCCAGTTTCACGATGCCGATACGCCGGTGCTTCACGACCTGAGCTTCACTGTAAATCAGGGTGAGACCATTGCCTTTGTCGGTGCATCAGGCGCCGGCAAGACCACTGTTCTTAATCTTGTAATCGGATTTCTGCGCGCCCGCTCGGGTCAGGTGCTGATTGACGGCAAAGATATCAATGAATTCAGCCTGAAAAGCTACCGCGAGCATCTGGCAGTTGTTCCGCAGACACCGATTCTTTTCACCGGCACACTGCGCGACAACATCATCTGCGGCAGCGAGAATGTTGATGATGAATTCCTGCGGCAGGTAATCAGCTCGGCAAATCTCGACGAGCTTGTCGAATCTCTGCCGGACGGGCTGGATACAAAAATAACCGAACACGGCGCAAATCTCTCGGGCGGTCAGCGTCAGCGTGTTTCCATCGCCCGCGCCTTTGTACGCCGACCGAAGATACTCATTCTTGATGAGGCTACATCAGCGCTTGACACCATATCCGAGCGCAGAATTCAGGACAGCATCGACCGCCTTGTCAAAGACAGGACCACGCTTATTGTAGCTCACAGGCTTTCCACCATACGCAACGCCGACAGGATTGCGGTAATCGGTGAAGGCGGTCTGATGGAGTTCGGCACCTACGATGAGCTGATGGAAAAAAAAGGAGAATTTTACAAGCTGCGCTCTCTGCAGGCTTAGTTAAACAGCGGCTGAGTAAGCAAGCCGCTGTTTAACGTCCGAATTGTATCCGTCGGCCTTAAATCAAAGCCTCCGGATAATTCGGACACGCTTCTGCATCACGACAACGCTTTTGCGAGATTAAGGTGAATGCGGTGTTTTTCGGTTAAATTGCGGCTGAGTAAGCAAGCCGCTGTTTAACGTCCGAATTGTATCCGTCGGCCTTAAATCAACGCCTCCGGATAATTCGGACACGCTTCTGCATCACAACTGCGCTTTGTGTAAAGTGCCATGCGAAAAATAAAGTTAATACGATAAATTTTGGTTTAGCGCATTAACTTTTGGTAATGCACAGGCTACGCCAGCCCAAAGACCGAGCCGGAAGAATATCGGCGAGGTCTGCCGGCCTGAGATGCTGCACCGGGAGCCCAGTTTAACATTGCCTTTTGAAGTGAGGCAATGTTAAACGACCGAAGCTTATCTGTCGACCTTAAACCGATGCCGACAGAT
>JAZNOP010000070.1:0-23042 GCA_045580875.1 Acutalibacteraceae bacterium
CGACGGGGAGGTTTGGCACCTCGATGTCGGCTCATCACATCCTGGGGCTGTATTCGGTCCCAAGGGTTCGGCTGTTCGCCGATTAAAGTGGTACGCGAGCTGGGTTCAGAACGTCGTGAGACAGTTCGGTCCCTATCTGTCGTGGGCGCAGGAAATTTGAGGAGCTCTGTCCTTAGTACGAGAGGACCGGGATGGACGCACCGCTGGTGCACCAGTTGTCACGCCAGTGGCATAGCTGGGCAGCTAAGTGCGGATCGGATAAACGCTGAAAGCATCTAAGCGTGAAGCCGGCTCCAAGATAAGATTTCCCATAGCAAAAGCTAGTAAGACCCCTTATAGACTATGAGGTGGATAGGCTGCAGGTGTAAGCATGGTGACATGTTCAGCTTGGCAGTACTAATTGGTCGAGGGCTTGACCTTGATTCGAATCGTTACCTTACTTCTTTCTCCCTTTGTTCAGTTTTCAGGGTATTGCAAGCCGCAGAGAAATCTGCGGCTTTTCTTTTTGTATTCAGATTTGTACGCATATTAACTCCGGCAACAGGCATTTATGTCCTGCCGGAGTTGATTTGTTTATGTGTCAATGGTACAATAATGTTATTAAATATAAGGAGTACAAGCGAATGGACGAAAAACAGATCAGAGCGGTATATGATGATAAAACCATTCGCGTATATCAGGCTTTTTCGCCCACAATAGCCGATCAGGCGGTGGAGCTTGGCAGCTTTGGCAGTCATTTCAAGCTGGACAGAATGACCTGGATAAAGCCGTCATTTCTGTGGATGATGTATCGCTGCGGCTGGGCAAAGAAGGATTATCACCAGACAAGAGTTCTTGCAGTCGATATTTTGCGTGAAGGATTTGACTTTGCGGTGGAAAATGCCGTTATATCTACGTATAGCAGCGCAATTGGAATTACCTTTGAGGAATGGCAGGAACTGGTGAAAAATTCGGACATTCGTGTACAGTGGGATCCGGAGCGTGATATATGGGGAAAACCTGCAGGTGGACGCTCAATTCAGCTCGGTTTGCGAGGTGATGCTGTGCAGAGATATGTAAATGAATGGATAGTGAATATTACCGATATAACCGAATATGTGAACGAAATGGACAAAATGCGGCTGCAGGGAAAAGATATACAGCCGCTGCTGCCTAAGGAAAGAATTTATAAACTGTAAAGTCCAAAAAGTATTATTGAAAGACAGGAAAGTAAAATGGAGATAAAGCTTACACACATCGACGCGGGCGAAGGCTTTGATTTCGGGAAAACTTCGTCTGATTACGCCCGTTATCGCGATATTTATCCGGCAGAATTTTATGAGAAAATAGTATCACGCGGACTTTGCACCGCCGGTCAGCGTGTGCTCGATCTCGGCACAGGTACAGGTGTGCTGCCGCGCAATATGTATCACTACGGCGCGAGCTGGACAGCTTCCGATATTTCGCCCGAGCAGATTGAGCAGGCAAAGGCCATATCTGCTGCACAGGGCATGGATATCGAATATATTGCCCTGCCGGCGGAGGAGATGGATTTTCCGGACGGAACATTTGACGTCATAACCGCCTGTCAGTGTATATGGTATTTTGATCATGAACGGCTTATGCCGAAGCTGAGAAGAATGCTTAAACCGGACGGTACTCTGCTTCTGCTTTATATGGCGTGGCTGCCATTTGAAGACGAAATTGCCGGCGCCAGTGAGCAGCTCGTGAAGAAATACAACCCCGGGTGGACGGGTGCTGGTGAGACAAGGCACAGGATATTCATTCCTGAGTGTGCGGAAAAATATTTCGATATCACGTTCACCGGGGAATATGACCTCATGGTACCGTTCACGCGCGAGTCGTGGAACGGACGTATGCGCACCTGCCGCGGAGTTGGTGCATCACTTCCGCCGGAAAAAATCGCCGAGTGGGAGTCGGAGCACAAGGCGCTTCTTGAGCGAATCGCGCCGGAAAGCTTCGAGGTGCTGCATTATGCGGCATCTGCCGAGCTGAAGCCGAAAAGGCAGATATAAATGAGATAATGATGTGAGGACGGAAGCTGAAAACAGGCGCTTCCGGACTGCGGCATAATTTATATTCAACTGCAGAATCAATTAAAATAAAGGAGATCTGTGTCATGGAAGAAAATATACTTTGCGCTATATGCAGCGAAAATATACGCTACTCTGAAGGAACTCTCTGGTTTGAGCGCGAGGACGGCAGCGAAGTGCTCATCTGCGACTGCTGCTGTGATATGCTTGACGATGCTGAGGGCAATGACGAGGCAGCCCGCGCAGCAGCGGCTGAATATTTCCGCCGCTGTATTGATATCTACATGGACGATGACATCACTGAACAGCTCACCAGGCTTTTTACGCAGGAGTAAAAACAGCGCCGGTACACGGCGGAAAACACAAAAATAATCACCTGTCTGTAATGCATCAGCGCGGCAGACAGGTGATTTTGTTTGTCATGGGTTATTTGCTCACAATTCTGCACAGGATTGCCCGTGCGGAGTAATTTTCAGAAGATTTGCTGCACGGTTTTCCGGTGAAGCATTATTCTATGGATAGAAAGCAACCGCTTATCTTTGAAGCGATCAATCAGCCGATAAGATCAAGAAGCTGAGAGATCAGGTTGTTGACTATCCCTGTGACCGGCGGGCAGAAAATATATACAGCGGCAAGAGCAGCGAGAGTCAGCACGATTATAATCAGTACAAGCCATGCCTTCGAGCGCTTTTTCTTCGGTTTTGCAGCCTCTTCAGCGGCAGCCATAGCAGCAACCTCAGGGGTAACAACTATACCTTCGGTCTGGGACTCAGCGGTCTCTTCTGCTGGCTCGACCTTGGCGATCGGCTCGGTTTCAGCAACAGGTTCAACCTCAGCGACCGGCTCGGTTTCAGTTGCTTCAACAGCCTCGGCCTCATTGTTTTCATTGTCGCCTTCAGCGCTCTCCGCGATGACTTCTTCCGAAGTCTCTTCATGGTCGTCATCGTCGCTGCATTCCTCTGCATACAGATCACCATAGCATTCGGGACAGAGAGCTATGTCGTCATTGACCACGACTTTGGTCTCATCGGGGTAGATACCGAAGCACTCGCAGCACTGGAACATTCCTTCTTCGAGTTCTTCCTCATTATCGCCGAAAATGCGCAGCTCAGAGGGGCATAAATTATAGGCATTGCAGCCGGAGTAATCGCTGCCGACGTCCTCGCCGTTTATGTAGTGCTCGAAAAGCTCGTGCGGGTGGACATCATAGTCCTCAATGTCGGCGGAGTTGCACATAACCTCGACCTCGAACATCTTCGAGCGCTCCTGAACGGTGTTGTACCAGTAGAGCTCCTCGCCTGCCTGATAAGCCTCGTCGGCGTCCTCGGGCAGGATGACAGGGAATTCGCCTTCCCACGGGGTGCAGTAGCTGTCGACTGACCACTTGCAGTAGCCGGTGTATTTGATGAGATAATCCTCATCTGTGCCTTCCTCTTCGATGATATCCTTCGTTTCAAGACAGGACATAGAGCCGAAATATGCATAGCAGGCATTCTTTTTGCCTTTGACGATGACGTTGTACTTACAGTAGTTTGCCATTGTTTATTCTCCTTTTGCAATTAAAGCCCATGTGACCGGCGCGAGGAAATTGATCTTACATTTCCTCAGGCTCGCGCGGCATGACAAGAGAAGCGATAATGTAGGCGAGAACGCCGCTGCCGCCGACAGCACAGAAGATTATCCATGCAATTCGAACGAGGGTGGGGTCGATATCAGCATACTGAGCGATACCGCCGCAAACGCCGTCGATTTTCTTTTCGGTTCTGGATTTGTAGAGTCTTTTTTCCATGGTGATTTTCCTTTCGGTATATAAAGATGATAGAAAACTAATTCCGGCTGTGTGCCGTTAATATATTAAGTATAGCAAAGGTATAGTAAAAAGGCAAGAAGCAGGCGGCATATATTGTGTCGATTATGGTCAGATAATGCGGAGAAAGGCGGCTGAGGATACTCCCCTGAAATGCATTGCAAAATGAAAAAGATAATATTTTTAATGATAAACGTTAAAAAGTAGTTGACAAACGTAATTTGACGTGATATACTGCAGACAGAAGGTCACAGGAGGGCGGACAGCTCGTCAGCATTCGCAGACCGGAGCGCAGCTCTCTGAGACTAAATAAAAACGCCGAAACGGAATGGCGCGCGTTTCGTCAGGCGGTTGTAATTGTTTGATAACAGACTACCGGATAACAACCAAAACAACAATCAAAATCTGAAAGGAATTATTATTATGAAAAAGCTTGCTAACACCGCAAAGAAAATTGATGTCGTCGCAAAGGTATTCTTCTGGCTTGCCGCAATCGGCGGCGCAGTATTTGTCGTCATGTGTGCTGTATTCGCCTGCTTCAGCGATAATATGCTTACTCAGGCTCATCACTCGATCGAGCTCGGACCGGCAACCTTCAACATTTCTGATTCCTATAAGCCGGACACCGGCATGGTTCGTGCGCTGTATGCATCGGGCGGTGTGCTGATGGCTTTCATTATCGGCATAACCTGCGCAGCTATCCATTTTGTCCGCAAAATCCTTGAGCCGATGAAGAACGAGCGCCCCTTCGACGGCAATATCCACAAGAATATCAGAAAGCTTGCATGGCTGGTGCTCTTCGGCGGCATCGCAGGTTCTATCATGAACGTTGTGGGCAACGCATTCATGGTTTCTGCTTACGATTTCCAGACAATTTTCAACAGCGACGCAATCACCGGCATGGAGATGAATGTTGTCAGCGATTTTTCCTTCATCGTCATATTTGCTCTGCTCTTCCTGCTTTCCTACGTCTTCAAGTACGGCGAGGAGCTGCAGATTCAGTCTGACGAGACCCTTTGATAAAACTGATAAAACGGCAGAACAGCAGAAAGGAGATGCAAAATGCCTATAATTCTCAGACTTGACCGAATGATGGCTGACCGTAAGATATCGCTCAATGAGCTGGCAGAGAGGGTCGGCATTGCCAACGTCAACCTGTCGAAGATTAAGACCGGCAAGGTCAGCGCAATACGCTTTTCGACACTCGAAGCGATATGCGACGTGCTCGATTGCCAGCCGGGAGATATTCTCGAATTTGTCCGCGAGGAGAAAAGCGAGAGCTGATGCGGCAGATACAGAGAAGCATACCGCATTTACCGCAAGGTAACTGCCCCCCTGAAAAAAGCACCCGTTTTCCGGAACGCCGGAGAGACGGGTGCTTTGCGTTGGTTTTCTGCTTGACGCAGAGTTTGAATTGATTTACATATGATTTGATTCATTATGCACCCGTTATGCACCGGGCTGACGGTTAACTGCAATACTCCGGCACACGCAGGTCGGTCCATGTAAGGGCGGTCTCGGCACCGATGTTGCCAAATCCGCCGGAAGGGCTCAGCATACAGAGGGTTCCATCTGCTCTGAGGGCAATAATGAAATCTGAGCTGTTGATATAAATTGCAGCGATATTCTCTAATTTGCCGGTTTCCTTTTCCATATCTATGCGATTTGAAATATGATAGAGCTCAGGCTGGTCGTAGCTGTTGTAATACTTACTGCCAAAGTGTCCGGTATAATAGACAGTTCCGTCAGTGCGCAGACCTATGGTACTGTGATGACTTGCGCTCAGTGCTGTAAGGCTGCTCCAGTCGCTTACTTCCAGCTGCTTTACTGCTCCGTAGCCGATTCCCTCGGCCGTTCCGTCCTTTTTCAGCGCAACGTAATGGTTGCGTCCCATAACGATCGATTTTACGTCTGTCCACTGGTCGACCGATGATTCGTATACGTGGTAATCTCCGGTAGTAACCACACTGCCGTCTGCTTTCACGCCTACGGTCATAATATGTCCTGTGGTTACACTGACAATGTCGGTCCACTCGGACAACTTGGGGGCAAGAGTTTCTGCTTCGCGCCCAACCACAACGACTGTGCCGTCGGCGCGCAGACCTACTGTATTATAGCCTTGCTTCTGGGTATTTGGAAGAAACACCGAAATCACGACAATGTCTGTCCAGCTGTCGACATTGCAGTTGCCGTATTTGTTGTTTCCGGCGGCGACGACTGTGCCGTCAGCCCTGAGACCAACGAGATAATCTGCGCCGAAGGCAAGGGAGACAATGTCTGTCCATTCGCTGACCTCTTCAAGCCCGTATTCTTTCTGATTGGTGCAGACAACTGTACCGTCGTTCTTTATTGCGGCAATAAAATTCCAGCCTGCGCCGACTGTGCAGCCCGGCTGAAATTTATGCCACGATGCAAGGCAGCGGTCGTGGGAATCCTTGTATTCACCGAGGCTGAGGAAAAGCTGTGCGGCGGCATAATATTCGCCGTCGGAAAAAAGGCGGTCTGCCTTGACATAGCTGCATTCGGTAATCATTTCCGCGCTGTCCTTGTAATCGCCAAGAGCGGCAAAGAGGTCGGCGGCGGTGTCATAATCGCCGGAAGAAAGAACAGCCTGCGCCTTTGCATAGCTGCATTCGGTAATCATCTCGGCGCTGTCCTTGTAATCGCCGAGAGCGGCGAAAAGGTCGGCGGCGGTGTCAAAATCACCGGCGGCAAGGCTTTCCTGTGCGGCAAGGTATTGCAATTCGGTACTGTCGATGATGTCTGTGCTGCCGGCGTTGTCGGTACAGCCGCAAACCAAGACGATCATCAGCACTGCGGCAATCAGACAGGCGGCATGGCGGGCAAATCTCTGCAGATACATTTCTCATTCTCCTTTGAGTTTTATATTTATATAATACCACTGATGCTGAGTGCAGTCAAATAAAACAGCAAAAGAGATTACCCGATTACTGTATATTAGAAAATGAGAAAACTGTCAGCAATCGTATATTATTGATTAATTTCTGACAAAATAAACCCCGGAACACAGACGGTCACTGAGACCGCGTGTGCTTCGGGGTTTATAATATCAATTTTGTTTACGTTCTGCAGCAGGGAATCTGCCGCTTTTCTGCAATTATTTCTTCTTTTTGAATGCAAGCCAGAAGAATAGAATGTCAAGACCGACAGGTACGCCCGCAAACAGAATTGCTGTAATGATATACGAAATGTGGTCGGCATCGGAATAGCCGGCAGACTCTGCGAAGATAGAGATTGCTGCAATGAGGAAAATGATTGCAAAAGGCAGAACCAGCAGTGCCGGAATGAGCCACAGCAGGCGGAGCATACTGCGCTTCTTCGGTGTCTCAAAGCTGTTTTCATAGGAGTTGGCCGCAGCTGCAGCCGGTGCGTTATTTTCTGCGCCGGTAATAGAAGAGGGGATTTCCTGAACAGATGCAGCGTCTATCTCGGTGTCTGCGCCGGCAAGAACCGAATCCTGAGCGGAAACGGTGGGGGTGTTAATTGCGGCAGAGGTGTTCTCGACCTCGCGTGTGACGCCCTCTTCGGTCACGAGTGCGCGGGAAGGCTCGCCCTCGGCTGCCTTTGCGGCGATGGAAGCGGCATTCTGGCTGTTCTTGAGATAGACATCGACCAGCTCGCGGATATGACCGCCGTCATCGGTGAAATCAAGCTTGCCCTGCAGACGGCTGTAGATGATAGATGTGGTGAGGTCCTCAGGAGAAGCGGCGATGACCAGCTTCTTGAGCTCATCGTATGCCTGGAGATATTCCTTTTTCTTAGGCATGAAGCGGGCATTTTCCTTCATCTCGATCCACTCAGCGCGGGTCAGCTTGCGGACACCGTCGCAGTTGCCGCAGCGGATATATTTGCCGGTGGGAACGCCGAAAATTGGGAGAAACCAGAAGAGATTTACGCGGAAAAAGGACTTGGCAAGATAGTGCTCAGAGAATTTGCCGCAGTTGCCGCAGGGCTTGATGCCGATGAATTTTTTGTTCATGAGACCGGTTTTGTAGCCCCATATAACGATGTAGGAAGACATGATGAATACCTCCGTTTTATATACTCTTTTCAACACACGCTGCGCGGATACAGGCTGGTCGGCGGTGACCGGCTGCAGCCGGCGGCGGTGTGCCGGATAACAATAAGTTTATCCCAATTATCGTTTTGTGTCAATAACCGATTAGCCTGAGGGCAATAAAATACCAACAGACCCGACGAAGTGCAGGTATTACTGCAGCGAAGGGTCTGTTTTTGTTAATTCATATATAAGCCTGAGCTGATGCGGGGAAATGCGCAAAGATCAGCAGATTCCCTCGAGAACCCATATCGGAATGTTATCCTCACCGACAACGCACAGGATATAAACGCTGGTGCAGGTCGTGTTGAGGAGATTCTTTTTGTTGGATTCCGATTCAAGCCAGTCTCTGACGATGTGCTCAGCGGTGTACTGACCGTAGCCGACACTCTCCATGGTGTACTGATATTCCACTCCGCACTGGTCGTAGGCTGTCGCATAGTTTGTGCCGTCGGGGCGGGTCTGAGAGAAGAGCTCGGTCAGCTCTCCTGCTCTGATTTGCGCTGCCTCGCCGAGATTGCTTTCGGCGCGCTCAAACGGAGCTAATCCGTTCTGGACACGCAGCTGGTTTATGAGCCAGAAAACCGCTTCGGCGTCAAGGAGTCCGTTGTCATATTCCGCCGGAAGGATAAGTCCGGGAACGTGCACCTCGGGAAATGCTGCCGGATAAAGCAGTTTTGCCTTTCTGAAGCGACCGTCTGTTTCGGGTATGGGAGCGGTTGTGGTGGTCGGTGTGGCTGTGGTTGTGGTGGTTGTCGTGGTGGTCGGTGCGGCTGTGGTCGTTGTGGTAACGGTAGTCATCGGTGTGACCGGCTCATCGAGCTCGGTGAAGCTGACAACAGGAGCCGGCTCCTGCGGCATACCGCCGTAGAAGCTGCTGTTCATTATACCCTTCACCGTAAAGAAGGTCGCACAGGCTGAGACCACCAGCACCGATGCAACGGCTGCCGGATGGGAGAAAAGACCGCCTGCGGCGCGAGTGCCTCTTGTGGTGGTCATCTCTTCAGCAAATGTGCTTACATATCCCATTTGTATCCCAACCCCCAGACTGTAATGATGTGCTTCGGGGCAGAAGGTTCCTCCTCTATTTTCATTCGGAGGCGGCGAACGTTGACATCAACAATTTTCTCCTCGCCGTAATAGCTTTCTCCCCAGACATAATTCAGAATGCTCTCGCGGCTGAGCACCGCACCGGCATTCTTGAAAAAATACTCCATTATCTGAAATTCGACCTGAGTAAGCTCAATAAGCTCGCCGCCGTGAGAAAGGGTGTGGCTGCGGATATTGAGCACAAAATCTCCTGAGGTGATCTCCTCGGCCATCTTCTGTCCGCCCTGCTCTGCGGCAACGCGGCGGGCAAGGGCGTCAATTCTCGCCACAAGCTCGCTGGGACTGAAGGGCTTGGTGACATAGTCGTCGGCGCCGGTGGTCAGCGCAGATATCTTGTCACGCTCCTGAGATTTCGCGGTCAGCATGATAATGCCGACATGAGCATTTTTCTCGCGGATATGCCGGCAGACAGCCATGCCGTCCATTCCGGGCAGCATGATGTCAAGCAGGATTATCTCAAACTGTCCCCCGTGCTGCTCGTACAGCTCGAGGGCACGCTCTCCGCTGCCGGCTTCGGTAACCTCGTAGCCGGCGCGCTTGAGATTGATTACGACAAATTCGCGGATATTGATTTCGTCTTCGACAACAAGAATGCGTTTCATGTTTACCTCCAGTGCGTTTTGACGGGTGGGAAACCTAAAACGCGCCAAGTGTAAAAGAGTGAAATGTTATGAAAAATAATGAAAATTAAACCGGATAATGATGAAATACTATGAAGCCAGCCTGAACAGCTCGGCTATCTGCTCCGGCGTGATTCCCAGCTCCTGAGCGTGTGGTGAAAGCAGTGCGGCATAGACGTAATAATCGGTCACAGCCAGCTGCTGATAATCGGGCGGCTCTTCCTGCGACAGAAGGGTGTCAGCGAGAGAATCGCGGCGTTCGGCCCACTCATCGAGGGTGAATATCTTTATGCGGAAAAGCTCTGCTGCAAAAGGCTCTTCTCCGGCAAGATAGAAGTACATTATCTCCGGATTTATGTCGGGCTGCGCGGTCACTGTGCCGTCCCAGCCGATTGCAAACTGGAAATAATAGCCCTGATCAAGCTGCATTACAGCCTGTGATGCAAGCTGCAGCTCGTTGTCGCTGAGGTTGTACCATGAGGTCAGATACATCGGATTTTCCAAACGCCGGCTGTAGCCGGGAAGCAGCTTGTCACGCGGCAGTTCAATCATGCCGTCGTCGTTGATATCGCGCGAGATGGTCGGACATGAACGGCTGAAACTGGCCGTAACCGTTTCATCGGCGCGGCAGAGGGGAGCGGCGAGAGTCTGTGTTTCGCTGTCCCACATGATTATTTCTGTAACGTACTGACCGTCGCCCCGGCAGCCGTCGAGCACCATGCAGTAGGTGCCCATTCCGACGTAGCCTGCCTGAGCGTTGAGATACTCGTAAACCGAGCCGTCGGTGGGAATGCTTGCGGCGGTGCGCAGCTGAGCCGAGCCGTCAACGCCGTATCCGAGATGCAGCATACGGGCGACAGCTGTGCCGTCGGGCGCACTGCGGAAGACGGTCATTATCTCGTCTCTCAGGTCGCCGTCGAAATCGCCCACAGCCATTTCGGAATACTGATTGGCAGGGTGGCGGTCCTGCTCGCCTGTGATTATTCCTATCGGATGGAGAACGCCGCCCGACAGGGTGTGAACATTGGTGATGCAGCCGTCGGAGCTGCCCTTCCAGCCGGTAATTATTTCATTGATGCCGTCGCCGTTGATATCTCCGAAAAGTACCTGGTCGATATCACCGCCGCCGGTGCTTTCGCCTGCTATGCTCCATTTTCCGGAATCGCTGCAGTCGAGTACGACCATGTGCGCGCCGGTGCTCTCAGTGGAAAGGCGGTAGAAGACTACAGCCTCCGTTGCGCTGTCGCTGTCGAGATTGGCAATTACGACAGCAGAGCGGTGCTCACCGCTTCTCGGATAGCGCAGGGTGTATTCGGTGCCGAGATGCTCCTGGAGCAGCTGCTGCATGGCGGCGCTCTCACCGGTCGCAGCCGGAGGGCGCATATAGTTTTCCACCTCGAAGCCGGAGGGGGAGCAGGCTGTTAAAAAAATCACAAATGCCGCTGCAAAAAGGCGCAGCGAAAAATTTTTCAAGTGTCTGATTATGTTCATATCACCTTGACGGCACCTGAGTCAGCGTCCTGACAGAGGGTCAGAAAGGCAGACAGGCGCCTTCTTCTGCAATTATACAATACTAATATTAATGCAATTGTTTTGTAATTTCAATCAGTTTTTTTAACAAAATTAAGTTAATTATATACAATTTTAGCTCATGTTGATTGTGCAACAATTACAACATATGGGCATAATATACACAAAATTTTGAATGTGATAAAATTGTGTTGGCACTCATTGACAAATAACCGGAATGTTTCCGGAACCAATGGGCGCGCACCCGGTTGCGCCGAGCTGATGCGGCATAATTTCACCGGCTGATGTCCGATTGGGTGAGCGAAAAAATATACATCAATATGTAGACTGAAGACCGAACCGTCAGGCTGCGGACAAGCCTGCACCGACCCGTAAAAACGACCTGCGCCGAGAGGCAGGCGCCCGAAGGTGTTAATGGTCTGTAAATTTGCGGCGATAATCCACAACGGGGGCATAAAATTGTTGAAAAGATGCAGTCAAGGCATTATAATGTAATAATATAAAATAATCAAGAACAATATAATATAGGGTAGGTGTTTTCAGCGCACCTTTCGGGCGGAAAAACATCGGGTATGCTTCCCCGTAATAACACTGCCTGCGCAATGCAGGAGATGGGAGTTGCTATGAACAGCCTTATCGACACTTTTTTTGACAGAATAAAGGGAATGAAGGTCGCCTTCTGCGGCATGGGAATCACAAATACGCCCCTCGCCGAAATGTTTCTGCGCCGCGGCTTCGATGTTACCGTGTGCGACAGGGACCAGAGCGAAAACTGCAAGGGTCTCGAGAAAATCGAGCAGATGGGCGCCCGTCTCAGGTTCGGCGGAGACTACATGAGCGGTCTTGATGCCGATATAATCTTCCGTACGCCGGGAATGAAGTTCAGCTCGGCTGAGCTGGAGGAATACCGTGCGCGCGGAACAATAATCACAAGTGAGCTGGAGATGTTCTTTGAGGTCTGTCCGGCGAGGATCATCGCCGTGACCGGCTCGAGCGGCAAGACAACGACAGCCTCCATCATAGCCGATGCGCTGCAGCGTGACGGAAAGCGTGTCTGGCTGGGCGGAAACATAGGCAAAGCGCTTATGCCCGACGTTGAGAAAATGACCGAAGACGACTGGGTGGTCTGCGAGCTTTCAAGCTTTCAGCTCATCTCCATGCGCCGCTCACCCGATATCGCGGTGGTCACAAATATTTCCCCAAATCACCTTGATGTTCACAGGGATATGGAGGAATATATCGACGCAAAGCGGAATATCTTCATTCATCAGAATGCGTTCGGCAGGGTGGTGTTCAACGCCGACTGCCCCACCGTCAGCCGCTTCATCGGGCAGCAGCGCGGCGGCTGCCTGACCTTCTCGCGCCGTCAGCTGCCTCACTGGGGGGCCTATGCCGACCGCGACGGAGATATATGGTTCACCGACCGCGGCAAGCCGCGCAGAATTATGAACACGTCGGAGATACGCATAGCAGGAACGCACAACGTTGAGAATTATCTCGCGGCGATATGCGCTCTTGACGGGCTTGTCAGCGATGAGGCGATCTGCGAAACTGCACACCTTTTCCGCGGAGTTGAGCACCGCGCCGAGTTTGTGCGCTGCCTCGACGGAGTTACATGGTACAACGATTCCATAGCCACCACACCGACCCGCACCATCGGCGGAACGCTGTCGATGTGCGAGGGTCAGATGATACTCATCGCCGGAGGCTATGACAAGAAAATCCCCTTTGATGAATTCGGTCAGGTGGTCTGCCGCAAGGTAAGAGTGCTGATACTCATGGGCGCGACAGCCGACAAGATAGAGGAAGCTGTGCGCGGCTGCCGTGAATTCATCACCAGCAATATAGAGATCTGCCGCGTGCAGAACATGGAGGAGGCGGTGAAGATTGCCGCCGAAAAGGCTGTCGACGGAGATATCGTTTCGCTGTCGCCTGCCTGCGCTGCCTTCGGAATGTATCAGAATTTCGAGGAGCGCGGCCGTCATTACAAGGAGCTTGTGCATGAGCTGGGCGCATTTTCCCGCCGCAGCCGTGCCGACGAGGAAGAAGAGGAGTATTGACGGTCAGTTTTTTTTCGTTGAATTCTTTTGAAATTGAAATAATCGAAATAACGAGGAACAGAAAATGATCCGTATTGTCGAAAATGATTCCATAATAAAAATGCTTGAATACTGCGCAGGAGACCCCTTCGGCTGCCGTATTCTTGCTACATACCGCTCCTACGGGCTGGGCGAGAGCTTTGCGCAGTTCTGGCTGCAGCTTGACGAAAAGGAGAATGTCACAGCCGCCATCGGCGCACTCGACAATGGCATTACCATCTGCACGAAGGGTGAATATGACACCGAAGAGATCGATGCCTTTGTGAGAATGCTTGCCGGCGAGACCGGCGCACTGCGCCCTACACGCCAGGGAGAGCTTGCCGAGGGTCTTGTCATGCGGCTTGACCGTTCTGTCTTTGCCGAGACAGGCGGCGATGCCGAGATAAATCCCCCGTGCGAGGATCTGTATACCGTAATTGAAAACTGTCCGGGAACAGGCTTCGATGTTCCGCCTTTTGAGTCGTTCTATCCCGACCTCTACCGCCGGATAAAGGCCGGCACGTCGGTGACGGCGGTTGCGAGAAACGGCGTCATGCCCATCTCCTGCGCGGCAATGCATATTGTCGGCCCGGTCGGTCTGCTCAATACCTGTGCCACAATTCCGGCAAGCCGCGGAAACGGCGCGGCATCCTCCTGCATCAGGGCGATAATCTCGCGCCAGCCGGCGGATATGGATATCTACGTAATGTGCCTGCCGAATCTCTGCGGCTTCTATGAGCGCATAGGCTTCCGCATAGTCGGCGGTTTCTGCAACTGACGGGGTGGCAATGATGAGCCATGTGCCTGAGGAATTCTGCCGCACCGCACTGCTTCTGGGAGACGAAGCAGTCGGGCGGCTTGCAAAAAGCACCGTCGCGGTTTTCGGACTTGGCGGAGTGGGCGGACAGGCTGCCGAAGCGCTCTGCCGCAGCGGAGTCGGTCGGCTGATACTTGTCGATAACGACACCGTCGCACGAAGCAACATAAACCGTCAGATAATCGCAACGCAGGATACAGTGGGACGGCGCAAGACCGATGTCTGCCGCGAGCGGCTGCTGTCGATAAATCCTGAAGCCGAGATAATAACCCACGATTTGTTTTACGAAGAAGCCAACGCGCACGAGGTCGACCTGTCGATGTGCGACTGCGTGGTTGATGCGATAGACACAGTGACCAGCAAGCTTTATCTGCTGACCTTCTGTGATAAAACCGGCATACCTGCCGTCAGCTGCATGGGTGCCGGGAACAAGCTTGACCCGTCGCGCTTCGAGGCGGCGGATATATACGAGACTTCGGTATGTCCGCTGGCGAGAGTCATGCGTACCGAACTGAGAAAGCGCGGAGTGAAATCACTCAGGGTAATTTATTCCCGAGAGCCGGCAATAAAGCCGGTACAGCCTGCCGAGCAGCGCCATTCAGGAAGACCGTCACCGGGCAGCACTGCCTTCTGCGCCCCTGCCGCCGGACTTCTGGCCGCCGCCGAAGCGGTAAAGCTGCTGCTCGAGGACTGAGAGAATTCAGAACAGGGATAAAAAATAAAAGTTTCGTCCACCTTTTTCAAAGGCGGCAGGGTTGAGGGACAGAGTCCCCATGGAGTTTGAGGCAAAGCCTCAACTTCTCATCGAAAAAGAATTAAGGACCCTGTCCTTAAAAAACTGCAAAGGGCTCGCAGCAAACGAGGTTTTGCCTCTTATTGCGTCACTTTTGCTATCGCAAAGAGTGATAGCTGTGAAAACAAGTCTGAGCAAAACTTTCAGTCTGTTAAAATAAAATTCACCGCACACTGCCCACTACCGTCAGAGGATAATTCAAGCCATGGAAAATAACGGGATAAAACTGAAAAAGATAAGCCGCGTTGTGATGATATGCACCGGTAATATATGCCGCTCACCGATGGCGTGGGGCATTGGTCGCCGTGAGGCGGAAAAGCGCGGTCTGGATATAGAAATCGACAGCGCCGGAACAGGTGCCTGCGAGGGATATACACCCTCGCTCAATTCGATAATTTCCTGCGAGGAGATAGGAATTGATATCTCTTCGCATATTGCAAAGCAGGTCGACGGCAGACTCTGCACCGATGAGACCCTCTATGCCGTTATGACACGCGCCCATGCCGACTGGCTGCACGGCGCCGAAAATATCCCGCGTGAGAATATCGTCATTCTCGGCGCAGGCATTCCCGACCCGTACGGCAGAGAGCTGGCGGTCTACCAGCGCACCCGTGATGCCATTGAGGAAGCGGTCATAAGGCTGTTCGATAACATCGCGCCGCTGTCCGAAAAACTGACAGATGCCGACCGTACCGCCTGTGACAGGGGAGATGATTCTTCTGCTGAATCCGCTGAAGCTTCAGACAGCGCAGAAGCCGGAACAGCATCTGCAGATTTCGCTGACGGCACAGAATCCTGCACCGGTCAGCCGGTTATAATTCCGGCGCAGACCGACCATATCGCGCCGATTGCACAGCTCGAGAGCGAGTGCTTCACCGACCCGTGGAGCGAGGAGTGCTTCCGGCAGGAATCAGGCAATGATGCCTCCGATTTCGCCGCCGCTGTAGTTGACGGCGAGGTGTGCGGCTACGCTGTGCTCTATTCGGCTGGCGGAGTTTCCGAGATACCCAAGATTTGCGTCTCGCCAAAAATGCGCAGAAAGGGCATTGCCCGTGCGCTGCTCGGCTGGCTTGAGGAGCGCGCCTGTGAGCGCGGCAGCTTCGAGCTGACACTCGAGGTCAGAGAGTCGAATGAGCCGGCAAGGGCGCTCTATGCCGCCTGCGGCTTTGACTACATCGGCATACGTCCGAACTTCTACTCAAATCCGCGCGAAAACGCAGTTATAATGACAAAGACGCTGTCAGATAATCTGCAGACAGCTGATTGATCAACCGCAGAAAATCCCTGATGGAAAGGGTCGTGTTTCACACTTGAAGGAGCTTCTCAGCCGCACAAGAGCGGCAGTTGAAAAATATGACATGATACCTGAGGGCAGCCGGATTGCTGTCGGCGTGTCGGGCGGCAAGGATTCCCTTGCGGCGCTGTGTGCGCTGGCGAATCTGCGCCGTTTTTACCCGCGGGAGTTCTCGGTGGTGGCTGTCACAGCCGACCCCTGCTTCGGCGGAAAGGAGACCGATTTCTCTGCCGTCACGAAATTCTGCGAAGAGCTGGGCGTTGAACATATTATCCGCCGCACAAGGCTTTATGAGATAGTATTCGAGGAGCAGAAGGAAAAGAACCCATGCGCGCTGTGCGCGAGAATGCGCCGCGGCATACTGCACAACATGGCGATTGATGCAGAGTGCACCCATGTCGCACTCGGACACCATGCCGACGATGCCGCTGAAACGGTCATGATGAACCTGCTGTGCGGCGGCAGATTCGGCGGGCTTCCGGCGAAGAGCTGGCTTGACCGCAAGCAGATAACCGTCATACGGCCGCTGATATTCTGTGACGAACAGCTCATCGAGCGCATTGCGCGCCGCTGTGAGTTTCCGGTGGTAAAAAGCGGCTGTCCGGCAGACGGCAACACCGAGCGCCGCCGTGTCAGGGAGCTTATCGAGCGGCTGGAGGGTGAATATCCCGACCTTCGCGCCAAGCTGACCGGAGCGGCAGAGCGGCTGGAGCAGAGGCTTGAATCAGCCTCGCAGAGCAACACTGAGCCAGGAGAATAAAATATGCCATACACACCAAAGTTTTTCACGAGACGTCAGCAGATAAACTTCGAGATCAACAAGGATTATCTCAAGCTGGGGCTCATTGCCATTCTGCTGATAGCCGCGCTGATAATAGGCATCGGCAGCTGCAATACGCAAAAGCCTGAGACAGATGAAACACAGACTGTCATTTCGGAGACCGATATTCAGGAGGAAGACACCTCACGCGAGCGGCTGGCGGTTTTGACCTACCCGAGGCTGGTCAACAACAGCAATCCTCTCGGTGCCGATTATGTTCCGCCCGAGCTGACAAGGCTTTACGGAATGCCCGACGGCGTCAGCATACAGCTCAATTTTGACGCTGCAACCGCCTTCACAAAGCTGTACAATGCAATGCTCGAGGACGGTCTGGGGCTGATACCGCTGAGCGGCTACCGAACCTATCAGGAACAGGTTGCGATATTCAATTACAACCTCGAGCTGCACATCTCCGAGGGCATGACCGTCGAGGAGGCTCAGCGCTACACCGAGATGTTTGTCGCAATTCCCGGCACAAGCGAGCATCAGTACGGGCGGTCGATAGACGTCACAATCGACGGCACGACCGACCACGATTTCCACCACACCGAGCAGGGCAGATGGCTTATCGACCACTGCCACGAATTCGGCTTTGTTATCCGCTATCCGGAGGACAAGGTGGATATAACCGGCATTGCCTACGAGCCGTGGCATCTGCGCTATGTCGGTCTGGAACACGCGGAGTATATGCACCGCTATGACCTCTGTCTTGAGGAATACATCACGCTTGTGCGTACAGACTGCCCCTACGCATCGTGCGAGACCGACTGACGGCAGGCGGATATTTCTGAATAAAGACAGGCAATAATCAAATCACCGGAAAACACAAAAACTACCGGAAAAAGAAAGGCGAAGGCTATGGCAAGGAAAAAGCGTTATGAAGGAAAGAAGCAGTGGGAGATAGACGAGATAAGGCAGCAGCGCCTGCAGTCTTTGGTCTTTGCGCTGATGTTTGTAGTTATGATTGCCGGCGGAGTGCTGCTGGCAAATGCAGATTCCTGCGGTGAGGACACCGCACCGGAGCAGGAGGTCGTCTCCGGCTCTTACGCTGAAGATACGGTCAGCGGAACAGATTTTCAGTAACGGATACAGCGGCCGGGAAATAATATGATCAACTCCGGCTGATGATATACAGGAAAGGATTAAGGCTATGGCTGATAATACTATACTTTTCGGACTGGCAGGCGCAGTAGGTCCTGCCGGCGCAGAGGGCTCTGCAGCGAGACTTGCGATGGAGCTGCTCAGTGATTACGCCCCTGTCCGTCAGGATAAGCTGGGCAATATAATATGTGAGATGGGAGATATGTATTCATCAGAGCACATTCTGCTCGATGCCCACATCGATGAGATTGGCATGGTTGTAACCCGTACCGACGACAAGGGCTTTGTCCATATCGACAGCTGCGGCGGTGCTGACAGACGCACCCTCGTGGGCGCAGAGGTCTGGGTATTCGGCAAGAAAAAGCTTGGCGGAGTCATCTGCTGCATGCCGCCCCATCTGACCTCGGGCGACCGCACCGCAGTGCCGGAATTTGACAAGCTGTATGTCGACATCGGCTTTGACGGCGACAGAGCGGCAGAGCTTGTACCGCCGGGAAGCCGCGTTATAGTCAGAAGCAAGCCGGTCAATATGCTCGGAGGCAGAGTATCGAGCAAGGCGCTCGACAACCGCGCCGGAGCGGCTGCGCTTATCCGCACAGTTCAGCTGATAGAGGAATCGGGCAGAAAGCCCGCCTGCCGTCTGACCCTGCTGCTCAGCGTGCAGGAGGAGGTTGGCTGCCGCGGCGCAAGGACCGGCGCTTACGGAATCGAGCCGACAAGAGCCATTGTTGTTGATGCCGGCTTCGGCTCACAGCCGGGCTGCCGTCCGGAGGTCACAGGCGACCTCGGCAAGGGTCCGATGATAGGCTGCTCACCGATACTCGATTATGATATGACGCTGGCACTGCGCGATCTCGCAACCGAGAAGGATATCCCGTGGCAGCACGATATCATGGGAGGCGGCACAGGAACAAACGCTGACCATATTTCGATTTCACGCGGCGGAGTACCGACCGCACTGCTGTCCATACCGCTGAGGTATATGCACACAGCGGCAGAAATGATCGACACAGCCGACCTTGAGAACACCGCAAAGCTGATAGCTGAGTACGTGCTGGGTATCGACTCGGAGAATTGAATTATAACTTCACTGACTTTAAGGAAGAATGAATTATGCTTAATAATCTCGAAAAACTCAGTATGCTGCCCGGTGTTTCGGGCAGAGAAAATGCTGTCCGTGACTATATCCTTGCTCAGATATCCGAGCTCGCCGACGAGGTCACTGTCGATGCAACCGGCTCGATAATCGCTGTCAAGCGCGGCGCGCGCGAGGCTGAAAACCGCGTCATGCTCTCAGCCCACATGGACGAGGTCGGACTTATCATCACCCACATCGGCGGCGACGGTCTGCTCAAATTTGCCGCAGTGGGCGGCATCGACCCCAGAGTTATCTGCGGACGTACCGTGCTTGTCGGCATGGGCGCAGTGCCGGGCGTTATCGGCATAACCCCTGTGCATCTCTCTCAGGGCGACAGCCGCGGCAAATGCCCATCCATCGACTCGATGTACATCGATATCGGCGCCTCTTCGCGCGAGGAGGCGGAGGCTGTTGTCTCGCCGGGCGATGTATGTCTCTTTGATACCGCCTTCGAGCGGCTGGGCGACGGCAGACTCAAGGGCAAGGCGATAGACGACCGCGCCGGCTGCGCCATTCTCATCGAGCTGATGAAGCAGGAATATCTGTGCGACGTATGGTTTGCATTCACCACCATGGAAGAGGTCGGTCTGCGCGGCGCAGGCTGTGCAGCCTACACTGTCGACCCCGATTACGCCATCGTTGTCGAGTCGACCACCGCAGCCGATATCCCCGGAGTTGACGAGGATTCGCTGGTCTGCCGCGTCGGCGGAGGCGCTGTCGTGGGATTCATGGACCGCCGCACCATCTACGACCGCGAGCTGTTCGACCGCTCACTCGAAATAGCACGTGAAAAGGCGATAAGCGTTCAGGTCAAGCAGGCGGTTGCCGGCGGAAATGATGCCGGCGCAATTCAGGTGACACGCTCGGGTGTGCGCACTCTGGCTGTCAGCCTGCCCTGCCGTTATCTCCATGCACCTGCCGCAGTCATAGCCGAAAGCGACTTCACAGCTGCCTACGAGCTGGTCTACGAGCTGCTGGTTTCCCTCTGTATGTAATATTCCGGTGCTGACCGGCTGTCGGCACCCGATTGCAATAAACTGAAAATGATCCGAAAGGAGCTGTATAAAAATGGGTATAAGCGATTTTTTCCGTAAGGTGCGCACTCTTCTTGAGGGCGATCCCTCTCCCGACGAGGTTTATTCGGAAGAGGCAAAGCCGGAGCGTGTGCGCGCTGACAATACACCGCGTCAGTCTGCCTCCGCAGCACGTCTTGCCGAGCGCATGGCGGATGAATATGTCGATCCCGATTCGCCGGAGGACGATTTTGACGAACCGGATTACGATAGCGATGACAGATACTACAGCGCACCCGAGTCGTATTCCTATGACGATGAATACGATGACGAGCCGTCTGAGCCCGAGGCAGATACATACGCACCCCCTGCGCCGTCTTACCGTGAGCCTGTGCAGGAAGCTCCCAGAGCTGTCACCGCTGACGGCATGGAGGCTGCCGAGCCGCTGCCTACCCGTACCGAGGTCACACTGCGCCAGATCGAGAAGCTTTCGAAGAAGCTCGATCCGGAGACCCTGCGCGAGTATCAGATGCGTCTGATCAGACTCAAGCAGGAGACCGGCGCTGTTTCGGCGCTGACTGCACTGCGCATACTTAACGAATACGTTCAGGACGATGATGAGCCCGATGACGGAACACGCGTCTATCCCGATCTCTCCGCAAGATAAACTGCGGCGTATCCGGCGGCAGAGCGCAGCCGGTACACCGGTTATAATCGAACACAAAGCATGAAAATGAAAGGGGCAAATTACAATGAAGCTCATATTCGCTATAGTCAACAATGATGACAGCTCGGTAGTTGCAAGCCAGCTCACAGCAGGCGGCTTTTCGGTAACCAAGCTCGCCACCACCGGCGGTTTCCTCAAGGCGGGAAACACCACCTTCATCGTCGGTACCGAGGACGAGAAGGTCGAGACAGTCATAAACATCATCAAGGAGCACTCCAGAAGACGCTCCCAGATCATGCCGGCAAACGCCAGCCTGACTCCGGGTCTCTTCCCCTCTGTGCCGGTCGAGGTCTCTGTCGGCGGCGCGACTATATTCGTGCTCAACGTTGACCAGTTCGAAAAATGCTAGAAAAAATAATGCCTGAGCTCGGGAGCGAGGAATGTGCTCCGCTCAGGGCTCAGCTCGAGCAGATGATTTCTGCCCGGCGGCTTCCCCATGCAATGATAATCGAGGGCGAGGACAGCGAGCTCAACGGCAGGCTTGCGCGGCTTGTAGCGCGGGCGAGGCTGTGTAGCTGTGAGACCCCTCTTTCGGGCGAGTGCGACACTTGCCGCATAGTCACAACGGGTACCCACCCCGATATTGTCGAGGTGCAGGGCAGCGGCAAAACAGGCGCTATTTCGGTGGATACCGTACGTCAGCTGCACACCTACGGCTCGCTGGTACCCGAGCTTGCCGACGGCATTGTGTATCTGCTGGAAAACGGCGATATCATGCTCAAGCCGGCGCAGAATGCCTTTCTCAAGCTTTTTGAGGAGCCGCCTGAAAATATTACATTTATAATAACCTGTACGTCTGCGGCGAAAATGCTGGAGACGATACGTTCACGCGCCTTTCTGATAAGGGCTGTGTGGCCGCAGAAGCCGCCGGAAAACGCAGGCGAGCTGACACAGCAGGCGGAGGAGATAGTCACCGTGCTGATGAGCAGCAATGAGGCTGATATAATGATAAGCACCGCCCGCTATTCACACTCCGGCAAGGAGGGCACTGCGGCACGGCGCGCGCTTTCGGCTGTGCTGGGTGAGATTCGCGCAATTCTCCGTCAGGCGCTGGTTATAAATGCCGGTGCGCAGGAGGTACTGCAGCAGATATCGCCGGCGGCGGAGCAGCTGGCAAGAAGTATGCCCTCGGCGCGCATCGAGCAGATAATGGCTGAACTGCCCGGGCTTGAGCAGGCGATAAAGAACAATGCCGCCATGCCGCTGGTAACCTCGGCCATGTGTGTACGGCTGCGCAAGGCTGCCGGAAAATAACGCGCATTCCCCCTGTCGGAAAAATTTTTCGTCAGAGGGTGGATTTTGGTGCGTTTTTTGTTGTAATTCATTCAGATTATGCTATAATAACCGCATATTTTTTCGGGCGGAGAAACGCGCCCGGAACAAATTCGGCAAGCGCCGGAAAAGGAGCTTATATGGCATCGTATATCAAAAATTTCTTCGGACATCTTAAAACAGTAAACAGACACAGACGCTGCGTTGCCCGCCACTGCTTCAGGTGCGGCATAGGAATGCAGGGTCTGCGCCATGACCTGTCGAAATATTCAAAGACAGAATTTTCTGCCGGTGTGCGCTATTTTGAGGGCTACCGCAGCCCGAATGAGCTTGAGCGCGAGCAGATCGGATATTCTGCGGCGTGGATGCACCACAAGGGGCGCAACCGCCATCATTATGAATACTGGACCGATTATAACCCTGTGACCCACGTGATGACACCGGTGGAGATGCCGGTGCGCTATGTGGCGGAGATGTTCTGCGACCGCGTCGCCGCCGGAAAGATATACAACGGTGACAGGTACACCGACGTCGAGCCGCTCAAGTATTTCATGAAGGCAAAGGGAAAGCGCATTATCAACCAGAATACGAGCGACCTGCTCGAACTCTGGCTGACCACCCTTGCCGAACAGGGCGAGAAGGCGGCGTTCAAGATGGTGCGCAAGGCGGTAAAAGAGGATCGCAGGAGCAGGAAGAGAAAATAAATTTTGGTTTAGCGCACCCACCTTCAGTGATGCTCCAACCGCACACACCCCAAGGCCGGGCCGGAAGAATATCGGCGAGGTCAGCCGACGTGAGAAGCTGCACCGGG
>JAZNOP010000071.1:0-56234 GCA_045580875.1 Acutalibacteraceae bacterium
CGTCAGAATGTCCAAGAAGACCACGCTCATGCGGAATCTCAACACCGCCGATTATCAGCTTTCTGTTTTCTGCAAGACGATGAACATCATAACCATGTCCGATTCTCATATTTATCACTCCTTTTCAAGTGATGCAAAGCCCGGTCACACAAAACAATCATGTAAGCCGGAATTCACATCAATATATTCAATATTAAAAAGCAGGGCGGTTACCCGCCCTGCTTACGTGACAAGTATTCTATTTAAGAATATCAGAAATTGATGCCGATTTCAAGAGCCTTGAGGTTTGCATCAACAAGATGTGCCTTCTTTGCCGGAACACACTTTCTCAGTCCGGCTTCAAGCTGCTCTCTGGAGCAGAACTGTGTCTCTTTCCAGAGCTTGCCAAGCAGAATGATGTTGCCGAGACCGCTGATGTCATTCTCTTCTGCCAGCTTTGAAGCAGGGATATAGCAAGCGGTGATATCGGTGCGCTCAGTGCGCTTATCGATAAGGCTGCTGTCAACAACTGCAACTCCGCCGGGTGCAACATTATCGATGAACTTGTCATAGGACGGCAGGTTCATTGCAATGAGTGCATTGGGCTCGGTTACCAGCGGAGAGCCGATGGTTCTGTCAGAAAGGCAGACGCTGCAGTTGCAGGTACCGCCGCGCATCTCGGGACCGTAGGACGGAAGCCAGGAGACCTCGCGCTCTGCGATAAGTCCGGAATATGCGATAACCTTGCCGGCAAACAGGACACCCTGTCCACCGAAACCTGCGAGGGTAAGATTAAGATCAGTCATGGTGTACGCCCTCCTCGCTCTTATCTTTGTAAACGCCAAGCGGATAATACGGCATCATGTTCTCAAGCAGCCACTCCAGAGCCTCCTGCGGAGAAAGACCCCAGTTATTCGGGCAGGAAGAAAGAACCTCAACAATAGAGTAACCCTTCTTGTCGATCTGATTCTGGAATGCCTTCTTGATTGCCTTCTTTGCCTCGACAACATTCTTGACGGTGTCAACAGCAACACGCTGAGCAAGTGCAACGCCATCCAGAGTGGAAAGCATCTCACAGACTCTTACCGGGAAACCGGAATAGTTGGTATCACGACCGTACGGAGTGGTCTGGGTGACCTGACCGGGCAGAGAGGTCGGCGCCATCTGACCGCCGGTCATACCGTAGATTGCGTTATTGATGAAGATAACAGTAATGTTCTCACCGCGAGTGGCAGCGTGAACAGTTTCAGCAGTACCGATTGCAGCAAGGTCGCCGTCGCCCTGATAGGTGAATACAACGTTATCAGGAAGAGCGCGCTTGATGCCGGTAGCAACAGCAGGAGCTCTGCCGTGTGCAGCCTCGACCATGTCGCAGGCGAAATAGTTGTATGCGAAAACAGCGCAGCCGACCGGTGCAACACCGACGGTCTTGCCCTGAATGCCAAGCTCATCCATGACCTCAGCAACAAGACGGTGAACTATACCGTGTGTGCAGCCAGGGCAATAATGCATAGGCACATCGGTAAGGGAATCAGGCTTTTTGAATACGATTGCCATCAGTTATTACCTCCTGCAAGTTTCTTGATCTGCTCCAGCACCTCTGCCGGAGTGGGAATAACGCCGCCGGTACGTCCGTAGAACTCAACCGGGCACTTGCCATCGACAGCAAGCTTTACGTCATCGACCATCTGACCCATGCTCATCTCAACAGTCAGCATGGATTTTGCATTCTCTGCAACCTCAGCAATGGTCTTTGCCGGGAACGGCCAGAGAGTGATAGGACGGATAAGACCGACCTTGATACCCTGCTCACGGGCTGTATTGACAGCACTGCGTGCAACACGGGAAGAAGCGCCGTAAGCTACGACAACAACATCAGCGTCATCGGTCAGATAGCACTCACAGCGGGCTTCCTCAGCCTGAATCTGCTCGTACTTCTTGTAGCGCTCCATAACAAGGCGCTCAAGCTCGTCGGGCTGTATGTAGAGAGAATTAATGATATTGTGCTCGCGCTTGCCCTGATGACCGTTGGTTGCCCACTCCTTCTCAGGAAGCACCTTCTCGCCCTTCTTGATTTCGACCGGCTCCATCATCTGACCGAGCATACCGTCAGCAAGAATCATTGCAGGCATACGGTACTTATCAGCAAGATCAAATGCATCACTGACAAGATCGACCATCTCCTGAACGGTAGACGGAGCGAAAACAAGAATCTGGAAGTCACCGTGACCGGTAGCCTTGGTTGCCTGCCAGTAGTCAGCCTGAGAGGGCTGGATACCCCCGAGACCGGGGCCGCCGCGCTGGACGTTGATAATCAGACAGGGCAGATCAGAACCTGCGAGATAGGAAATACCCTCACTCTTGAGGCTTATGCCCGGAGAAGAGGAGGAGGTCATTGCGCGGACACCTGCAGATGCTGCGCCGAGAACCATATTGATAGCAGCAATTTCAGACTCAGCCTGAAGATATGTACCGCCAATTTTGGGCATGGTCTTTGCCATGTATGCCGCGACCTCAGTCTGCGGTGTGATAGGATAGCCAAAGAAGTGCTTGCAGCCAGCCTGAATAGCAGCCTCGGCAAGTGCTTCATTGCCTTTCATCAATACTTTATCAGCCATATTTTTCACTTACCTTTCTACTGTAATAGCCACATGGGGACACATCATCGCGCACATTGCGCAGCCGATGCACTTTTCTTCATCGGTCAGCATGGACGGGTGATAGCCCATTGCATTGATACGCTCGGTATCAAGCTTAATAAGGCCGCGCGGACAAGCTGCAATGCACAGCTCACAGCCTTTGCATCTCGATTCATCAACAGTGATCTTTGCCATAAAGCACCTCCGTATATTAATAAGATTGATTTACATTACATTTCCCATGGCTTTTTTACAATTATATCCACAGGATAAATATCTCCGCCGACGGAATCAAGCTGACCGGCAACTGCCGCCGGTACTGCGGTAAACGCTATCGGCAGACCGAGCAGCTCAGACGCCTGTGCTGCAAACGGCACCGATTCGGTTATTGTATCAGCTGTTGTATATTCCATCAGATGAGAATTATTGACAATAAAATCCGCCTTCAGGCGTGAAGCCATCTCAATTTCGCCAAGAAGCTCGCAGACCGCTTCAGGTGAACCTGACTGTATGCGGTATTTATTAATGACATACAGCATCGAATAAGAAAAATTCTTCATCTGCGGTGCGAATCTTCCAAGAGCTGTTGCTCCGGCGTCATCTCCGCCGACGTCGATTATTCTGCGACCCTTGCGGGTGAATATCGAATACATTTCTGCTGGCAGAGCCGGCAGGTCAAGATTAGAATGAGCAAATGTCGGCGCAACAAGATCAATATTATGCTCTTTGATAAAGTCAGCATAATCACTCGAGCGGAAGTACGGATTGACTATATCAAGATCAACCAGCGTTACTTCTTCTCCCCTGTCGGCGAAATCTGCCGCCATATTGAGTGCCAGATTGGTTTTTCCGCAGCCGTAATGACCGCAGATGATTATTATATCACTGAAATCAGTTATGTGCAACAAAAATCGTCCTTTCAGTCAATGTCTGGAATCTAATGTGTATTTAATACATTAACTTATTAAAGTATTATATCACCGAATTGTCCTGCTTGCAAGATTTACAACCTGACAATATATGGTATAAATTGCGCCGGATATTGTACATTTTGTCAAATTCAGGCTTATATATCCACACGCTGCGTCATAATCCGACCGAATCTCGCGGAAAAAGCCCGGTCCGAACCGCAAGAGCAGAACAGACCGGGCTGATTTCATATTACTTTGTCAGGATACTGCTGGATTACGTCAGATTCTTGCGTCCCAGAGACCGCAGAAGCTGTCGATAGGATCCTTGCCCTTGAAGGCATCCGGTCCGGTGACGAGGTTGTCAACCAGTGCATCAAGTGTATCCGGCTTGGAATCGTAGGTGTTGATATAGGTACGAACCTGCGGAATATCAGCCAGCATAGTGGGTGCATTTACGCTGACGGCGATTACCGGAAGCTCGAATACATACCACGGAATCTCGCCGCCGCCCTTTGACATTCCAAAGCTCGGACGACCGTTCATGACATCACAGAGAGTGATGACAAGATCCTGTTCGGAAACGAAGTCCTTTATTGCATTCTTGCCGGCAAAGTAGAGATTGAGACTGGGCTTCTCGCCTGCCGCTACCTGCTTCTTGATCTTCTCGAGCGGGCTCTCATAAATGAATGCATCAAATCCCTTCTCGATAAGGCGGTCACGAAGCTCCTCCGCGGGATTCTTCTTTGCTCCTCCGCCCATTGCCATCTGGATAAGAGCGTCCATAGGACCTGCCGGACCCTTGACGTAAACGATCATTACACGCTTATACTTTTCGGGAGTAATCGGAAGTACGTCCTTATCCTTGTATTTTACAAGAGTTATGCAGTCCTTGCTGATAGCCTCAGCAGCTGCCTTGTACTCGTCCTTGCCGAGAGTCTCAGCAACCTTTTCAGGTGCAGGAACAAGCTCTTCCTTTGCTTTCTTATGCAGACCCATGTGAGCCTTGAGACCGAGAATTCTGGTAAGAGCCTCATTCATTCGCTCCTCGCTGATGACGCCTGTGGTATATGCCTCGAGCATTGTTGCAAAGTCCTCTTCCGGATCGTTGAAGAAAAGGAACATATCGCAGCCGGCATTGATGCTGGCAGGAAGCATTTCCTTACGGGTCATGCGGTCGGTCATTGCTACCATGTGGCTTGCGTCGGTAACAACCATACCGTTGAAACCGATACGGTTACGCAGAAGATCTGTCATGATCTCCGGGCAGAGTGTTGCAGGAAGCATCTCCTCGTCAGTGATGCCCGGCTTTACAGCGCGCATATACTCCGGCATCATGATATGACCGCCCATGATGGCATCAAGTCCGGAATCGATGAGTGTCTTGTAGACCATGCCGTAGGTCTCTGCCCATTCGTCAGGACCGAAATTATTGATATTGTTTGCGATATGTGCATCACGGAAATCCTGACCGTTGCCCGGGAAGTGCTTTGCAGCGCATGCAAAACCGGGAATTGTGTGAGCTCCTTCGAGGTATGCCTTGCTCATTTCTGCAACTCTCTGCGGATCATTACCGAATGCACGACCCACGATTTCGGTATTCTCCCAGTTGTAATGAATATCACAGACGGGTGCAAATGCCATATTGCAGCCAATCGCAGCAGCCTCTTCGTTTGCCATACGTCCAAGGTCACGTGCATACTCCACCTTGCCTGTAGCGGCAATCTTTATTCCGCTGCCGATATAGGTACCGTCAGAGCAGCCGCCGTTTCCGCCGCCCTCAGTATTGCAGGCAATAAAGATGGGAACCTTTGCGTACTTCTGCAGTATGCGGTTCTGCATCTGTACAGCAGCACCTGGCATATTATTGTATCTGCAGCCACCGAGGTGATACTTCTCCATCAATTCCTGCAGATAAGCCTCGTCCATTCCTGCTGTAAGCTGGAAGAAGAGCTGTCCGACCTTCTCCTCTGCGGTCATAGCGCTGATGGTCTGGCTGACCCATGCGATATCCTCTTCAGTGAGGTTGTAAGGAGCAGCCATAAGATTGACCTTGTTGAGCCAGCCCTTTCCCTTGCACTTTATGCGCTTAGGCGCCGAGGTTTTCAAGAAATTCGAGCGTTTTTTTGTTTTCATAGTCTCCTCCATAAGTTTTATTTATCAGACGATCGAAAGCCTCAGAAATAAACTCCTGCCAGCTTTCCTTTTCGTGTCTTACAAGAATAGGATAATAGAACACTCCGTTTTTGCGCGCTGCATCCATATCACCCGGCGCATCACCGCACATAAGCACATTCTGCGGTGCATAGCCCTTTTTCAGCAGTTCGCCTATACAGAAAGCCTTGCTTCCGGCATTCTGGGCAAGAACGATATCGGTATGCTCCAGCAGCCCGAAACGTTCCCATTCCTCCAGCACCGCATCAAGGTTGGCACTGGAAACTATCGCGACATCTGCGCGTTCATGCGCAAAAGCAAGCGCCTCTTTTGCAAGAGGAAACGGCACCTTACAGTCGTCAGGCAGAGCAGTTATCGACTCATTCACAGCCTTGCTCCAGGACAGCGCCTTTCTCAGCGATACGCAATCAGGCTGTTCTTCAATTGCCTTCTGCAGCGCATTATTTGAAAGCTCCGGACTTGTTTCCACCCACCCGGCAAGAATGTCGATGTCTTTTATCGCCGTATATCTTTCATTTATCTCAGCGAGAGCCATCGCCAGACCTTTGAAGCGGTTGATTCCGCGCGTCATGGTATAGAGATTGATCTCATTCCAGCGCTCGAGTATCTCCCTTTCCCATTTTTCCAGCGCCCACTCCCTGACCATACACGGTCCGAAACAGCGGAAGTGCTTGATATCCATGGTATCCATCGCACAGCCGTCACTGTCGACACATATCAGATAATCGCGGCGTTTTTCAAAATCGGACACAGAGCCGACCATTATGTCACTCTCCTTTGAATTGCCATATTTTAACAAAATCATTTTACATCAAAAATTAAAAATATGCAAAAGTTATATATTTATTATATGCATTTACTCTATTCAGTTCAAGTGTAACTTTTTCTTCTTTTCAATTTACTGTTTGTCTGCATTACAGACAGCCGTATGAACATAAATGTCCGCTTTGCACATATTCCCGCACAGCTTGTAAAATAATATATAATGTGATATTATATATAACAATAATGAAAAGACTTCCGGAGGTCCAATATGATGCCAACAACCAGTAAACGCAATATTTTCCTGCGCGCAGCGGCAATTATGTCTATTGCCATTTTCGCTGCCGGAGCCACAATATGGCTGATATCCATGCTCCCTCAGCGCAGTGATCAATATATATTTCCTCAGACCGGTAATGTCGTTTCGGTCTCTGACATTGCTTCAGGCACTGATATTACTCCGGAAGCTGAACACACTGAAAGCACTGCAAAAGCCGGAACAGCTACACTGATGTTCGGCGGCGATGTGCTTATACATAAGCCGGTCTATCTTCGCGCCTCTGCAGGAGAGGATACATATAACTTCAATCCTTATTTCGAGCTTTTCACAGATGTTTTCACTGCAGATTACAACGCTGTCAACCTCGAATCTCCTGTTGATGCCTATGGAAACAACCAGAAAATCAGCACCTACCCCAAGTTCAACGCTCCGATAGAGCTGCTCGACGCAATAAAATCGATCAACGTTGATCTTTGCACTAATTCCAACAACCACATAATCGATCAGGGCTTCGACGGTCTTGTGTCAACCATCAACAATCTTGATGCACACGGTCTTGATCACCTCGGAACCTACGCTTCACAGGAAGAACACGATGCATTGTTTATCCGTGAAATAAACGGTATTAAAGTCGGCTTTGCTGCATTTACCCAGTCTACAAACGGAATTAAACTCAGCTCTGAGCTTGAGGAATACGCATTTGACCGCATGGGCATGAAAGAAGATGCTGTTGACGATATTCTCCCCCGTGTTGAAGCTCTGCGTTCTGCGGGTGCCGAAATTGTTGTTGCTGTACTTCACTGGGGAACTGAATACAACGAACAGCCGTCATTCTGGCAGCGTGTCATTGCCGAGGATCTATGTGAAGGCGGCGTGGATATCATCATCGGCAGTCATTCGCACATCGTTCAGCCGATTGAGAGAATGACAGTAACCAACGATGACGGAACAACACGCGAATGTCTTGTTGTATATTCTCTGGGAAATCTCTTCTGCAATCAGGAAAGAATGAGCGAATACACCCAGCGCGGCATGGTTGTTGCAATCAAGCTTGAGCGCGGAGATGACGGTATTGCAAGATTCACTGATGCGTTCTATATGCCGACACTGCTTCAGGTAACCTGGGAAATGGGTACTGATTTTCTCCGTCTTGTGCCTGCTGCAAAGTATATGGAACAGGGCAGCAGCGTACCTGAGCTTCTTGCACGTGACCTCGGTTTTCAGACGCGGTGCGCCGACACATGGGAATATGTTACCAAAATCGTCGGTAATGACATTCCTGCTGTAACCGATCCTGCCCATTATCCTGAGGGCTTTTTCTCCGGGGAGGCGGAATGATGTTCACCCAGTTTCTGATACAGTTACTGCTCTTTCTTCTCCTTGTATCCGTTCCGGTATTCTGCTGTGTATTCTTTCAAAAGAGCTTTGAAAGCACGCTTGCTGCAGCCTGCACCGCAGTTTCTCTGCTGCTTTTTCTCTTTGGTCTGGCAGGAATACTTCGCATCGGTGTTTATGCGGTCATTCTGCTCTGCACCGCAGCCCTTGCTGTTTCGGTGTACAGGATAGCACGAAGCCGCTCGTTTTCAGATTTCTGCAGGCAGTTTTTTACTCCGGGATTTTTTGTATTTCTTGTAAGCTATGCAGTTCTGACATATATTAACTACGGCCGACCGCTCGCAGGCTGGGACGAATTCAGCCACTGGGGCGACATTGTCAAGATTATGCTGGCTACCGACAAATTCGGTACTGCTCCCGGCTCCGGTTCATTGTATCAGTCCTATCCTCCGTGTGTTTCGCTTTTCCAGTATCTTTTCCAGCGCATCACTGTCGCTCTGACTTCTGGCGACAGCATATGCGAATGGCGTCTTTTCTTTGCCTATCAGCTGTTTTTTGTATCTTTCCTGCTGCAGTTTCTTGACGGTGCTTCATTCAAAAAAACACCTCAGGTCATCTGCGCTGCACTGATGACTTTTCTTGCGCCCATGGTCTTTTTTACAGAATGCTATGCCGAGATTTACATTGACCCGTTTATCGGTATAGTTTCAGGCGCAGGGCTGGCACTTGTATTTACTCACAAAAAACACGACACCTTCTATTTTGCACGCATTCTGCTGTCAGTTTCGCTCCTTGTTCTGGTTAAAGATGCAGGTATGCTTTTTGCATTATTCCTGCTTATAGCCTTTATGGGTGACCATTTTATCCGCCAGGGAGATAATTCTGAAAAAACTTCATTTGCTCAGCGACTCAAGCATTGTCTGCCTGTACTTACTGCCGGAATATGCGCTTTTGCAGTCCCAAAGCTTCTCTGGTCGGCAAACATAAGGCTGAACGATGCTGATGTCAGTTTTTCAAATCGTATAAATACAACTGAGCTGATCAATGTTATTCTCGGCAGAGATGACTCATACCGCTCAGTTGTATGGGCTAATTTTTGGCGCCTTTTCACAGGCAAAAATATTATTTTCGGTACATTCCGTATATCTGTGCCATGCATTCTTTTGACAGCGTTGTTTATCGCGGCTGTGTTGGTATTGGCCATTTTACTTCAAAAACGCGGTGTTTTACGCTCTTCTCATATTCTGCTTGCAGTCCTCACTATTGGATTGCAGTTCATTGTCTATATTTTCGGTCTATGCGTTATTTATATGTTCAAATTCACACAGCATGAGGCAGTCGAACTTGCAAGCTGGAGCAGATATATGTTCATTGCATATCTGTCCTGCTGGATTTTCATAATCATCATGCTTATCGAGCTGTTGCGTACGCTTGATGCCAAGCCGTATGTTTTTGCGGTATGCGCTCTATGCATGATTCTCGTATTTGTTCCTCTGCGCCGTGTCGGTTCACTTGCACTGCGCAATGGCCTTGAGGCTGCAGTGGAATTCCGCGAGGAGCGTCAGCCGCTCGTTGATACGGTTTTCTCTGCGGTCGGTGATGACAACGATGCAAGAATAAATGTCATATCTCAGGAATCAACCGGTTTTGACTTTATATTCATGCATTACGCACTTCGTCCATATTCTGTAAGCGGAAACTGGAGCATCGGCACACCGTTCTACGAGGGTGACCACTGGACCGTTGACATTACTGCAGATGAATGGCGCGAGTCGCTGATCAGCAGCTATGACTATGTCGTCATATGCAATTATAACGATTATTTTGTTGAAACCTACGGCGCGCTCTTCTCCTCTCCGGAGGATATCCGCAGCGATGCGGTATACAGAGTCTGTGACGACGGCACTCTGGAATTATGCGCAGCAGTATCGTAAATACAGCTTCATCATTTACTTACTGTATACTTGTGGTTTAATCCGGCAAAATTTCACATCGCAAATATTGACACCGCCGCATAATATCATTATAATAGTATAATGCTTTATAATGCTTTGCCGCTGATCTGCAGATGCCGGTCGGCGGCAAATATCAAAAGTACACTATATTCTCTTACATTGAAAGGGTGTTTTCAGCATGGCAGAAAAACAGGTACTTCTTACAGTTGAAGGTCTGCGCGCTTTTGAAGAGGAGCTCGAATTCCTCAAAACCGTCAAACGTAAGGAAATTGCCAACCAGATTCAGGTTGCTCGTTCCTTCGGCGACCTCAGCGAGAACAGCGAATATGATGAGGCTATGAACGAGCAGGCTCAGGTCGAGGCTCGTATAGCTGAAATAGAGGCAGCTCTCAAAAATGTCAAAATCATCGACGAGGACGAGGTTGGTACCTCTCATGTTCAGGTCGGCGCTAAGGTCAAGGTTCTTGACGTTGAGCTCGACATCACCGAAGAGTATCAGATCGTCGGTTCCACTGAGGCAAACCCGCTCAAGGGCAATATTTCTGATGAATCCCCTGTCGGCAAGGCTCTTCTCGGTCATGCCGCCGGTGATGATGTATATGTTGAGACTCCCAGCGGACTCATTCATTATCACATCGTTGCCATCTCAAGATAAAATAACGAAAGGTATGTCCCTTATGTGGGACGGTATTTGAAATGAGCAAGAACGAAAATACTAATCCTGCTGTACCTGAGTCTGAGCTCACTGAAGAGCAGGCTGCTCAGGAACTCAGCGAAATACTTCAGATCCGCCGCGACAAGCTTACCGCTCTTGTCGAAGCAGGCGAGGATCCCTTTGTAAAGACAAAGTACGATATTGATGCCTGCTCCAGAGACATCAAGGCTGACTTTGCCTCCTATGAGGACAAGGAAGTCTCTCTCGGCGGTCGTATGATGAGCCGCCGTATCATGGGCAAGGCCAGCTTTGCCGGTCTGCGCGACGGCGAAGGCGATATCCAGATATATGTTCGCCGCGAGGATGTCGGCGAAGAGAACTACGCTGCTTTCAAGAAGTGGGATATCGGCGATATCATCGGCATAAAGGGTAAGGTTTTCCTCACCCGTACCGGCGAGATTTCGGTACACGCTACCCACATCGAGCTGCTCGCAAAGTCCCTTCTCCCCCTTCCGGAGAAGTTCCACGGACTCAAGGATACTGACACCAGATATCGTCAGCGCTATGTTGACCTCATTGTCAACCCCGAAGTCCGCGACACCTTCCTCAAGCGTTCACAGATTCTCCGCGAGATAAGAGCATATCTCGACAATCTCGGTTTCCTTGAGGTTGACACTCCTATTCTTGTACCTATTGAGATCGGCGCATCTGCCCGTCCCTTCAAGACTCATCACAATACACTTGATATGGATATGTATCTGCGTATTGAGACCGAGCTTTACTTAAAGCGTCTTATCGTCGGCGGTATGAACAGAGTTTACGAGGTCGGCCGTATCTTCCGAAACGAGGGTATGGACACCAAGCACAATCCTGAATTCACCAGCATCGAGCTGTATCAGGCTTACACCGATTATCACGGCATGATGGATCTTGTTGAGGATCTCTACAAGACTCTCGCAGAAAAGATCTGCGGCGGTCTTAAGATTCAGTATCAGGGTCACGAGATAGACATGGGCACCTGGGAAAGACTCACAATGGCTGAGGCTGTCAAGAAGTATGCCGGATGTGACTACTACGAATGGGCAACTGATGAAGATGCACGTGCCTGTGCTAAGGAAAAGCACGTTGAGGTACCTGCTGACGCAACCAAGGGCACTGTTCTTGTAGAGCTCTTTGATGCATTTGTTGAAGAGAAGCTTATTCAGCCGACATTCATTTATGACTACCCGGTAGAGAACAGCCCGCTGGCAAAGCGCAAGCCCGATGAGCCTGCTTTCACTGAGCGTTTTGAGTATTTCATCAATGCTACTGAATTCGGCAATGCATTCTCTGAGCTTAACGATCCTATCGATCAGAGAGAGCGTTTCGAGCGTCAGGTCGCCGCAAAGAAGGCTGCTGATCCCAACTGCCGTTCCGAGGTTGACTACGACTACATTACCGCTCTTGAGTACGGTATGCCTCCCACAGGCGGTCTTGGCTTCGGTATCGACCGTCTTGTAATGCTTCTCACTGACAGCTACTCCATCAGAGACGTTCTTCTCTTCCCCACCATGAAGCCGAAGGAGAACGGCAAGAAGGCTGATTCTGCTGAGGCTGAGGCTGAGACCGAGACTGAAGCTGTTGAAGAAGCTGCTGAGATTATCGATTTCTCCAAGGTCGAGATCGAGCCGCTTTTCGAGGACTTTGTTGACTTCGATACCTTCTCAAAGTGTGATTTCAGAGCTGTAAAGGTCAAGTCCTGCGAAGCTGTAAAGAAGTCCAAGAAGCTCCTTCACTTCGTTCTTGATGACGGCACCGGCACTGACCGTGTAATTCTCAGCGGAATTCACGCATATTACGAGCCGGAAGAGCTTGTCGGCAAGACACTCGTTGCTATCACCAATCTGCCGCCCAGAGCTATGATGGGTATTGAATCCAACGGTATGCTCCTTTCTGCTGTACACAGCGAAGAAGGCGAGGAAAGACTCAATCTGCTCATGGTAAGCAATCGTATTCCTGCAGGCGCAAAGCTTTATTAAAAGATAACAAGTCCCCGATTCACACACGAATCGGGAACTTTTGTTATTCATTGCACTTTTTCACCCTCGCGAAAAATGCTATAATCAGGGCTGATTATTTTTACGGAGGAAATACGCTATGAAACTTCCAAAACCGTCAAATCTCAGTTTTGCAGAACTGACCGACAAGGGCATCTGTCCCACCTGCTACAACAGGGCAAACAACTTCTGTCTCACCGGAGACGAAACCGAAACCACACTCTTCGAAAACGAGCTGTTCAAGTGCCTGCTTATCCGTGAACCGCGTGCCGCCGGACACACTGTAATAGTAAGTCATGAGCATTACAAAGATATGATGGACACCCCTGATGAGCTTATCCGCGAAATGTATGTCTTTGCAAAGAAAGCAATGTGCGCATTAAAACAGGTATACGGCTCGGAAAGCGTATATCTGTGCACCATGTGCGACGGACCGATGAATCATTTTCATATCCAGCTTATTCCGAGATATTCCACCGAAAAGCGCGGCTCGATGAACTTTGTCAAGGAGCGCAAGGAGTATACTGCTGACCCGCAGAAATTAGAAGCACTTCGTCAGCTGATGAAGTAAACAGATTCGCACATAGCAAAACCAGCCCGCGTCATCTTAAACGACACGGGCTGGTTTATTACTTTATTGATCATTCAGGATTAATCGCCGTCTGACAGCTTCGGCAATGCAGCAGACAGATAAAGTGCCACACCGCTCAGCAGATAATCAGCCAGACAGATGCTCATTACTGTATAGTTTCTTACTGCAGTTGCGGAAGTCATGCAGAATTCCATCCAGAAAGCAAGAGCAATGCCGCAGAGACATACCGCCCAGATTATCCAATGGAATGCTGTCACGCCTTTTTTAGCTGAACGTATACTGAACAGCACAAACGGCACTGTGGCAACAATTATACTGATAACCTGAGATATTCTGACAAAGCCAAGAGAGATCAGGAAAAGCGAATCCATTCGCATACTCTCAAACACCGTCTGCGGAATACCGTAGAGCAGCATGAACATCAGAACGATATCACCATCTCGGATTACAATATGCTTTGTCCCCTTAAGCCACAGCATCGCGGCAAGCAAAGCAAATATTACAAGTGCTGCTATTGCCTCAAACGTGAATACTGCCAGATTCCATTCGCCGCGTTCAGCTGAAAAGACAGCTATCGGAAGATGCTGCAAATTTTCATTCTCAACCGCACGACCGAGGTCATCTCCACTGAAGAAAGAAGCTATTCTTCCGATACAGATACCCACAGCTGCCGCCGGAGCCGCGTCATCAAGCATCTGCAGCAAATTAATTCTGCGTACAAGGCAATAAAGTATAATTGTAATTACATAGCCTGCTGCAAATCCGTAAAAAGCTATGCCGCCGTCACCGATTTTCAGCATCTGTGATTTATCGGCAAACGCCTCCTGCATAAAGTAACAATAGAAAATTCTGCCAAGCACCATTGACGGAACAAAACCCGTCAGCGCAATGAAGAGAATGTCCTTTGCACTTTCTCCTCTCGCCTTTCTGAGGAGCACCGCACAGGCAGCTGCGCATAATCCGGCAAGAGCCATAATAAGACCGTGCCAATATATGAATATACCGCAAAAGTATATCGCAACAGGATTATCCATTTATCTTTTCATCTCCTTGCGTTTATTCCTCTTCATTCGGTATTGCTGTGCCGAAGTAGATTATGTCACTCTGTATACGCTGGGCGCCGCTGTCATCTTTTGCTGCGGGAATATTGACAAGCGTATCATTGAATACGAGGGTAGCAGAATGTCCGCCGTCAAGGTTATAGGCATTGATGCAGCCCTTTTCTTCGAGTGCCACGGCAAGCTGAGGTAATGTGACGCCGAAAGTCTCGCCACGATTGCCGTCTACTGTGCAGAGCAGATAATGCAGCTCGCCAAGCTGTCCTATTGCAGCTCGTGCGACAATGACATCACCTGTGAGATAAATTCCGTGTATTGCAGCCTTTACATCGTTGAAGTCGGTTATAGCCTTGCCGTCGCGGACAAGCACCGGTCCGAACGAGAACGAGTTGTAGATAACCTTGCCGTTCCATTCAACGCCTCTGCTGGTTGTGGTCAGTTCAACCTCATTGTCAATGGCAAAATGGAAGTCGCCGTTATCATCGACAAGGAGCACCTCCCAGCCGCTGGGTGTATGCTTGTAGAAATTGCCGCCTCGTATAATAAGTGTTCCGTTCTGGTTGTAGCGGCAGAAATCGGAACTCATGGCAACTACTGCATTTGACTGCTTTGCCATATTGAGCGGTGTTTCACCGCGGCTTGCGGTGCTGTATTCACCGGAAGCAAACATTGTTCTGAACTGTGTCGGGTGATTGATTTTTACCTCAGCGAAATTGTAAACAGTATTATCACGGTTTTCCTTCCATACAGTTACACTGATGGTTGCATCGGTATATGTACCGCATTCAACACGCTTTTTGCTGTTGAGCTCAACTGTGAAGTTGTTTTCATTGGGCTCGGGTGCAGGCTCGCATGATACCGGCAGGATATACACCTCCGGAAGCTCATAGATATCATGAAGCGACCTTGCTGCGATATTCGCAACGCCGCTCTCAGCTGCAGAGTTTATATCTGCCGCACCGCTGTACTGGCTGCCGAGATTCATCTGTGCTGAAGAAGGAAGCAGCCACGCTGCAAAAAATGTTACAAATGTAAGCAGCAGGATAATTGCCGATGTTGCAATACCTCTGAGCTGCTTTTCTGATAGTTTTATGCTTCTGATTTTCCCGATCAGATCTGATACTGTTTCTCTGAGCGATACATTCTTTTCAACATCAGAAGCCGCCTGTTCAGTTTCCTTTACTGTCTCAGCGTTTTTGTCCGATAAAGCAGTCTCCTCTGCTACTGGAATTGTCACATCAATCTGTTCGGCCACTGTTTCCACTGCCTGTACTGAATCATCGGCACATTCAGAAGTCTCTGTCTGTACATCTGTGTGAACGATAGCAGCTGTTGTTTCAGAAGCTTCAGCATTCGATCCGGTTCCATCTAAAATCTGCCGGCTGTTCTGTGAATAATTCAGATCCATCTCAGTTCACTCCTTCTGTTGACAGGCTTTCTATGTAGCCAAACAACGCAGCTGCCAGCTCATCGCTTATGATCATTTTCCAGCTCTCTCCGTCAAAAACGAGTGAGATATCAAAGTGCTCCGTCACAAGATACTGTTCCGGCTCACCGAGACACTCGCGCAGTGCGTCATACACAAACTCCATCGCCTGCTCATCATTCTCGATGACATAACCGTCATTCATATACTCCAGAGCCGCATCGCTGGTCTTCTGGCTTACTGCATCAACAAGCAGACGGCAGTCAATGTGAGTAAACTCTATTCCCTGCAGGGATTCAAGACGGTTTTCCGGCACTTCGCCTGCCGGCTCGGTAATCTTTACATCATAGCTTTCAAGAAGGGTCTGCTTGTAAAGTTCAATCAGCTCTGATCCCTCTTTCTCGAAACCAAGAGAATCGTAATTGGCTATATTTTCCATCGCAGACTGGAATTCGCCTGTTTTCAGATTATCAAAAAAATCCGCCACGGTCTCTTTTGGGTCGGGCTGACTTCCGATAACCGCAGGCGCACCTGCACCTGCCAGTATTCCAAGCAGCGCAGCTATAACACCTGCCAGCATAACCGCACAGACAATTATGATATATTTCTTCTTCATTTTCAGATTTCCTTTCCAATCCTGCAACAATATACAAGTTTTAATATTATATAATATAATTAAAGGAATTGTCAACATTTATTATTAAAAAACAACATAACATTTTCTCATATTGAACAATTTATTGTAAAAATATTCAACTTCAGTATTGACATGATTTTGTCTCTGCTGTATATTTTTCATATAATTCCAAGCACAGACAATATTTGTACAATTTCAGAGTTTACGCAGCGGAGAAACAGAAAATGAACGTATTGATTCTTATGGGAAGTCCCAAAATAAACGGAAACACAGCAGAACTTTGCAAGCCTTTTATTGATGAGGCTCAACTGCTCGGCGCTCAGGTACGGTATGTTCCTCTGGTCACACTGGACATAAAACCCTGTCAGGGCTGCTACAGCTGTCAGAATGTTGCCGACAGCTACGGCTGCGCGATTTACGATGATATGACAGATGTGGCTGATGATATAATGTGGGCCGACCTGATAGTTCTTGCCACTCCGATTTTCGGCTGGTACTGCACAGCTATAATGAAGAATGTCATTGACAGACACTATGGATTCAACAAATATTACGGCTCGGCTCAGGGCTGTCTGTGGAGCGGCAAGCGTGTTGCACTTCTGCTTACACACGGTTATGACACTGACTATGCCACTTCACCCTTTGTCGATGGAATGGAGCGGCTCTGCAAGCATTCTTCACTGGAATACTGTGGTATGTACTCTGTCAGGGACGAAGATGATCTTGCATCTTTTCAGACCGAGGAAGCACAGAATGGTGCCCGGGAATTTGCGAGACGACTTATTGCAGCAGAATAAACAAGCAGCAAAACAGACCGGAAAGACTTCAGCAAAACGAAGTTTTTCCGGTCTGTATTTTTATATTACCTTTACAGGCAAAAGCATTCTTGTCTGCGCCTTGTATTCTTTGAATCCGTCTTTTCTTGACTGTCTCTTTTCCGCAAGAGGTATGCTGACACAAAGGAACAGCAGTGTATTTGTTGCTGCGCCGGCAACAAGATACGGCTTGAAACCGAGTGCAAACACAGCTGAGAATGCCACTCCCCACCACATGAGTATTTCACCCAGATAATTCGGATGGCGGGAATACTTCCAGAGACCTGTGCGAATAAAACCGCCCACTCCTGATTTTCTGAATCTGTGCATCTGTATGTCAGCTGTTCCCTGCAGTATTGCAGCACCGACTGAAACGCCCAGACATATCATACTCCAGATATTCACGTCGGCATCGCTGAGCATCATATAAACCGCAGGCAGAACACAGCCATATACAACAAAGGTCGGAACGAGATGTATTCCGAACAGATTGATTACCGGATAGAATATTCCGGTCTGATCATGGAGCATGGTGTATCGCCAATCCTGATATTCAAGCCCGTGGAAGGTATATGCCCAGTTGGCTGTCAGTCTGATGCCCCAGAAACACACTGCAAAAATCAGAAACAGCTTCAGCGGTGTCATAGTCTGCCCCATCGCAAAAGCAAGCAGAATGACAATCGGCTGAACACTCCAGTAGGGATCGTAAACCGATGCATTTCCAAATAAAACGCTGAACACAAAAGTTGCTGCTGTGGCTGCGACATCAGCAATAAGCAGATTGAGCCACATCTGATACGGAAGGGCTTTATATACTGCTATTCCGACTACGGAAGCGAGTATGTAAACAACAGTGATAACCGCAAAGCTAGCTGCACGGCTTGACTTCAGTTTCATTATATTATCTCTCCTTTATTTCAAAATTGCTGTAATGATATCACAACAGCACCTGAAATATCTGATTCTGTGATAATCAGATATTATAAAGCACCCTATGACTCGGTAACAGACTTTCCGCAGATATGCTCCGGCACAAGGCGGAGCAGCAGGGTATTCTTTGCTGACGAGGCAATTTCGCCCGATATATAGCTTTCATCCTGCGTAAATTTATGACTGAGCTTTTCCGTTATATCGATTACTGTATCTATGTCGTCAATTATCTCTATTCTGCCAAAAACAACCACACTTCTGACTCTCAGAGCCCACTCCCCTGGAGCGGCGCTGCCCTTGTCATAAACACAGAACGAGACCTTATCACAGCGGCGCAGTGACTCCAGTCGGTGACCATATTTTCCGCAATGAAAATAAATACAGCCGTCCGCCGGTTCATACCAATGATTCATAGGCATTCCATATGGATAACCGTCATCACCGTTCACCGACAGCACACCACGGGTCTCTACGGTAAGTACACTTATGCAGTCAGCTTCGGTCAACTGCTGCTTTTTTCTGAGCAATTCTCTGAACATAAGTCTCTGTTAATCCCTTTCTGACTAATTTTTATCCGGATAGAGTATATATAACAAAAGCCCCTTTTTCAAGAGGCTTTTACAATAATTTGATTTTTCCGTTATAGTGAGAAATTTATTTCGTGGTTTTGCTCATTCTGTAGCGACTGCCTTCTTCACTTACAACATCATAACCAAGTCTGCGATACAGTCTGATTGCAGATTCATTACGCATCTCTACATGAAGAACTACCGCCGGTACATTGCAATCCTCTGCGTACTCCTCAGCTATTTTTATCAGCTGTGTGCCTATGCCCTGATTCCTGTAATCTGCAGAAACTGATATGTCGTCAAGATAGATAAATCCTCCGTCTTCGCTGTGGAGTTCCATGGAAAGATAAGCTGCTGTCACCTCTCCCGCTTCAGCCACACATATCCAGCTGCCGCGATCTTCAAAGAAGCTGTCAAGGTCACCTTCTTCATACCCTTTGACATCGTCGGTTTTATATATCTCACGAAGCATCTCTATAAAGAGCTGTTCAATTTTCTCCTTATCAGCATAAGCTGCTTTGCGAAAGTTGAAAGTCATTTTATTCACCTTCAATGCACTTGAGTAAAAATAACAAATCCGAACCCATCGCCAAGCGGCAGCAGGTTCGGATTTGCTCTGTGTGGTGGAGGCGAGGAGGATCGAACTCCTGTCCGAAAACCCTTCCCTGCAGCTTTCTCCGAGCGCAGTCGAACTGTTTAGGATTTCCCTCACGCGACGCCTGCCGACCGGCTGCGCGCTACGGTAGACCTTAATGCATGGCGGAGGTCAGGTCAGTCCTCCGCTCACGTTCACCGCTCAATCACGCCCTTACGAAGCCGCGGTACTCTCCGCTCGGACGGCCGCCTTAATTAGGCAGCGACTGCAATAGAAGTATTGTCAGTTAATTTTAAGTTGGTGAGTTTATGGTGGATTCACCGCCACCGCTCGCTTACCACAGTTGTTGATCCCCGTCGAAACCATTGCGCCCCCATATATGCGCGGTTTCCCGGCGGAATAATATTATACTTCAGTTTTACACCTATGTCAAATACTATTCCTGTTATTTATTTCAGCAATTGATGTAAATTCACTGCACAATATGTAATTTACGGAGATTGTATTCTGATATTCATGAAAGTGATTGCACCAAAAGCAACACCGGCGTGTTTACAGCTCGTATTCAATTGCAAGAGCATTCGACTGGCAGAATTCGAAAAACTCATCATTTGTCATATCGTGAAAATATGTATTGAGCACTCTGCATACACCGCCATGGCTGACAAGCAGGACATTTTTGCCTTCGTATTCGCGCTTTACATCTTCAATCACAGCGTAAACACGTCGCGCAACCATCATCATGGATTCTCCACCCGGATAACGGTATGCAAAACACCGCTTGTTCGCAAGGAATCCCTCATCGTGACGGTCTTCACCCTCGTATATGCCGTAGCACTGCTCTATAAGCCGCTCGTCGGTAATGATATCAAGTCCGCAGGCTTCAGCAACATATCCAGCAGTCTGCTGCGCGCGAATCATGGGCGAAGCTATAATTACATCTATATTTTCACTCTTCATGGCTTCGGCAAGAATCTTTGCCTGCTCTATGCCCTTTTCATTGAGCGGAATATCTGTTCTTCCGCATATTTTATCAAGACGGTTCCACTCCGTTTCGCCATGACGTGCTGAAAACAATCTCATTGCGATGCACCTTTTCTGTTTTTATTTCTATAACAATTATAATCCCCGGACTTCGTTTCTGCAACTGTTCATAAAACACTTACATATTATTCACACACTTATCCAGTTGACATATACCCCCAGGGGGTATATAATATTATCAGATACTCTGAATCAGTTATACAATGGAGGTAAAATGATGAGAGAAGATATCTATGATATCGGCGGCATGCACTGCGCTGCCTGTTCAAGCGCAGTTGAGCGTGTCACACGCAAGCTGGCAGGTGTTGAGCGCAGTGATGTAAATCTTCCGCTCAACCGTCTGACTATCAGCTACGATGAGAATGTTTGCACGCCTGATAAGATAATAGAAAAAATCGAGAAAGCAGGATTTACTGCTCAGCTGCACATACAACCGGATAAAAAGAATATCAAAAAAACAGAAGCCGCTGAGACTGGTAATATAAAGAAGCAGGCTGAAAGAGAAAAGATATCGCTGATTGTTTCCATCTGCTTTGCAGGTCTGCTCCTGTTTGTCTCAATGGGACAGATGCTTATTCCGAATATGCCGGTTCCGGATATTTTCTCCATGCACACCCACCCTGTTAATTTCGCCATGCTTCAGATGCTGCTTGCTATTCCTGTACTTTTTATTGGCAAGCGCTTCTTCATCAGCGGTTTCAAATCGCTTTTCCACGGCAACCCAAACATGGACACCCTTGTGGCAATAAGCAGCACCGCATCATTCATTTTCAGCCTTGTCATGACTTTTCTTATGTCTGATAACGCCCATCTCGTCCATAATCTTTATTATGAATCTGCAGCTGTAGTTGTTGCTCTTGTTTCTGTAGGAAAATATATGGAAGCGAGGAGCAAGGAAAAGACCAAAGATGCCATCACACGCCTTATGAAGCTTGCACCTGAAACTGCAATCCTTGCAAACGGTGATATTCAGCGCGAGGTATCGATTGATCAGGTAAAGGTCGGCGATACAGTACTTGTAAAGCCCGGTGCAAGAGTACCTCTTGACGGTATTGTTATCCGCGGTGAAGGCAGTATAAACGAAGCAATGCTAACCGGAGAAAGTCTGCCGGTCGAAAAAACTGAGGGCAGCGAGGTTATCGGCGGAAGTATATCTGTAGACGGCGCACTGTATGTCCGCGTTACACGTACAGGAGATGACACAACACTCTCCCGTATCATCAGATTCGTCGAAGATGCGCAGGGTAAAAAAGCGCCTATCTCAAAAACTGCTGATAAGGTAGCCGGCATTTTTGTACCTGCCGTCATTGCAGTTGCCCTTATAGCATCCATTATCTGGCTGATCTGCGGTGCAGAATTTTTCTTTGCTCTCAAGATATTTACCAGTGTTCTCGTTATAGCCTGCCCATGTGCTATGGGTCTTGCAACTCCTACTGCAATAATTGTCGGTACCGGACTTGGCGCATCAAAGGGTATTCTTGTGCGAAGCGGCGAGGCTCTTGAGATAACTCACGGCGTGAAGGTTGCCATATTCGACAAGACAGGCACCATTACTCAGGGCAAGCCAGTGGTTACTGACATGATCGCTGACGATGCAAACGATATGCTCTCTGCAGCATCTGCGCTTGAATCACTCTCCGAACACCCTCTTTCCAAAGCCATTTGCGCAGAAGCAGAAAAGCATTCCATCATTTCATACGGCACTCCTGAGCAGTTTGAGAATATCTCCGGCAGAGGTCTAAAGGCAATCTCTGCTGACGGTGATATTCTGCTCGCAGGAAACACCGCTCTGATGAACGAAAACGGAATCAGCACCGACAGCTTCGACAGCGATATTGAACGGCTGCAGCAGCAGGGCAAGACAGTTGTTGTAATTGCCAGAAATGATATCATTCTCGGTCTTATTGCCATTGCTGACACCATCAAGCCTGATGCTGCGGAAGCTATAGCAAGACTTCGCTCTATGGGAGTTACACCTGTACTTCTTACCGGCGACAACAAAGCCGCAGCAAGCTATATCAGTCAGCAGGCAGGCATCAGCGAAATCGTTGCTGAGGTTCTTCCCACTGAAAAAGCAGAGGTCGTCAGGCAGTATCAGGAAAGCGGGAATATTGTCATGATGGTCGGCGACGGCATTAATGATGCTCCTGCCCTTGTTCAGGCAGATATCGGCTGTGCTATCGGAAACGGCAGTGATATTGCTATCGATTCTGCCGATATTGTTCTAATGAAGAATGAGCTCATGGACGTCTGCCGGGCTATCCGCCTCGGTCAGCTCACTATACGCAACATCAAGCAGAATCTCTTCTGGGCATTCTGCTACAACACTCTCGGTATCCCCATCGCCGCCGGTGTTCTTTATCCTGCATTCGGTATGCTCCTCTCCCCGATGATCGGCGCTGTTGCGATGAGTCTGAGTTCATTATTCGTTGTAAGCAACGCTCTCAGCCTCAAGCGAAAGAAATTATAATTCACCAAGAAGGAGGTTGACTCTCAGATGAGTGAATGCTGCGAATGCCGCAAAAAGAAAAAGCATCGTGACGACGACGAGCACAAGGCTCTCGGCAACCGGCTCAAGCGTATCGAAGGACAGATACGCGGACTTCAGCGAATGCTGGACGAAGATGCCTACTGCACTGACATTCTGACACAGGTAGCGGCCGTTCAGTCGGCCCTCAACAGTTTCAGCCGTGAGCTGCTTGACAGCCACATAAGAACCTGTGTTGTCACTGACATCAGAAATGGAAATGACGAGGTTGTTTCCGACCTCGTAAACACTATACACAAACTTATGAAATGAGGTAATCACAATGACAACAACCATCAAAGTAAACGACATGCACTGCCCGAAATGTGTTGAGCGCATAAGCAAAGCTATCGACATCGCAGGCTTCAAGGCAGAGGTCGATCTCGAAACAAAAACTGTAACCGTCGAGGATTGCTACTATGCACGAACTGTAGAAATTCTTGATGATCTCGGATTCGATCCTGAGGCATAATCTGCACAACAGATAAAGAAGACCACCGTTCAGTACCGAGCGGTGGTCTTTGATTTTATCCTGATTCTGTTATTTGCGGTAGCGCTTCTTCGGCTGCTTCTTTTTCTTCTGATTAGGAGCAACATACGTACTGCGCTGTTTGCGCTCATCAGCAATACGTGAATACTTCGAACGCTTCTTGCCGATCATCAGCGCAATGAAATCATTCAGCTGATTAAGACGCTCATTGAGAAGCTCCTTGAGGGAACGGCTCTCGCTTTTGAACCAGTCGCCGAAGGAAGAGAAGGTGCTCTTCAAGCGGTCAATGACCGGATTGCCTGAAGGCTTGCCAATACCTGATTTCTTTCCGGTGCTGTTCTCAGCCTTGCCGGATTTGCTGCTGCCAGTCTCTTTTTTATCCTTTTTGCTGCCTTCGGTAATAGCAGGCTTGCTGTCTGTTGTGCCGGCAGCCACAGTTTCTTCTTCATCCTCTTTAAGAGAGAAACTAGGCATCACAACAAACGGTTCAGCCGGCTGCTGCAGCAACTCGCTATCCGGTCGTGTGAGCGTAAGGATAGCAATCTCCGGCGGATTGAGGAAACGGGGAATTGCCGAAGCAAGACCTCTGGTAACAAACATCTGGGTATCATCGTCGGTATATATACCGGCTGTGTACTTCGGCAGTGCAGGCATTTCCGGACCGAACAGACCGCCGACAAACGGAAGTCTGATACTGCCGCCGTGGATATGACCGGAAAGCACAAGATCAGCACCCCATGCGCTGTAGCAATGGAAGGGATTAGGATCGTGTGCAAGCAGGATTACAGGTGCATCGGTCGGACATTTACCGAGAAGATTCTCAACATCTTCCTCTGATACGTCGGCAAACTTCCACTTCCTCGGCGGAAGCTCTGCATCCTGAGCAAGAGGCTGGCAGAAACCGTAAATGTAAAGCTTCTTGCCTCCGGAAACCATCTCTGCGCTGGTATTCGACAGAATAACAGCACCGGAACGCTCGACCTCACGTACAAAGTTCTTGTGAAGCGTACCTCCGCCAAGACGAAGGTCATGATTTCCCGGCACGGTAATAATGGGAATCTTATCACCGAGGCTCTCGAGCAGATCATAGAATGCATCAACATTGAACTTGTTTGAATCGCCCATATCTCCGACAAAGAAGATATAATCAGGTTCCTCACGCTTTATACGCTTTGCAAGCTCTGAATTGCTTTCACCGAATCTCATCTGATGAAGATCGGATATGACTGCAATCTTTGTTCCGTCAAACGCCTTCGGCAGACGCTCAAGAGTCACAAACTTCTTTGTAACAGTAAGCGCATATCTGCTTCTCAGAAACTCAAGCGCCAGCATAAGAATTATAAACACAACAGCTATTATTACAATCAGCTGTGCGGGAGTAAACCAATCCATGCTGAAATTTTCGAGCGCATCAATAAGATTGAACGGAGTATCCGTAGCACTTGCAATATCTGATGCGCTTACTATATCAGCTGGAGAAACAACTGTACTGTTGATTAACAACCGACATTCTCCTTTCGGAATATGAAACCACACCGTATGGCATGAATAAATATCTGAGTTATTCAAAATTGTATACAAAACAACATCCTATATTATAGCATAAAAGCAAAAGTTTGCATCACTAATATTCAGTATTTTTTTTGCGTATTTTGTTCAATCATGCCAATAAAAAGCAAATATTCCTGAATAATGTCCTGCTGCAGAGTATTTCAGCCGGCTCCACGCAATGCACCCATTGCCGCTGACTTCATATAATGACATTGTACAGCGCCCGTCAGGACGGTGTGACAATCAATACAGGCAGGTCAATGATTATGATATTAAACAGAACGCTTGACAACCTTTCAACCGGTCAGAGTGCGCGCATAAGCAACATGACCGTTGGCGGAGGAATTCGCCGCAGAATGCAGGATATCGGCTTTCTTGACGGCGTTATTATCAAATGTCTGTTCCGCGGCATTTCCGGAGAACCGGCGGCATTTCTTATTAACGGGGCAGTTATCGCCCTGCGCCGCGAGGAAATGTGCAGAATTCTGATTCAGCCGGTTGATGATAATGATCAGCCCGAGGCAGCGAACGAAGGTTGTGCGGCATGGGGCTGACACGAACTTCCACCGGGAGCGGTGCCGCTGATATCCTGCGCACTGCAAAAACAAACATCGGCAGCAGCCGTAAAGTGGCACTCGCTGGTAATCCGAATGTCGGAAAAAGCACGGTTTTCAATCAACTGACCGGTATGCATCAGCACACCGGCAACTGGTCCGGAAAAACGGTGACCAACGCAAAAGGTGTGTGTACTTACAACGGTATCCGCTATTTACTGACTGATATCCCCGGAAGCTACTCGCTTTCTCCCCGCTCCGCAGAAGAAGAGGTTGCACGTGACCTTCTTTGCTCCGGCACTGTCGATGCGGTTGTCGTGGTGTGCGCGGCATCATGTCTCGCTCGGGGAATCGGACTTGTTTTGCAGATACTCGAAATCACCTCAAGGGTGGTAGTCTGTGTGAATCTTATGGATGAGGCAGAAGCAAAAGGAATTACTGTTGATATTGCTGTACTCAGTACACTTTTAGGCGTACCCGCAGTCGGAACAAGTGCCCGCAGCGGTGACGGTCTTGATGAACTGATGAAAGCAGTTGAAACAGTCACTGAGTGGCATTATGAAGCAAGACCGCGCCGTACAGTTTATCCGTCATACATCGAATCAGCAATAAGCTGGCTGGTACCCGAACTTGAGCAAATGCAGACTTTTTACACACGGCGCACAGCACTTGAACTGCTTTCGGGAGATAATTCTCCCCTCACTGACGCTTCGCTGAAAAATCCTGCAGTTGCAAGACGGCTGAAAGAAGTAAGGGACAGAATCTGCATGCAGGGAATCACTGACGAAAAAATACGCGATGATATCTCCTGTGCAGCAGTAAAAACCGCTGCTTATATATGTGCGAAAGCTGTATCCGGAAACAACAGCGGCTACAGCACGGCTGACCGGCGGATTGACCGGGTGCTTACCGGTCGGTGGACGGCATTTCCGATAATGATTCTGCTGATGCTGATTATATTCTGGCTGACAATAACCGGAGCAAATTACCCCTCAGAGCTTCTTCGCCGACTATTTACATGGGGCGGAGAACAGCTTGAAAATATGCTGACAGCAATACACTGTCCTGAGATGATAACCGGCATGCTGGTTGACGGAGTGTTTCGTGTACTCGGCTGGGTTGTTTCGGTCATGCTGCCGCCGATGGCTATATTCTTCCCTCTTTTCACCATACTCGAGGACAGCGGTTTTCTTCCGCGAATGGCATTCAACATGGACAGCAGTTTCAAACATTGCGGAGCCTGCGGCAAGCAGGCACTGACCATTGCCATGGGATTCGGCTGCAATGCTGCAGGTGTAACCGGCTGCCGGATAATAGACTCTCCTCGCGAAAGACTGATTGCGATAATCACAAACAGTCTTGTACCGTGTAACGGCAGATTTCCGATGATGGCGGCAATTATAACCATGTTTCTTACAGCCGGTCTCGGAGGCGCTGCTGCCTCTGCCGCTTCTTCCATCATTCTTGCAGGGTTTGTTGTGTTGGGAATCGGTATGACATTTGCCGCGTCAAAGCTGCTTGCTGCGACAGTTCTGAAGGGTATTCCATCGTCATTTATCCTTGAACTCCCACCCTATAGAATGCCGCAATGGGGGCAGATTATTGTCCGCTCGGTATTTGACCGCACACTCTTTGTTCTTGGCAGAGCCGCTGCAACTGCAGCGCCTGCCGGACTGATATTATGGATAATGGCAAACATCAACACATCCGGCGGCACTCTTCTCGATATATGCAGTCGTTTTCTTGATGCGCCCGGGCGGTTCATTGGACTTGACGGAGTTATTCTGCTTGCTTTTATCCTCGGTTTTCCAGCAAATGAAATCGTCGTGCCGATAATGCTTATGATATACTCTGCTCAGGGCAAGCTGACCGAAATGGGAAGCTTTGAGCAGATGTACACCCTGCTTGCTGACAACGGATGGACATGGGTCACAGGTGTATGCGTACTGCTTTTTTCACTGATGCACTGGCCTTGTTCAACCACCTGCATTACAATATTCAAGGAGACCCGCAGCTTGAGATGGACGGCTCTTGCGATTATTCTGCCCACTGCGCTTGGCGTAATATCATGCTTTCTCTTCAACCTGTTCGCGGGAATGTTTGTGTAAATGTATATAAGACAGAATGCCGGCTGATAACAAAAACCGCACTGAGCATCACTGCCCGGTGCGGTTTTAATATTTTCATTCTTTACTCAGCAGCCATCGCTGAGCATCATTCTGATTATCTCTTCGTTTGTTTCGCGCATACCGTCCTTGCCGAGACGTCCGACATTCATTATTGTCCGCTCGACACCCTTGCTGACTATACCGTCACCTGCACGGAATTGCTGTCCGCAGGTGTACATCTCATAGCCGAGTATTCCTGCATCAACCGCAGAGGCTATCTTGGCTGCGCACGACGCCTTCGCTCCGTCACAGACTATGCCTGATACTATCGCAAGGGCATTGACCACTGTATGCACAACTTCCTTATATCCGCCGCCATGCAGATAAGCGATTCCTGCGCCTGCGCCGACAGCAGCGTTGACAGCACCGCAATAGGCAGAAAGTCTTCCGATTGAACTCTTCTGATAAATCGCAACAAGGTTTGAGAGCGTGAGTGCGCGGTAGAGATGTTCTTCGTCTGCGCCAAGCTCCTGTGCATAAATCACTACCGGAACCGAAACGGTTATACCCTGATTGCCGCTGCCAGAGTTGATGATAACCGGCATCTCACAGCCGTTCATTCTTGCATCAGAGCCTGCAGCCGCCATAGCCTTTGCCCTTACACGAACATCATCACCCTGCGTACGAAGCAGCACGCTGCCGATATTTGCGCCATAGTCACCGTTTATACCTTCATTTGCGATTGCCATATTGCAGGATATCTGTCTTGCCAACACCTCACGCACATCTGCAATGTCCACGCTGTTGGCAAACTCCCAGATATCCTCCATATTCAGCAGCTCGCCGTCCTCGTAGGTTTCGGCTGAATCATGCTGAACTTCTTTCTGTTCGAGTATTTCGCCGTCTTTTTCTATCAGAACGACATTTGTATGGTAATTGGTTATTCTGACCTTTGCGTATGAATTGCCGCTGTAAAGGCACAGGATTATGTCAAATGTAACACCGTTGTCAACGTGCTCGACCTCAATCGGTATGTTCTCCATCACCTGCTTTATCTGAACACACTGTTCAGCTGTTACATCAGCAATTACCTCAAGCTCGCGTGACGCATCACCTGCAACAACACCGGCAATTATCGCTGCTGAAATTCCCTTCAGCTGACCGGTATTCGGAACAATGACAGACTTGATATTCTTGAGTATACTTCCGCTTACGCCTGCCTCTATTCTTTCCGGCATTGTACCAAGTGTCTCACGGGCAATTGCCGCCGCATAGGCCAGTGCAATCGGTTCAGTACAGCCCATTGCCGGAATCAGCTCATCGTTCAGTATGCGGATATATGCGTCATAAGTTGGATTGCCTTTCTGCATTGCTGAAGTCATATAAAACACATTCCTTTTCTCTTTGTAATCTGTACCCTTAATCAAATCATAGACAACAGCCGCGGCAATGTCAAGCGGAAGTTATTCCTGATTTAACAGCTCAATACAAAACCGCCGCATTTCAGTGAAGTGCGGCGGTCTCAGAATTCAATTGACTTTCAGAACTTATCTGTATCTTCTTCTGTCAGAGAAGTAATCGTCATCGTCAGCATCATCGTCAACAGGTGATGATGTATCTTCTCCGCCGAAGGAACCGTAACCGTCATCGTCGCGCTCGCGTCGATGGCTGCCAAGGAAATCAAAGCTGCCGTACTCCTCTGCCGGAGCCTCAGCTTCTGCGCCGCGGTATCTGCGCGGTGTAAACTCATCTGCATCATCGTCATAGGCTGTTCTGGATGAGCCAAGCTGAGTTTCTGCTGCTCTGCCGAAATAGGAGGTATCTATATCGTCATCATCAAGAACAGACGGGCGGCGTGAAGGTGAACGCTTGCCGGAAAGACGCTCGTTATAGTAATCGTCAGCGCTCTCTTCTTCCTCATCATATACGCTTCTCTGGAAACCGCCGGAGATATCGCCGAACCTTGATCTTGAGCCGGAATACTCTCTCTGGGTATAATCCTCACTGTCTCTGCCGTAGCCATCTTCAAGCATTCGCTTCTGGCAGAGAATGAAGCCGACAACGACACCTGCTGCAAAAACAACGATTGCGCCGAATATCATAAGAAGTACGCGACCGACTGATGATCCACCTTTATCTTTTTCCTTATTGTCTACTTCCTGATTTACGGTAGGCTCGCTGTAGTAATAGTTCGGTGTGCTGCCGTCGCCGGTGCCGTTGCCAACGCTGTTGTCGTTGGTCTCGACTATCTTGAGCTTCTTGTCCTTTGCCATGGAAAGGGTAAGAACGCCTTCCTTCTGAACAGCATCGGTCTTGCTCTGTGCATCATCAAGGCCGTAGCACTCGAGAACCTTGAGCGAAAGTGTATAATCACCAGATGCAACACCGGTAATTACCGCAAACTCGATGGGCAGATACTTTATGCCCTGAACTGACGGAGAGCCGTCGGGAGAAACATAAGTAATAAGCAGACCAGTCTGTCCGTCGCGCTCCTCGATTTTTGTGGAGAAGCCGTCAACGTTCTCAAAGATCGAGAGGCAGTTGAGTGCGTCAGGATCAAATGTAAGGAACAGCTTGAGGTCGATATAGCCCTTTTCTGTCTGATTGTTGATCTGAATTGTTGTTGCGATAGTATCGCCGGAAATGTAGGATATGTCGGTATTTACTGCGATGGTAAAGTCAACGTCCGATGCCGCATGAGCGGTCATTCCCGGGAGCATTGCAGCTGTCATGAACAGCACCATAATCACAGCCAGAATCTTCTTGAGTTTCATCCTGTACATCCTTTCTCGAAGATATAGTTCGATATAAAATAATAATCTTTCTTTGCGGACCGACAGCAATTACATAACCACACGCCGAACCGTATCATTATGGTATTATACTACATAATATGCAATGTAGCAAGCAGAAAATAATTTTCATTACTCTACATAATATTTTTCGGCGGTATTTACATCTTCTGGAAGATATAAAATTTGAGGTATGCAGTTTCAGGAGCATTCCACAGTATCGGGTGATCCATCGACTGCTGTCTGCCCTCTATCTGACGCAGGCTGACTCCGGCATCGGCTGCGGCTGATGCAAGCATCTCACAGAACATGGAATCGCTTATGAAATGCGAGCAGGAACAGGTGGCGAAATATCCGCCGCCGGGCAGAAGCTTCATTGCTCTGAGGTTAATCTCCTTGTAGCCCTTTATTGCGTTGTCAATAGTACTGCGTGATTTTGTAAACGCAGGCGGATCGAGAATAATAAAGTCATACTCGCCGTATTTCATCGACGGAAGCATATCAAAAACATTTGCGCAGGTAAACTCAACATTTGTTATGCCGTTAAGCTCTGCATTAGCCTTGGCCGTTGCAAGAGCATCTTCCGAGATATCAACCGCGGTAACGCTCTGTGCTCCGCCCATTGCTGCATTGAGCGCAAACGAACCGGTATGGGTAAAACAGTCAAGAACCCTTCTGCCTCTGGCAATATCGCGGATCGCCTGACGGTTGAACTTCTGATCAAGGAAGAATCCGGTTTTCTGACCGTTCTCAATATCTACGTGATATTTTACGCCGTTTTCGCAGATGATGACATCTGTACTGCCTGATGTTCTGCAGTCATCTAGAGCCAGCCAGCCCTTGCCCTGCTCCATGCCTTCCAGCCGGCGCACCGATACGTCATTTCGCTCATAGACACCGGAAATATTTTCACCCATCTGTCGAAGAATGCCGACAAGCTGAGACATGATGTCCTGCTTGACAAGCTCGACTCCAAGCGAAAGAGTCTGCACAACAAGCACATCAGAAAAGCGGTCAACTGTAAGTCCCGGGAATCCGTCAGACTCGCCGAAGATAAGACGGCAGCAATCGAACTGACTGCCCATAACGGTCTTTCTGTATTCAACCGCACGGCGGAGTCTTCTTCCCCAGAAAGTGCTGTCAGGTATCTCATTTGCGTTTCGGGTAAGTACGCGCAGGCGTATCTTTGAATTGCGGTTTATAAAACCTGTTGCGACATATCTGCCGCGCTGATTTACTATGTCGACAACCGAACCGTCAGGGGCGCTGCGGTCATCATCAAACACCTCGCTGTCGTACACCCACGGGTATCCGGTGTTGATGGAAGCTTCCCCCTTACGGCTGACAGTAACTGTACTGAAACCTCTTGCTTTCATATTAAGCTCCAATTCATAAATTTATAAATTCAGCAATTCCGCCTGTTTTTGATGCGTACAGCTCCGAAAGCTGCTGCGCATCTGCATTCTCAGCTTTGATGACAAGTCTGCCGCCTGCAAAAGCATACACCTCATGGTCTTTCATTCGCGCAATATGCTCTGCAAACGAACACAGACAGCGTGAATGCTCGCGAAGCACCCACGGGCGGATATTGCCGCTGAGAAGCGAAGCAAAATTGCCGGCTGCAATCTGACCCTCCGGAATATACGGCTCACCGAGGAAAGCTCTGACCGATGATGCGGTAAGTTCAATATCATCGATATTCACTTCGACATCTTCGCGCTCACCGCACACCTCATCAAAGGCAGCTTTCAGCCTGTCTGCGGGTATCTCCCACAGCAGTGCATGGCTTCCGAAGAAGCAATCTTCGCTGTCATCAGAAAGCAGCAGTGAATCAGCATACGGAAACAAAAACTGGCTGTAGGTTATTCCGCCTGATGCAAACAGAAGCGAAAACGCCTTTTTCATTATGCCCGAGCACTCACCCGGGCTTATCTGACCGTCAATTCTGACGGCAGTCAATTTCTCATTCATATTAATCTCCTTTGCGGAGGTATAATTTATCATTATCTGCAGACAGCAGACAAGAGTATACGGATGATTTCCGTATACTCTTATCGGTTATGACTGATTCTGCTGATTATTTTGCGCTGTTGGCAATATTGCCGCAGCACTTCTTGTATTTCTTGCCGCTTCCGCAGGGGCAGGGATCATTCGGTCCGACCTTCTTGCCCTTATTGCGGACGGTCTTTGCCTGCTTGTCAGTACCGTCGCCGCTGTTATTGCTTACAACGATATTGGACTTTCTTACCACCTCACCGGATACCGGTACAACAACCAGCGCAAGCTTTGCAGTGCTCTCCTTGATGGCGGCGATCATTTCGTCGAACATATCGAAGCCTTCAAGAGTATACATGACAACAGGATCCTTCTGTGCATATGCGCGCAGACCGATACCGCGCTTGAGCTCATCCATTGCATCAATGTGATCCATCCACAGACGGTCAACACTCTGCAGAAGTGCATAGTTGTCGATCTCACGTGCAAGCTTATCCTGGAAGAGTGCTTCTCTCTCCTCGTAGCGCTTGTGGGCTCTCTCACGCAGCTCGTCGATGATTTCATCGATTTCCATATCCTCAAGCATATCGAAGTTGCTGTCATCAATAAGCCAGCCGTTGTAGTATGCTCTGAGTGACTCGAGCGTGCGTTCTTCCGCCTCTTCGTCCATGTCAACCTTCGGACCGACGCATCTTCTGACAACCATATCTATTGATTCATCAATCATCTTGATGATCTTGTCACGGATATTGTCGCCATTGAGCACCATATCGCGCTGAGAATAGATTATCTCTCTCTGACGGTTCATGACATCGTCATACTTGAGAACGTGCTTTCTTGCGTTGAAGTTATTGCCTTCAACACGAGCCTGAGCATTTTCTATGAGTGTAGATGCCATCTTGAGGTCGATGGGGTTATCATCAAATATCTTGAAGGACTCCATCATTGCCTTGAGACGTTCGCCGCCGAAGAGACGGGCTATATCGTCATCAGTGGAGATATAGAACTGGCTTTCGCCGGGATCACCCTGTCTGCCGGAACGACCTCTGAGCTGATTGTCGATTCGGCGGGAATCATGGCGCTCGGTACCGATTATCAGCAGACCGCCTGCCTCTCGTACCTTTTCAGCCTCTATTGCGATTTCGCTCTTGTACTGAGCGGAAAGCTCTGCAAAAATTCTTCTTGCTTCGAGCACTGCCTCATCGTCGGTTTCGTCAAAGGCATTGGCTCTCTCGATCATATCATCTTCGTAACCAAGACGCTTCATCTGAGCCTTTGCAAGGAACTCAGCATTGCCGCCGAGGATAATATCGGTACCACGGCCTGCCATATTGGTTGCAATGGTAACTGCCCCCAGTTTGCCTGCCTGTGCTACTATCTCAGCTTCCTTTGCATGATGCTTAGCATTGAGCACCTCATGCTTTATCCCACGGCGGGAAAGCATAGCCGAAAGAAGTTCACTCTTTTCAATGGAGATGGTACCGACCAGAACAGGCTGACCCTTCTGGTGGCTCTGGATTATACGCTCAATAACTGCATTGAATTTTGCCTTCTCAGTACAGTAGATAAGGTCCGGACAATCGATTCTTGCCAGCGGACGGTTGGTGGGAATTGCAATGCAGTCAAGCTTGTAAATCTCACGGAACTCATCTTCTTCAGTAAGAGCAGTACCGGTCATACCGGACAGCTTCTTGTAAAGACGGAAATAGTTCTGGAAGGTAATGGTTGCGAGGGTTTTGGATTCATGCTCGACTATAACGTTTTCCTTGGCTTCGATAGCCTGATGCAGACCGTCGCTGTAGCGGCGTCCGTACATCAGACGACCGGTGAATTCATCGACAATTATGACCTTGTCATTCTCGATGACATAGTCGATGTCGCGGGTCATTACACCTCTTGCCTTGATTGCCTGATTTATGTGATGAGCAACGGTGATGTTTTCAGGATCAGAAAGATTCTCGAGACCGAAATGAGCCTCAACCTTTTTCACGCCGCGCTGTGTGAGTGTGGCGGTTCTTGCCTTTTCATCGACAATGTAGTCGCAGTCGGTGTATATCTCGTCATTGTCTTCCTTATCGTTCGATTCTGCGATCTTCTCAACGCGGAAGGTTCTGACAAGTGCATCAGCACGCTCATACATATCACTGCTCTCGTCGCTTCGACCGGAAATGATAAGCGGAGTTCTTGCCTCATCGATGAGAATTGAGTCAACCTCGTCAACGATGGCAAAAGCATGACCGCGCTGGACCTTGTCGGTCTTGTATTTGACCATGTTGTCACGCAGATAGTCGAAGCCGAACTCATTGTTCGTACCGTATGTGATATCGCAGTTATATGCTGCCTTTTTCTCTTCTTTTTCAATACCCGGAACGACCAGACCGACAGTAAGACCGAGCCAGCGGTAGACCTTGCCCATCCACTCGGAGTCACGGCGGGCAAGATAATCGTTGACTGTTACAATATGGACGCCGTTTCCGGACAGTGCATTCAGATAAGCCGGAAGGGTCGCAACAAGGGTCTTGCCTTCACCGGTCTTCATTTCAGCAATTCTGCCCTGATGGAGGATTATTCCGCCGATTATCTGAACCGGGAAGTGCTTCATTCCGTGCACACGCCATGCAGCCTCACGGCATACAGCAAATGCATCAGGAAGTATTGCATCGAGAGTCTCGCCGTCAGCAAGACGCCCCTTGAGCACTTCGGTCTGACCGCGCAGTTCGGAATCACTCATTGCTGCATAGTGATCATCAAGTTCAAGAACCTTGTCAACTATGGGCTGTATACGTTTAAGTTCCTTGGTAGAATAATCACCAAAGAGCTTTTTCAGCAGATTCATTTTTGTACATCTCCTTAAGTTTGCAATTACACTATATTGTAATATATATCAGTCAACAAATCAAGAACAATCGTCGCTAACACAAAACTTTCAGTATTTCGTAATATTAGCGCAATATTCGACAATGATTATTATATCTGCGAGCTGAAAAAGCGGACCGACCTTTATCCTGGTCAGCCCGCCGAATCGGTTATGTATTATCTGTCTCGGACGCTCATCAATAGCCGGCATTGAAACCTTCTCTGAGCATCTGTATCATTATCTTTGCAATATCGGGATCAAACTGGGTACCCGAGCAGCGCATAAGCTCCTTGATTGCCTCCTCCTTACTGAGACCGCGGCGGTATGAACGCGCACTGGTCATAGCATCATAGGAATCAGCGACACAGATTATTCTTGCAATAAGCGGAATATCCTTTCCGCGCAGACCGTCATTATAGCCTGAGCCGTCGTAATGCTCGTGGTGATACTTTGCACCAAGGGTAATATCAGGAATTCCTGTAATGTCAGCAAGAATCTGTCTGCCGAATTCGGTGTGCTGCTTCATAAGCTGATACTCTTCAGGAAGGAGTCTGCCGACACGCTTGAGGATATCATCAGGAATGGCAATCTTTCCTACATCGTGCAGCAGCGCGACATAATAAAGATTTTCAAGCTCCTTGATTCCCATTCTGCGTGCAATCTCGACAGAATACTCTGCAACGCGCAGAGAATGACCCTTGCTGTACGGATCCTTCAGGTCGATGCTGTTTACCATGGCAGTAATGCACTGCAGCGTGACCTTTTTGTTTTCTGCTGCGCGCTTGTCCGCCTGTTTTACCTTGTAGTGGAAAATTGCAAACGCAATACCCAGAGCAAGCACAACAATCAGCGCAACTGCGATTGCTGTCATTGTAGAATAATCGAGTCCTGCAAGACCTAACGAAAGCTTCATCATAAGAATGCCTCCACAAAACATAATCTTGGATAATTCTAACATAATATGATTATTTTTTCAATTAAAATCGCACAATATATCTGTTATTTTTTATATACACCGGTTTATATGCGTCGGCTTATATCTTCCGCCGTCTGATTTTTTTACAAAGCTTTAATAAAATACAAACACTTCCATGCTATAATATTCAATAAACCGCATGGGATTAATCTCCTGCCGCCGGTTTATCAGAAACTCTGAATGTTTAATGTTAAGGAGAGCATAAATGGACAACAAACAGATTCTTTCTTATGTAGATCATACACAGCTTGCGGTTGATGCCGCATGGGATGACATAAAGGCCTTATGCGATGACGGTATCAGATACGGCTGTGCATCGGTATGCATTCCGGCAAGCTATGTCAGACAGGCAAAGGAATATGTCGGTGACCGCATCGCCGTCTGCACTGTCATCGGCTTTCCTAACGGTTACAGCACTACTGCTGTCAAGTGCTTTGAGACAGCAGATGCTGTAACAAACGGCGCTGATGAAATTGATATGGTTATCAACATCGGCTGGCTCAAGGATAAAAAATATGATCTTATTCTTGATGAAATAAAAGCTGTAAAAAAAGCCTGCTCCGGCAGAATTCTCAAGGTGATTATCGAGACCTGCCTGCTTACTGAGGAAGAAAAAGTAAAGATGTGTCAGATAGTTTCCGAATCGGGCGCTGATTTCATCAAAACCTCCACAGGTTTTTCTCATGGCGGTGCTACCGAAGCAGACATAGACCTGTTTGCCAAAAATATTTCCGGCAATATCAGCATAAAGGCGGCAGGAGGAATATCCTCGCTTGAGGATGCCGCTCAGTTTATCCGTCTTGGCGCAAAACGACTCGGCACAAGCCGTATTGTCAGAATAATCAAGCACGATGAAAGCTCGGGTTATTGATTATATTGATTATAATGTAATTTTTCAGATTTCACATTCATCATACAGGAGACAAAATGATTAAACACAGAATACTGCTGCTTGCAGCTGCTGCCGCAGCGAGCTATCTGATCGGCTGCATCAGTCCCTCATATATTCTTGGACGCCGGAAGGGACTGGATATCCGCAATCACGGCACCTGCAACGCCGGCGCCACCAATGCAGCAAAGACGCTTGGAATGTCCAGCGGTGTGATTGTCCTTATAATTGACATAGGCAAAACTATTGTCTGCATAACTGCCGCCAGAGCACTGTTTTCAGGATCAATGGCGGCAGGAGTAATTGCCGGACTATCGTGTATGCTCGGTCACATCTTCCCTGTTTTTATGAAATTCCGCGGTGGACGAGGCTCTGCCTGTCTTGCCGGCATTGTGCTGACTCTGACTCCGGAACTGTTTATTCCGATGGTTCTCGGACTCATACTTATCGGGCTTGCTACAGATTATGCAAGCCTGCTTCCGCTGACTGCCGCCGGTATTTATCCTCTGCTCTTCTTCTGGCGGACCGATATGCTCACCGAAACACTGATGCTTGCTATTATTTTTCCGCTTATGCTTTGGACTCACCGAGGCAATTTTGAAAAACACAACAGCGGCGAAGAAAGCTCTTTCCGCAGTTTTGTATTCAAGCATAAATTCGAAGACAGCAAGTAGATTCAAAATTCACTAAAATCCTTCCAACGACTTAATTATCAGCAAAGGAGATTATCATTATGGCAACTCCGCATAACAGTGCAGAAAAAGGCGCTTTTGGAAAAACCGTACTCATGCCGGGCGATCCGCTCCGCGCAAAGTTCATCGCTGAGAATTTCCTTGAGGACGCAGTTCTTGTAAACAACGTCAGAGGTATTCACGGTTATACAGGCACATACAAGGGCATAAAAGTATCTGTAATGGCAAGCGGCATGGGTATGCCCTCCATCGGTATTTACAGCTGGGAGCTTTTCACGATGTATGATGTCGAAAACATCATACGCATCGGCTCTGCCGGCTCGATGAATCTCGGTGTAAAGCTTTACGATATTGTCATCGGCATGGGAGCCTGCACCAACTCGAACTATGCCGCACAGTACAAGCTTCCCGGAACATTTGCTCCCATCGCAAGCTACCGTATGCTCAGCAGCTGCGTTGAGGCGGCTAAGGCTGCCGGTGCAACATATCACATAGGCAATCTGCTCAGTTCCGACACTTTCTACAGTGCAGATGAGACTGCTACCGCAAAGTGGAGCGGCATGGGCGTGCTTGCTGTCGAAATGGAAGCTGCCGCACTCTATATAAACGCTGCACGATGCAGAAAGAACGCACTCGCAATATGCACTATATCTGACGAGGTACTTACCGGCGTTGAAACATCAGCTGAACAGCGTCAGAATTCTTTCACACAGATGATGGAGATCGCTCTTGAAACAGCAGTTTCACTTGAATAGCATATATAACATATATAAGTGTATATACATGAGAAGGAGTATTCAGCTATGAAAAGAATATTTCTTATTGTACTTGACAGCGTAGGTATCGGTGCTCTGCCTGATGCCGCTCTATACGGCGATGCAGGTGTTCACACCTTAAGAAGTATATCGGCTTCAGCTCACTTTTCTGCCGCAAACATGGAAAACCTCGGCTTCGGTAATATTGAGGGGCTTGAATTTTTATCTTCTGTGAGACAGCCGCTCGCTGCTTACGGCAGAATGTCGGAGCTATCCAAAGGCAAGGACACCACGATAGGCCACTGGGAAATGGCAGGCATAATCTCTGAAAAGCCGCTGCCGACCTATCCTGATGGCTTTCCTGCTGAGATTCTTGAGCAGTTCAGCCGCGAAACCGGCAGAGATGTGCTGTGTAATCTCCCCTATTCCGGCACTGAGGTAATAAAAGACTACGGTGAAGAGCACATAAAAACCGGCGCTCTTATTGTTTATACTTCAGCTGACAGCGTTTTCCAGATCGCTGCACACGAAGATATTGTACCGGTCGAGCAGCTTTACGAATACTGCCGCATAGCGAGAAAAATTCTGACCGGTGAGCACAGCGTCGGCAGAGTCATCGCCCGCCCGTTTATCGGTGAAGCCGGTAATTTCACACGCACTGCAAACCGCCACGATTTTTCGCTTGAGCCCTACGGCGTGACCATGCTTGATATTCTCAAGGACGCCGGACGTGATGTTATCAGCGTTGGTAAAATCTCCGATGTATTTGCCGGAAGAGGCGTCACCGGGGCTTATCCGACAAAGAACAACAGCGATGGAATGGCTCGGGCGGCTGAGCTTCTGAATCATGATTTCAACGGTCTCTGCTTTATCAATCTTGTTGATTTTGATATGCTGTACGGACACCGGCAGGATGTTGACGGCTATGCAAAGGCTTTTGCAGAATTTGACCGCTGGCTGCCGGAGATGCTTGGCGGTCTGAAAGATGACGATGTGCTTATCATCACTGCTGACCACGGCTGTGACCCGGCTGATGACAGCACCGACCACACCCGTGAATATGTTCCGCTTCTTGTTTACGGCAAAGGAATCCGACCTGTACCGCTCGGAACAAGAAACTGCTTTGCTGATATCGCTGCAAGTGTATGCGAATGGCTTGGCATCAGCTATGACGGACCGGGCGAAAGCTTCGCCGGAATAATTTCAGCATTTGACACTACTTCTGAAGATTTTCGAAAACTTGCAGAGCAGGCGGTAAAGGCAATGGAGAACGCCCATTCGCCTTACTCGGGCTTCAGGGTAGGTGCTGCTCTTCTGTGCGATGACGGCAGTATATACACAGGCTGCAATATTGAGAACTCCTCCTACGGAGCAACAGTATGTGCTGAAAGAACCGCCATGTTCAAGGCTGTGAGCGAAGGAAAGAAAAGCTTCCGCGCAATTGCAATTGCCGGCGGAAAGGACGGAGAAATAACTGATTTCTGTCCGCCGTGCGGAATCTGCCGTCAGGTCATGAGTGAATTTGCAGACAAGGATTTCCGTATTATTCTCGCAGGTCCTGCCGGCTCTCTGAGAACATTTTCTCTTGACGAGCTTCTGCCGCTGCGTTTCGGCATTGATAATATGAAATAATCAGTCCGCTTATTCCTGCAAATCAATAATTCCATACACAAAAAGACCTCCCGGCTTCAACTGTTCGGGAGGTCTTTGATATTGTTCTTTATTATTTTTCTATTTCGCTGAATACTGTTGACAGCTCATAGATTACATCGGTCGGTGTGACAGAATGCTGGGAGAAGCGAGCTGATGCCTTGTCGCCCGCTGCACCGTGAATATAGACTGCACAGGTTGCGGCATCGAGCATATTCATTCCCTGCGCCGCAAATGATGCGACGATACCGGAAAGCACATCGCCTGAGCCGCCCTTTGCCATTCCGGGGTTGCCGTTGAGGTTGACATAGGCACTTCCGTCAGGCTGAGCTACAATCGTATTCGCGCTCTTGAGTATTACCGTTACATCAAATTCCTTTGCGAATTCGGTCGCGGCAACCAGACGGCTGCTGTTGACCTCTTCTGTCTCTGACTTTATCAGACGTGCCATTTCGCCGATGTGCGGTGTGATTATGACCGGACATTTTACCTCGCGCAGGAGTGAAATATTCTCAGAAATGACATTGAGCGCATCTGCATCGATTATCAGCGGAATCTCGCAGTTTTTAATCACGTATTCAACAATTTTGCGTGTATCATCAGTTACGCCGAGACCGCAGCCAATAAGGCAGGCATCGCTCTTTTTGAGCAGTTCACCGATTTTCTCACAGTTATCTGCACTGAGGGTGCCGTCTTCGCTTCCCTTGCAGACCGAGAATACGCTTTCTATCGACTGCGATGCCGCAATCGGATAAATCGCCTCGGGAACAGCCGCTCTTACAAGACCTACACCTGAATGTATCGCTGACTTGCAGGCAAGCACAGCCGCGCCCGCCATTCCGACGCTGCCGCAGATTGCGAGAAGCTTGCCGTAGTCGCCCTTATGGGTATCTGAGTTTCTCGGCTGGAAGCACATTCTTACCGACACCGAATCGATATCGAATATTGTGCGCTGTATTTCATTGAGGCTGCTCTCGGATATTCCTATCTGGGCGACAAGCACTGTGCCGCAGTATCTTGTCGAAGGATACACCACATGAGCCGGCTTCATCGCAGTAAAAGTGAGTGTATACGCAGCTTTTACACACTGCTTTGCGCAGGCGCCTGTATCTGCACTTACACCGCTCGGAATATCAATTGAGATAACATCAGCCTTTGTCATTGCAGTCAGTTCGACTATGCGCGCAACGTGCTCCGGCATTTCCCCATGGAAGCCGATACCGAAAATAGCATCAATGACAATGTCAGCTTCAAGAACATATCGCTTTATCAGCGCAATTCTCTCCTCAAGCTCCTTTTCCGGCTCCTCAGGAATATCTTCGGGATACTCAATATGTTTTACTCCGCCGAGTTCCGCTCTGCCGAACATATCAATTGCATCGTCAGTTTTCGGCTGACCGTCAACAAGAATAACCCTGACCTTTGCTCCGTTGTCAAGCAGCTTGCGGGCAGCAGCAAAGCCATCGCCGCCATTGTTGCCCTTACCGCAGAGTATTGCTATGGATTTTCCCTGTATTCCGTATTTTTCATGAATAAAACGGGTAATGCAGTCTCCTGCGTTTTCCATGAGCTTGATATGCTCACTTCCCGATTTTACAAACTCATCTTCAAGCTGTTTTATCTGTTCGCTGTAGAGTATTCGCATTTTTATCGCCTCTTGAATGCTTTATATGGACTGGGTTTATTATTTCTTGAATGCTTCGCGATAAACGAGCTGATTGAAATGAGGCTTCATTTTTGCCAGAAAATCTTCATCAAGATTCATTATTGCAACATTGACTCTTCCGGTAACATCACGGAACTGGAAATATACTGCTCCTTCGGGATCGTCTGAATCCGAGTAATTGAGAACATTGCCCTGGATATCCATTCCGCTGGTATAATAACCTGCCTTGTCAACATTTTTTACCTGAAGCGTCATCTGCTCCTTGCGGACACTTTTGTTGAGTATCTTGTCAACAGTAAGCTCACCGTTGACAAAGCAGTATTCATATTCAACATTGAGGTTGCCGAGAAGCTTGATTGCAAAATACACGACGCCGATCATAACCACAACGGCAAGTGCAAATGTACCAGGCATAAAGAGAATAAACAGTGCGCAGATAATGACAAGCACCGCTGCGGCAGCAACGATAAGAGTTGACTTGATCATTTCACTCTTTTCACGCTTCTTCTCAACAATACGCTCGCATACAACATCAGAAATCATAATTTTTATCCTTTCCCACGGGATCACCGCGCTTTTGCACTCAGCTATGTGACAGTCAGCACCGCCGAGGCATGGTATTAATTTGTGCATTTTAATTATAGCATAGATATATGTTAAAAACAATTAAAAAGCATCTTGAATATGAAAAAATTTATGGTATACTATATTAGTATTTTATAAACGCATCGATGGAGAGAGTAGGCGTTTTACGGGTATGCCAATGCTTGCTGCGGCATACGCTGTTCTTCTCAGAGAGGCTGCGCCGCTGGCTGAAAGCGCAGCTGCAGAACGAACGTACGAAGTTCACTCCGGAGCGGCTCGGCTGAACACCTTTACGGCAATTAGGCTGAGACGGGCTGACGTCGTTATCCGTCATGAGAGTGTCCCGTGTTTTCCCGGGGCAAAACAGGGTGGTACCGCGGAGCTGTTTTACTTCGTCCCTGACCGAGGGGCGGAGTTTTTTTACGCCCAAAACAGCGTCCGCGCTATTTTTTTGTAATAAAACAGCACGAATGCTTATTTATTTTCAGAAAGGAATGTCAACCAGATGAAAGAAAAATTGGCTCAGCTGCGCGCTCTGTTTGAAGAACAGTCAGCCGCAGTAACCGACAAGGCTGCGCTGGAAAATCTCCGCATCAGCTTTATGGGCAAGAACGGAACTGTCACTGCACTCTTCAAGGAGCTGCGTGAGCTTTCCGGTGATGACAAGAAAGATGCTGCTACCGGCATCAATATTCTCAAGAGAGATATCGAGCAGTTTATCTCTGACAAATCTGCTGAGCTTGAGGCTGCTGAGCAGGCAGCTCTCATCAGCGGCGCAGAGCAGTATGACCTGACCATGCCCTCTTCCCTTGAGACCGGAAGCCTGCACCCCATCACTCTCGTTCAGCGCGAGCTGGAAGAGATATTTGCCAGCATGGGCTTCACTATCGAGGATTTCCGCGAGATAGTCGACGACTACGACAACTTTGAGGCTGTCAATATCCCGAAGCACCACCCTGCACGTGATATGCAGGATACATACTTCCTTGACAACGGTCAGCTGCTCAAGACCCACACCTCTGCTGCACAGAACAGCATCATGCGCAAGTACGGCGCACCGCTCAGAGCTATCTTCCCGGGCCGCTGCTTCCGCAACGAGGCTATCGATGCTTCCCACGAGAACACCTTCTTCCAGATGGAAGGCATGATGATCGACGAGAACATCTCCATCTCCAACCTCATCTACTTCATGAAGACCATGCTTTCCGAGGTCTTCCAGCGTGATATAAATGTCCGTCTTCGTCCCGGCTTCTTCCCCTTCGTTGAGCCCGGCTTCGAGCTTGACATCAGCTGCCACGTCTGCGGCGGCTCCGGCTGCCCGACATGCAAGCACGGCGGCTGGATCGAGCTCTGCCCCTGCGGCATGATCCACCCCAACGTACTCAAGGCCGGCGGCATCGACAGCGAGAAATACACCGGCTTTGCATTCGGTCTCGGTCTTACCAGACTGGCAATGATGAAGTACGGCATCAAGGATATACGCGTACTCAACAGCGGAAGTCTCAAGTCACTTTCGCAGTTCACTGAGAAGAAATAAGGAGGTACATTATTCATGCTTATATCTATGAACTGGATCTCCGATTTCGTTGACCTGAGAGGTCAGAATATCGAAGAACTTATACATCGCTTCACCCTCTCCACCGCTGAGGTCGAAGAGGTCATGCACATGGGTGAGAATGTCCGCGGCGTTGTTGCAGGTAAGATTCTCACCATCGAGGATCATCCGAAATCCAAGAAGCTTCACCTTCTCACTGTCGATATCGGCAGGAAGGTCCTTGACATCGTCTGCGGCGCACCCAACGTACGCGTCGGCATGGTTGTTCCTGTAGCCGTTGAGGGCGCACAGGTCGGCGAGATCACCATCGGCAAGGCTGTTGTCGCAGGCTATGAGTCCTGCGGTATGTGCTGCTCTGAGCACGAACTCGGCATCAGCGCTGATCATTCCGGTCTTATGGAACTGCCCGAGGATACTGTTCTCGGTACCGACATCAAGAATATCTATGACATCGACGATATCGTATTCGAGGTTGACAACAAGTCTCTGACCAACCGCCCTGACCTGTGGGGTCACTACGGTATCGCGCGTGAGTTTGCCGCTCTTGTCGGTCGTCCCCTCAAGCCGCTCGATATGTGCGACTGTGCAAAGTATGACAATCTTCCCGAGGTTTCCATTGACGTAATTGATACCGAGCACTGCTACCGCTACTCCAGCCTCAAGGTAGAAAACGTCACCGAGCGAATCAGCCCGGTCAACATGAGAATCCGTCTCTTCTACTGCGGCATGAGAGCCATCAATCTGCTCGCCGACCTTACCAACTATCTAATGCTTGAAATGGGTCAGCCGATGCACGCATTCGATATGCGCAAGGTTGACAAGGTTGAGATTAAGCGCTTTGACAAGACTTTCGATTTTGAGACTCTTGACAAGACTGTCCGCAAGATCGACAGCGACACTATGATGATCTGCAGCGACGGCACTCCTGTTGCTATTGCCGGTATCATGGGCGGCTATGATTCTGAAATTGCAGATGATACTACATCTCTGCTCATCGAATCTGCCTGCTTCGACGGTGTTTCTGTACGTAAGTCATCTTCCCGTCTCGGTCTGCGCACCGACGCAAGCATGCGCTACGAGAAGATGCTTGATCCTGAGATGACCACCGACGCCATCAAGCGTTACCTGTGGCACCTCTTCAACATCAATCCCAACGCAAAGGTTATCTCCCGTCTCACTGACAAGTACGTATACAAGTATCCTGAGATCACTCTTGACTTTGACAAGAAGTATGTTGACCGCTACACCGGTATCAACATCACCAAAGCCCGTATAGTCAAGACCCTCACAGCTCTCGGTTTCACCGTACGCACCGACAAGAACAGTTTCTCTGTTGATGTTCCCTCCTGGCGCCGTACCAAGGATGTCACCATCAAGGCTGATATCATCGAAGAGATCACCCGTATCTACGGCTATGACAACTTCGAGATAAAGACCACTCTTTCTCCCCTCTTCCCGGTCAGAACCGCACAGAGCCGCACTGACGACCACAACATCAAGGATCTGCTTGCTGACCGCTTCTCCCTGCATGAGGTTCATTCCTACATCTGGAACGACGGCAAGAAGCTCAAGGATATCGGTATTGAGGTAGAAGACAACGTCAAGCTGATCAACTCTATCAATCCCGATCAGGTTGTCCTGAGAAACTCCATGCTGCCCACCCTGCTCAGCCTTGTTTATGAAAACAAGACCTTCGCTGACAGCTTCGGCATCTTTGAGATAGGCAGAATCTGTGACGGCCGCAAGGAAGACGGCAAGTGCAACGAGCGCAAGCGTCTGGGCATCGTCCTCTATGACCGCACCGCTTCTGAAAAGGACACCTATCTCAAGCTCAAGGATATCATTGTTTATATCCTCAAGGCTGTAAGAAATATCAATGTTCAGTTCAAGCACATCGACAATCCTGCTCACGACTGGCAGCACCCGGTAAACACCAATGCAATCATTGCTGACGGTGCTGAGATCGGTGTTATCTGCGCCCTTACACCGGCTGTAAACACTGCTATCGACAAGAAGGCTGCTGTTGTATGCGCTGAGATTGACATGGCTGCTCTGGCTGAGGTCGGTATTGCAGGTCTCAAGTATGATGAGCCCTCCCGTTTCCCGGGCATTGATATCGACCTTTCCCTGCTTGTCGACACCAAGCGTCCCTTCTCTGATATCGCTGATATCATCAACGGTTATGACTGCGATATTCTCAAGGGATATTCTGTCATCGACATTTACGAGGACGAGCGTCTCGGCGACAAGCGCGCAATAACTGTCCGTCTGGCATTCAGCTCCATGGACAAGACTCTCTCCGGCGATGAGGTCTCCGCCTGCACAGACGAGCTGCTCGCACGTTTCAACAAGGCAGGAATCACACTCAAGACCATCTGACGCTGTCGGGATTTCAGATAACGCAAGGTTTACAGATAATTTTCTTCCATCACAAAATAAACCTTGAATATTACCCATGAATATAGTAGTATTAGTAGTATAGTAATGTGGAGGTGATTGATATGCAGGATAAAACTGTAACGTTTTCTCTCTCGCAGGATCGGTCTGATCAAATGAAATACGCTCTTGGCATTGTGTACGATGCTCTTTCCGAAAAGGGATATAATCCCATTAATCAGATAGTGGGATACATTCTCTCTGAGGACCCCACTTACATTACTACACATAACAACGCCCGAAGCATCATCAGAAAAATCGACCGTGATGAGCTCTTGCAGGAGCTTGTTAAGAATTACATCTCCGGCAACTGATACATCTGACACAGAAAGGCATTGATACAATGAGCGAAAATTCCTCAACGCTTGTCTACCAGGGCCGTCCTCTTGTTCGCTGCGGCGATGAGATCTACTACGGCAATATGTCTGACAAGTTTATAATTCTTATGAAGATTCTCTCTTACAAAAAGGTCGGAGAGAATGATGTCGCTGATAAAATACTTATCCAGATGCTTTACACCGACCCCGACATCAAGGGCAAGGGAAAGATCTATAAGTCCACCGAGAAAAACGGCATGGCAACCGCACTCGAGTTTGCCTGCGCATGGCTCGGCAGAGGCAAATAATCTTCTAAACGAAAGCAGGAGCAGAGGATAACACCTCTGCTCCTTTTGCATAAACTGGAGAGTTTTTATGATAAACGGACTTGAATTCGAATATGAGCGCTTTGAGGGCAAAGTCCTGTCCGGACAGCGGATTGATGACTGCAGCTTTACCGACTGTGAATTTGTCGGCTGCACCTTTGAAAACAGTGAGATAAGCCGCTGCACCTTCACCGACTGTCTTTTTGACGGCTGTCTGATAAACAATCTTAAGCCGCTGCACTGCCAGATACGCAGCTGTGACTTCGCCAACTGCAGAATCATCGGCATAAACTGGAATCAGTGGATAACGCCCAATCAGTTTTCAGCGCCTTTTTCATCGCTGACAAACTGCCGCATGAAATACAGCAATTTCATGGAAATGAATCTTGTCAAATCCGATTTTTCCGGCTGTGAGATTGTCGAGTCGCTGTTTGGAGAATGCCGGCTGAATGAAAGCAGCTTCAACAGCTGCAATCTCTCCGGCACTGAGTTTTTCAAATGCGACATCTCAAAGGCAGATTTCCGGAATGCTTCGGGATATAAAATTGACATTTCCACAAACAAAATGAAAGGTGCTCACTTTTCATTCCCTGAAGTTATCAATCTGCTCAACGGTCTGGGCATAAAAATCGACTGAGTCCGGCATAGCAGCTTTTGCCTGTGAAAAACAGAACTTGAAAAGTATGACTGTTTATGGTATTCTAATCTGGTATGCAGAAGCTGTTTACAGCATACAGCAAGGAGGAACCCACGATGAATCTTCAGGAATCAGGCGAGATGTATCTCGAAACCATATATATTCTTTCGCGTAAAAGCAACGCTGTCCGTTCAATAGACGTTGGTGAATATATGGGCTACTCAAAGCCCAGTGTCAGCCGTGCTGTCGGTCTGCTGAAGTCTGGCGGTTATGTTGTTGCCGATGCTGACGGTTATCTGAAGCTTACAGATGCCGGTCTTGAGATAGCCGAAAAGATGTATGAGCGCCACACCATGCTTACAGACTTTCTTGTTCATATCGGCGTTGACCGCGAAACCGCCAGCGAAGACGCCTGCAAGATAGAGCATTATATCAGTGATAAAACCTTCGATGCAATCAAAGAACACGCTGCAAAAGTCAGCGCACAGAACAAATAATCTGTAATCAGCTAACAGCGTTCCGACCGACTGAGTCGCCTTACCGGAACGCTGTTCTTTTATTATTAATATCCGGAAATAAAAACAGGGACAGCACTTACCGCCGTCCCTGTTTTTATTTGGGTATATTTTACCGGATTATCAGACACCGAAACCGATGCCCATATCCTTTGCAGTTCTGATTATTGCACTGTCAACCGGTACAAACTTGGTCTTTCCTGCAACCTCTGAGAGCGGATTGTGTCCGACCTCATTGCCGATCATTGCAACAGAGTTGCCAAAGTTGCCATCACGGATAAGACGTGCAGCATAAGCGCCGAACTGTGTTGCGAGAACACGGTCATAAGGAGAGGGCGAACCGCCTCTCTGATAGTGACCCGGAATAACAACTCGTGACTCGAGACCGGTAGCCTTCTGAATATCCGAGGCAATACGTGTACCGACCGAGAAGAAGTTTTCCTCGCTGCGCTTGAGAGCACGCTGCTTTTTCTTCATTGCTGCCTCTTCAACTGTCATTGCACCCTCTGCAACTGCAAGAATAGCGAAATTACGCTTCTTACCGGTGCGCTTTTCTACCGACTCGATAACCTTGTTTATATCATAGGGAATTTCCGGCAGCAGGATTATGTCGGCACCGCCGCCAAGACCGGCATAAAGTGTCAGCCAGCCAGCCTTGTTGCCCATAAGCTCGATAACCATGACTCTGCCGTGGCTGTTTGCTGTGGTATGGATACGGTCAACAACATCGGTTGCAATATCTGCTGCGCTGTGGAAGCCGAAGGTAACATCAGTGCCGAAGATATCATTGTCAATGGTCTTGGGCAGACCGATGACATTGAGACCTTCCTCCGAGAGGAGATTAGCCGTCTTGTGTGTACCGTTGCCGCCAAGGGTCAGCAGGCAGTCAAGACCAAGCTTCTTGTAATTCTTCTTCATTGCGGCTACCTTGTCGACATTGTCGTTCTCAATAACGCGCATATTTCGGTAAGGGGTACGGCGTGTGCCGAGAATGGTGCCTCCAAGGGTGAGTATTCCGGAAAAATCGCCGGGTTTCATCTCCTGATAGTTACCCTCGATAAGACCTGAGAAACCGTCATTGATTCCTACAAACTCAGCATCAAAAAGGTTATAGGAAGCGTAGGCAACACCACGGATTGCGGCGTTGAGTCCGGGGCAATCGCCGCCGGCTGTGAGAATACCGATGCGTCTTTTCATAACAGCTGCTCCTTTGTCATTCATTTTGTATTATTATATTCACGATTTGTAAATTTACTGCTAAAATCACAAGACCGCCCATTGGTGCGGACGGTCCTGAGTTGTTTTTTATTCGTCGGAATCTTCTTCTGCCATTGCCTGCTCAGCAACAGAAGAATCCATGCAGGTGTACTCATAAACACAGTTGCCCTGCGGCGTGGGATAGTTCTTCTCACGTACAAAGATGCGGCTGAAATCGCTGGCAACATAAATATTTGCCATGGCAACGCCGACGTCGATACACTGCATTGCCTCAAGCGCAGGGATAGCTATAAGCGGGCGCTTGCGGTAAACAAAAATATTTGTACCCTCTGTGATATATCTGACCGGCTGAAGATTCATTGCAGACGGAGCCAGACGTCCTGCCTCAAGCAGAGGAAGCAGCGACGGATGACCAAGGTTGCCCATTACTATCTCATAGGTCAGCTTGCGGTTTGCATCGCCTGCACTGCCGCGCTGCGGAGCATTATCCGAGCGACCGAAGCAGATGGTGATGACATAAGGCAGCTTGCCGGACTCTTCCTTATCCTTAGGACGTGCGCAGCCGAGCCAGCAGGAGCCTATTCCCTGCTCAGTGAGATAGAGAACGATCTGCTCGCCGATAAAACCGGCATTTTCAAGATATCCGTCCTTCTTGACAGAGCGGATAACAAGATAATGCTGGGCATTGGGCACAAAGAAGGTTGAGAAGTTTCTTGCGAAATCCTCTCTGGAAAGTATGGAAATATTGGTCTTTATACTGGAATGAAGCGGCTTTATTGTGCCGATAAACTGACGGAGCCCGGATATTGCAATATCCTTGAGCGGCTCAGTTGTGTAAGTTCTTACTGCGCGTCGGGCAATAATAGCTTCTTTACGTGTCATATCACTGTTATATACCCCGCATATGCGGAATATGCTCCTTTCGGTCGTATTTGCCGAGCACCGTCGGCGCTCCTTTCGGTTGAAAAGCATAACCAAGGATTTATTATAACATAAAATAAGAATAAATCCAGTATTATTTTTTTATCAGCTTCAGACCGGCTCTTATTTTCGGGCTGATGAAGTAATCCATGCGTTTTTTCTCATTTACCGCAACATTGACTATGCTTCCCAGTATGACTATACTGCAGCAGGTATACAACCACAGCATGAAGATGATTATAGATGCAAGTGACCCGTAAATCAGCGAATATCGGGTTGAAAGACCTATAAACCATGAGAAAAGTATACTGACACCAACGAGAGTCAACGAAGAGAAAAGCACACCCGGCATAACCTTACCCTGAAACAGCAGGTGTGACTTGTGGATACTGTACGGCAGAAAACGGTAAAGCAGATATAGCACAACCGAAAGCACCACAAAAAGCACAAGAAAGCGCAGCCATCGCCATGTAAGAATGACCTTGCCGATATCAAGTGTATTCACAAGGAAGAGCAGCAGTTTCTCTCCTGTGAACAAAACGAATATGCAGGCATAAACAACCAGCAGAAAAACTATTGCCGCGCCGAAGCTCAGGAAGAAATCCCATATACTCTGGCTGTTTCTGCTGCGGTTGTTTACACTGTTGATTATGTTCTTCAGAGCACGTATCGCCGCCGAAGACGGCATGAGAAGCATGAATATGCCGGCATAAAGCAATGCATTGCTCTGATATTTTGCAATATATTCGAGATAGTCAACAATGATATTTACTGTGTCCATCGGCAGGAATTCACGCAGAAAAACTATAGTATCATCATAGTTAAGATGAAGCAGACCGACAAACCAGTGAACGCAGATGAGCAGCGGAAAGATAGAAAAAATGATATGGAACGACATCTCTGCCGCCGCCCTTGGAACATTTTTCCTGAGAAAAATACTGATCATTCTTACGATAAGATCAGCCAGCTCACGGGCGTATTTCTTCACCGCCAGCCACGTTTTCTGCGCGGCTGAAATTATCTGCTGTCTGTATTCCGGCAGCCGGAGCTTTATCTGCTTATATATCTGCGGTATTTTCTGCTGTATGTTCATCCTCTCACCCCCAAGGCAGTATTTTTCATGCTTCGCATGGGAGATAACAGCCGCACCTTACAGCAAGCCGGCAGCTGTCAGTTGATTTTTATGAAAAAGCATCAGTTATTATACGGATTATCCTCGTGCGGGTCGGTAGGATCCCAGCCGCGGTAACGGCTTCCTGACTTGAGTTCCGGCAGATCGCTCTCGCCGGCCGGACCGCTTGCATTGACTACTCTTACCTGAGTACCGTGCGGACAGTTGTCATATATCCACTTTGCATCGCGCACACACAGCCTTACACAGCCGTGAGATGCCGCCCGTCCGAGATTGCTGTAGCTGTTTTCAAACAAGGTCGATTCATCGGTATCTTCGTAAAGAACTGAGTGAAACAGGTATGACGACGAAAAACCGGAGCAGTACTGTCCATAGACGTCGCCCATCAGCAGCCTCCAGCGGTAAGAGCGGATTATTGAATACAAACCTGTGCGCGTTGCCGTTCCCTCTGCGCCGCTCGAGCATGTAAAGCACTTTGTCTTTACATTGTAGAATCCATTTTCATCCTTACCGTATACAACTACCGACTGACTTCCGGTAAACACAACGATATAATAAGGACTTTCGTAGTCCGGAGACTTGACGTATTCAGCATTTCCGCCGCCCTCAGTCCCTGTAGGTGCGGTGGTCGGCGCTGATGTTTCCGAAGCAGAAGTGGCTGCGGTTGTTGATTCTGTTGTCGATGTCGTGGTAAGGCGCGTTGTGGTAACAGTATCAGCTGTTGTAGTTGTCGGCGCCGGAGCCGCCGTTGTGGTGGAGAATGATTCAAGCAGTGAAGAGCCGTCGAGAAGCTCTGCAAATTCAGCTCCGCTCTCCCCTGCTATCGAACCGACAAGCTGAGAGAGATGTCCGCCAAGATAGAGCGCAGCAACAATTCCAACCACTGCCACAATGCCCATTATTTTATAGAATCCGGATATTCCCGGAGGTGTTCCCCTGTACGAGCTGCCGCGCCTTTTACGGCTGTTTGAGCCCCGGCGACCGCTGTTTCTTCTTGCCATATTGAAATTACCTCAAAAAACGGTATAAAAAATTTGTGCGATACTGAAATGAGTGTTTATACAGCTCTCAGATGATTCTGTTTACAAAGCTGAGAACGTCTGCATAAACCTCGCTGCGGTTGGTCTCATTGAGCACTTCGTGACGTGCATCGGCATAAAGTCTGAGCTCAACGTCCTTTATTCCGGCTTTGCGGAACATTTCAGCAACCTCCGAAACACCCTTGCCGTTATTTCCGACAGGGTCCTTATCACCTGCAATAAACAGGCACGGAAGAGTTTTGCTGATCTTTCTGATATTCTTCTTTTTGCCTATGTACTTCAGACCATCAAACAGGTCACCGAAAGCGCCTGTTGTAAAGCAGAAGCCGCACATCGGGTCGGCAACGTAAGCATCAACACTCTCATCATTTCTGGAGAGCCAGTCAAATTCTGTGCGGTTGGGCGCAAATGCTTTATTGTACGCACCGAATGACATGCCATTGAGCAGTGTACTGCGGCGGTGTTTTCCCTGGAACAGCTTGAGCAGATTGTCGACCATCTTGCCTGCGCCGACTATTACTGCCGGCTGATTTGCTGTACCGGAGATTATTGCACCGGCAAGACCTTTTGCGTAAGGCTTTGAAATATATGTACGGGCGATGAACGAACCCATGGAATGCCCCAGAAGAATATACGGTACTCCGGGATATTTTGCCGAAACATATTCACGCACTGCATGCACATCGCGCACCATATGATCCCAGCCTTTTTTCGGAGCGATAAACCCGAGTTCATTCTCATTTTCAGCAGTCAGACCGTGACCGAGATGGCTTCCTCCTGCAACTGCTATGCCCTGCTCGTTCATAAAACGTGCAAACTCATCATATCGGGCGATATGCTCTGCCATGCCGTGAGCAATCTGTATCACCGCACGCGGAGACGGGGTGTCCCATATAAGCGTATGAATAGACTTGCCCTTAAGAGTGGAAGGAACATATACGGTTTCAGCTGTCATGGTATTTTACCCCCTGTGTAATTTTGTAAGACAACGCACGAATAATCTGCATTGCTCTATTATTGACATAAATTATGTAATTATATTTTATTATATATCGGAGCCGCTGTCAATGAAATTGAAATAAAACCTTCAGCTGCAGCGGCGCAAATCTGTGCATATTTCACGCAAAAAAGATCATTCCGGAGATTCATTGCCCTGTTACACAGCATATCAACTGTAACGCCATGCTACTTTACAGTCTTTGGTGCAATGCTAAATCATTCCTTCTTAAAGGCACTGCCGCAAACCGCATAACAGAGGCAAAACGGGCAGAATATTGACAGATGCTGCTTATATGATGCAGAAAACGTGTCGTACAGCAGCCATATTTCAGACAAAGGCAGTGTACAATCATGAAAAGATATGTAAAGGTAATTGCGCTGACAGGTATAGTTTTTGCTGCAGTGACTGCACTTGCAGTTGTAAACGGTTTTCGCGCAGTAAGATACAGCCGTGAGCTCAGTGAAAACTATGTCAGAGCGTTGAGCGGACTCACAGAAAGCGTATCGGCAGTGGATATCGGGCTGCACAAGTGTATTTGCGCAGGGACACAGGAAGGCTTTGCAGAAAACGCGGCACAGGTCTGGGCAGAAAGTCAGCGCGGCAAGGTATACCTCAGTGAACTGCCCTCTTCAGGCGGAGAACTGGACGGTATTGAGCGCTTCCTTGCACAGGCAGGTGACCGGGCGATAAGCACTGCCAGTCAAAGCAGTATACCTGCAGAAGATTATGACAGCCTGATAGCACTGAGTGAATATGCTGCCTCGCTTCGTATTGTGCTTGAGGATATCATAGCAAGCATCAATGATCCTGACAGTATTTCAGACAGCTGGCACAGGCTGAGCGAATTCAGCCGAGGAGAGCTCCTGCGCGGCGGGCTTGAATCGGCCGGAGATATGCTTCAAAGCTATCCTGCAATGATTTATGACGGACCTTTCTCCGATCACGTCTTTGAGCGGACTCCGGCTTTAATTGAAGGACTTGACGAAGTCTCCGAAAGTGAAGCCCGTATTGCAGCAGCCGAATTTGCCGGCAATGAGATGCACATATCAGGCCGGTCTGACAACACTATCGGTGAATATATCTTTCATTCATCCGACGGGAACACAGAAACTGCAGTAACACGCCGCGGCGGTATTGTCAGCTATATGATACGCGATGTCAATATCGGTCAGCAGAGAGTAACAACAGAACAGGCAGAAGCAGCTGCCGGGGAATTCATGCGGAGAATCGGAATGAGCGGGTTTGTACCGCTCCAATACTGCACCTACGGCGGTTCGTGTGTATTCAGCTTTGCACCTCAGCAGGACAACATTGTTCTATACCCCGATCAGGTCAAGGTGGCTGTCGCGCTTGACTGCGGTGATGCTGTCGCTTATGATGCAAGAGATTATATAATGAATCACCATGACCGGAATACTCTTCGCGCTGATTTCACACTGCTTCAGGCACAGGAGCAGATAAGCGGAATGCTTACTGTCACCGACAGCCGGCTGGTGCTGATACAGACTGACGGACTGAGCGAAAAACTCTGCTATGAATTTATCTGCCGGAGATGGGACGGCGGAGATGCCGCTGTATATATCAATGCCAACACGCTGAAGGAAGAAAAGATATACCTGCTGTCGCGCACGGCTGACAGCTTTCTCGCTGTATAAGCAACATCATTGTCAATCATTGACAAAACTTTGGTATTCTGCTAAAATCTGTATCAGCGTGAGCAGGCCAGACGGTCGCGTGTACTCCGTGAAAACGGGTATATGAGGAAAGTCCGAGCATCACAGGGCAAGGATAACGGCTAACGGCCGCCGGGGGCGACCCCAGGGAAAGTGCAACAGAGAGATACCGCCCCGCCGCAAGGCGGAGCAAGGGTGGAAAGGTGAGGTAAGAGCTCACCGGCGCGCAGGAGACTGCGCGGCCATGTAAACCCTATCCGATGCAACATCGTGGAGGGACATATAGCAGCTGCCCGCTGCGTCCCGAGGAGATGGCTGGAGCTGTACGGCAACGTACAGTCGAGATAGATGATCGTCAAATACAGAACTCGGCTTACAGACCTGGTCACGCTGATATTGAATTCATGCTCTGCAGAAGCATTATGCAGGCAAAACTAAAACGGCACAGCATTTTCAGCTGTGCCGTTTTGCTTATCTGTTCGCTTTATTCTGATTGTTGATATCTGTATCAGGCTCTTATTTATCACCGCTCAGCTCACGCGACAGGGCTGCAAGCTGCTCCATTGTAAGCTGTTCTATTCTTGCTGTGCGCTCGATGCCGCAGCTGTCCAGTGCTTCTCCCAGACGTTCTTTTGCAAATCCGGCAGATGATACTGAATTCATCAGCGTTTTTCTGCGCTGTGAGAATCCTGCGCGCACAAGTCTTCTGAAAACAGCTTCATCACCTACATCAACCGGAGGCTTTTCAAGGATATCAAGCCTCATTACTGCAGAATCAACCTTCGGCGCAGGCAGGAAGCTTCCTGCGGATACCTTGAAAAGTATACGCGGCTCGCTGTAGTAGTGAACCGACACCGTAACTGCGCCGGAGGCACGGCTGCCGACCGCGGCACACATACGCTCCGCAGCCTCCTTCTGCACCATTACGGTGATGCAGTCAAGCGGCAGTCGCTGTTCGAGCAGTCCCATTATTATCGGTGATGTAAT
>JAZNOP010000072.1:0-33572 GCA_045580875.1 Acutalibacteraceae bacterium
TTTGCGAATGATCTCACGCAGGCCGCTCCCCGTGCCGATAAATTTCCGGCTCGGATCTCACCTATGGGCGGCTCCCGGTGCAGCATCTCAGGCCGACTGACCTCGCCGATATAATTCCGGCGAGGTCTTGGGGTGTGTGCGGTTGGTGCATCACTGAAGGTGAGTGCGCTAAACCCAAATTTTCTTTCCTATTCCCCGATTATCTTCCGGACGCTGTCTGCGGTATCGTTCCAGTGCGCCTTGAGCTGTGCGCAGATCTCTCTGCCGAGGTCGGTGGTCTGATAATATTTTCTCGGCTTGGCTTCCTGTGTGTTCCATTCGCTTTTCAGCAGCCCCTGCGACTCCAGACGGCGCAGCAGCGGATAAAGGGTATTCGCCTCTACCGGTATGCCGCACTCTGACAGCTCGCTGAGCAGATTGTAGCCGTACATCGGCTCCTCCAGCCGGGCAAGCGCACACAGCACTACGGTGCCTCTTCGCAGCTCCATGACCATTCCGGTCAGCAGCTCCTTCTGTTCCATTCCGCTCCATCTCCTTTCATTGGTTGATGTGTATTATTGTGTCTCGCTTTATTATTGTTGAGTACATTATAGTGTGTGCCACACACTATGTCAAGAGGAAATAATATATTTTTTCAAAAAATTCCTGCCGCATTCTATGGCGCAATCGCAAAATTGTCCTGCCCCTTATAATATAAAACAAATATTTATTCCAAAACGTAAAATGTTAACAAAATTGTGATAATCTTCTGCTCCGATAGTGGTAGAATTTATCTTGTAAGATTATCCGGCCGGTCGGCCGCAAGGACGGAGAAGATATTTATGTATCATCAGAAAATACCTTCATATGACGGCGCACAGCCTTTCATTTATGCCGTGTACTGCAAAGAGGACGAGGCACTTGCCTATCCTGTGCTTGCACGCATGTACAATGAAGGGTTCCGTGTCTTTTGCGCTCCTTCGACCGGCGTTTCTTCTGATTACTACAAGCAGCAGCGTATCCAGTCGGCCTCCGGAGTCATAATGTTCATGTCCAGCCACATGGCTGAGCGCCTTCGCTCTGGCGACCCCGATGTGCTCACCGCCGCAAGAAATCCGCTGCTCCGTACGGTTATCCTTCTCGACAGCACCGACGTCAGCAACAACATCTTTGCCATGTCGGTACCTGACCACCAGCCGTACATCCGCGAGAATGACTCAGCCTTCTGGCTTTATATCTACAGCAACGATTATTTTGACAACTGCCGCGGCAAGTGGCCTGAGAAGCAGCTTCTGCTGCGCGACCCTGTCTACGAGGACATCAGCGAGGAGGTCGTCAGCGAGGAGTACCGCCGCCTGCAGAATATCATGACCGGTCAGAAGGGCGGTCAGAGAGACTACAACCCCTTCGATCCGGATACAATTTACCAGAACAACCCCGGATACATTCAGCCCGAGCCGGACGAATTCACCTACGAGCCGCTTGAGCGTATTGAGATAGTCCGCACCGAGCAGGACGACCAGTTCGACGAGGTGCTTGACCTTATAAATCAGGCGGAAAACGCTGTCGAGGAATCCCGCAAGCGTACCGCCGAGGCTACAGCTGCCGCCGCCAATGCCGCACAGACCGCCGCAGATGCTGTCACACAGCAGGAGGAGGAACTGCGCAAGGCTGCTGCAAACAAGCCGGTACACGAGCCTATAATCGTGACCACCGAGCCTTTTGAGAATCCCTTCGAGCAGAGCGCAGCACAGGCAGAGCCCAAGGCTGAAGCCGAAGCAAAACCTGAACCTGCCGCTCCTGCAGTTGAAGCCGAGCCCAAAGCCGACCTCATCGTCACTCCGGTTGATGCTCCTGACGCAGCTGAAGAGCCGCAGGCAGAGGAACCCGCTGCAGAACTGCTGCCCGAACCTGCACCTGTAACACAGGAACAGATTGCCGCCGCAGCCGAGACAATAATTGCATCTGCTCAGGTGCTTCGTGAGGAAGAGCCTGCTGCAGAGACACAGAGCCAGCCCGTAAGCCAGCCCGAGGTACAGACAGCCGCTCCGGTCGCAGAGACCGCCGCACCTGCCGTTCAGCCCGAGCCGGCACCTCAGGAGATAATTGCTCAGCCGGAAAAGACCGCGCTGATACACCGCCAGTCCAAGGCTCGCCGCAGCTCGGTACCTGTTATGGTACGCCGCCAGCAGCCTGTTGTACGCAGCAAGGTCGAGGTCAAGGCACGGCTTGCTGTTCACGCAAGTCCTGCACCGGCAGCCACCCAGAGAAGCGCAATGCATCTCAGCCCGACACCTGTTACCGAGGGTGCTGTACCCCACGCAATAAGCGACAGCATCACCTTTGAGCAGTATGTCCGTGATATAGCCCGCTCCTACGTCAGCGAGCTGCTTGAGCAGCCGGAGGAGCAGACCGCTGCAGCACCTGCTGCCGCATCCGCTCCCACCTCGCGCAGACACCGCCAGCGCGCCGCTGCTGCAGCTGAGACCCAGCCGCAGTACAGCATAGAGCTTGCCTCTGCCGAGCCGGAGGAAACCGGCGAGAGCGAGGAATCAAAGAGCCACCGCAAGAACCGCCATCCCCACCAGAAGGGCAGCTTTTTTGCCAACATCATCAACGCGCTGCGCAATGAGCGCCATCAGCAGGAGGAAACCCTTGAGGATTCCGAAAGCAATGACACCGGCAGCGGCGATGATGACAACGGAAACAGCGGAAACAACGGCGCCGCCGGCATCGACACCGGCACAGTGATAAGCGATTCTGCACCGGTTTCCGACAACGGCATCAAGGACAACTACGATTCCCTGAGCGGCAAGCCGGAGAACAGACTTCCGTCAGGCGGCTATGAATCGACAGCTGACCTGCAGTCGGTAGTCGAGAAGTTCATCGAGTGCAACAGAGTGCCGTCGATAACGGTCGTTCCGCGCACCATGATCCGCCGCTACAGAGACTGACGGCAGACAGCCGGACAACCGATTTCCGATAATTAAAAATAATTAAAGCACCGCAGACCTGAGAATTCAGATCGGCGGTGCTTGTTTTTGTATTTATTTTTTTGATAACAGTATTATCAATCGGTAATGGTCATGCCCGTCTCGCGCAGCCAGCGTGCGCTCAGATCGAGCCAGCCGGGCATATCAGCGCTGCACTCCGGCACCGCGTCGGTGCGGTATACGGTGTCGTATCCGACGCTCATGCCGTGTATACCCTTTGCGTAGATGTGCAGCTCAAATGGGATATCCGCCGCCTCGTAGGCTGAGGCGAGCAGCAGGCTGTTTGCGACCGGTACAGCCTCATCGGTACGTGTGTGCCAGATGAACGCAGGCGGTGTGTCGGGGCGGATTCGCTTCTCAAGCGAAAGAAATTCGCGCAGCTCCCTGTCCCCGCCGCTGATATTGGCAGCGCTTCTCTCGTGGGTCTTTTCGCCGGTGGTGATGACCGGATAGCAGAATATGCAGGCATCAGGACGGGCAGTGCAGCGGCTTCCCTCGAGCAGGTCGGAGACCTCTTTGCAGTCAAAGAGGGTGGCAAGGCTGCAGCAGAGATGTCCGCCGGCAGAGCAGCCGAGTGCCGAAACCTTGGTCGGATCGATGTGGAGATAATCCCAGTTTTCGCGGATATAAAGCATCGCCATGACCGCCTCGCGCAGCGCGACGGGAAAGGCATTCGGCGCAACCGAGTAATCAAGGCAGAAAACCGAATAACCCATGCGCATATAGCCGAATGCCATCGGCTCAGCCTCGCGCTCGGAGACACGGGCATAGGCACCGCCCGGAATTATCAGCAGTGCCGGATAGCGGCGCTTCGGGTTTACCTGATCTATGGGATCAAGGCACATACACCGCAGGTAGCCCTTGGAATCCTTGGGGCGCTTCTGTCCGAAGTGTTCGTAAAGATCTATCATTTCGTAAAGCATGGCTCTGCTTCCTTTCTTTTCGTATTGTGCCGGATTATCCACCAGAGTTTCGTCCTGCAGTGGAATATCCGCACCTGCTGTTGTTTCCAGCAGGTACTTGCACTTGTTTTCATTTTGTTTCAATTGTTTTCATTACAGACAGCAGCTGCTGCCGCCAGTCTGTTATCCATATTATAGCAGAAATGCCGCGAGGTTACAATGACACCAGCGGACTGCTGATATGACAAAAACCGCCGTATCGGCAGAGCGCTGTATTTATGCGCTTGCGACGGGCGGTTTTCTTTTTATTATATCTCGATCGACACCTGTGTGTCGCCTGTATCAACCTCGATCTGAGCTACTGTCTTTATTCCGTACTTCTTCATTGCCTTTTTCACCGCGCGAAGGCTCTTTCTCGCCTGCTTCGGCGAAAAAGGCACCTCCCTGCGCATGGCTGCAATGCTGATTCCAAGGCTGTTCATGTAAAGCCAGCGCGGAATCCCTATCCTTATTATGCGTTTTTCCGCTTCTTTTACGTCGATTTTCATGCCCGTATCTCCGCTTTATTCAAGAACGATTCTGACCGAGACGTCTGCATCTTCAGCCTCTACCTCGACGTCCATAAGACTGCCGCAGAAGCCTGCATCGATCAGGCGGATAATCGAATCAAAATCGATATTCGCGCCCTTTATGGCATCGCCTGCGCCCTGCATGGAGACAATCTGCTTCATGTCCATGCCCGAATCGAGCAGCGCTCTGAGCACCGGCATGGGAATGCTGACCTTCACCTTGACCTCCTCGCCGTCTTCCTTTTCGGTTGTTATAACGTACATGCGCAGGAACATTTCCTCAACCGACTTGCCGGTGTTCTGAATAAGCTCCATTGCTTCGGTCTGCTTTTCCTTGCCTCTGAGCAGCTCATCGACCGACATTCCGAATATATCCGCAAGGACGGGCAGCGCGGTTATATCGGGGCAGGAGATGTCCGATTCCCACTTCGACACCGCCTGACCGGATACGCCGAGCTTTTCTGCCAGCTGCTCCTGTGTCATGCCAAGTCTCTTTCTTGCTGCCTGAATTCTTTTTCCGAGAGAAGTTTCCATGTTATTTACCTGACCTTTCATTCTTGTTTCGTCTGAGAATTTTGCCGGATTTGGCAGAAGCATTTGCGCAAATCTCAAAGGGCTGTTCCCTTTTCGTGGCTTCATTGTACGCTGTCAGGCGGCGAAAAAGCAATGAACCATCGGTTGAAAAGGGGACAGAATCACTCAACCATAGGTAGGATTTCTTCAAACCTGCGGTTGGATTGGCTTAACCATGCGGTTTTTAAGACAGCGCTGTTTTCAGCGGTTTCTGAGCAGAAGCGCACGTTCCTCTTCAGAAATAAGGCGGCATTCGCCCGGAGCAAGGCTCTCGTCAAGCCGGAGCGCACCGATGGAAACTCGCTTGAGCTCCTCAACATGACGTCCCACAGCGGCGCACATACGTTTTACCTGATGATATTTTCCCTCGCATATCTTCACTTTCACAAGGTTTCCCCCGAGCAGTTCGAGCTTGGCCGGTCGGCAGACCTCGCCGCCGTCGAGCTCTATTCCCTGTGCGAATTTCTTAACAGCCTCCTCGTCAGCCGGAGCATCGAGCTGTGCGATGTAGGTCTTGTAGACCTCCTTGCCGGGTGCGGTCATGCTGTGCCCGAAAGCGCCGTCATCGGTTATTATCAGCAGTCCCTCGGTGTCCTTGTCAAGTCTGCCTGCCGGAAAGAGCCCTGTGCGGCGATACTCAGCCGGAAGCAGGTCGAGCACAGTGCGCTCGTCTCGGTCGCGCGTTGCCGAGACATAGCCCTTCGGCTTGTTCATCATAATATAAAGAAACTCGATATAGCTCACCGGCTTGCCGTCAAGGCAGATGGTGTCCTTTTCGGGATCGATCTTGCGGTCGGTGCTTTTCTCGGTTTTTCCGTTGACGGTGACACTGCCCTTCCAGATGCGCTCGCGCGCCAGTTTGCGCGAAAGTCCGCTCTGCGATGAGATGAATTTATCAAGACGCTCCATACTGCAGCTCCTTTGCATTTTTGTTTCCTGCTACATTCTACCACACATCGCACCGGATAGCAACGAGCAGCACACCTGTTGTGCAATTATTGCCGGCAGACGGAAAACAGACACCCTTCCGTCTGCCATGCAGCAACCGTGTGCAGCGCTCACACCTGTATGAGCGCTGCAATTCCATACAGCAATTTAACGCGGCGACCGGAAACACTCTGCACACACCTTTCCGGTGCGGTCACTGCCTGCGGCTGTACCGTATCCGCACTGCCGCCTCTGTCCGTCGGATTTATGCCGGGCCCTGAGTTGTCTGTCGGCTGCGCACAGCCGCCGCAAAAAAAAGCAGCGCCCTGCCGGAATTCAAACCGCCAGCAAAGCGCCGCTTGTTTCATTTATTTTCGTTAGTTTTCACCGATACATACAGTTATTCACATTTTTACCAGCCGAAAAATCAACCGACAATGCCGGGAACCTCGTAGCGGATTCTCATCTCGGGAGCCTTCTCGAGGGTTGCGCGGTAGTTTGTCAGCCAGTCCTCATTGCCGTCATCGGTATTGATGCCGTCTGCCGGAGTTGCGAAAACCTTCATGGTCAGTGTGCAGGGACCGTCAAGGGGCTTGTCGAAGAATGCCGACATCATATCGACCGTCTTTGTGCCGGGAGCCTTGTAGAACCAGCGTCCGTTGAGCTCGACCATAAGTGCGATATCCTGCTCGACGGTCATCTCACAGAACTGGGGATTGCCCTCGAAATCGATATCGATGGCGATTCCGTCTGCGTCCTCACTGCCGCCCCAGCGCATTGCTGCCGGGAATGCAGTCTCTTCGCCAACGGTCATTGCCGGCATGAAATACGGGTCGTGCAGAATCTCGTCGCGGTACTGTCTGAGCATGGGCTGCTCGATGCCGACCGCGTTGTTGTTGGGATCTTCAATCTCAAGACCGAGTCTGCCGCGGTCGCGGAACTGATACATGCTTATCGCCTTGAACCAGTCAGCCTTGTTGTCGCGGAACCAGTGAGCAAAGCGGACTACCGAATCGCCCTGCGCAATCGGACCGGTGACATCGCCGTCGGTGTTGAACTCAGCGGTGGTCATCGGCTTCGCCTCGCCGGCAAGCTCGCAGGCGCGCTTGTAGGTATTGATGTAGCGGTTGGTGTTCATCTCAACCGTCTCAGCCTTGTATGAACCGCCGCCTGCCTCGGCAACGTCATAGGGCCAGCCGTAATGCAGAGCCAGATAGCAGTCACAGCTCCAGATATCAGCAGCCTTGTAGCAGTCCTTGAAAGCCTCTTCCTGCTCGACGTGACCGTCCTCGGTTGCCCAGCCGCCGCAGAATATGGTGCGGATCTGGGGTGCTTCTTCCTTGATTATATTGTTGAAACGGATGAAGAATGCGCCGACCTCGTCATATGAGAAACGCTTGTTGTGGGTAAACCACTGTCCGCAGCACTCGTGGTTGATGCGTATCATCATGCGTCCGAAGGGCTTGAGCTGACGTGCAACCTCGCGCAGCTCATCGTCAGAAAGTGCGCAGTCGACGGTCAGAGTGAGGATAACGTCCTGACCGTGGCGGCGGATATCCTTCATCTGCTCAAAAGGCTGACCGTTTGCACCGTAGGGGAAGTAGTCATCGTAGGGATAATCCCACTGGAAGGATATCTCCATGTCCTTGCAGGCCTCGGAGATACGTGCCGGCCACTGCGGCTCGTGGGGGTAGTAGGTGTACATGATATTGACAGCGCGGTGGGGACGTCCGAGCTTGTGCAGGATATAATCCTGATTCACATACTCGGCGCGTTCGCTTCCGTCTCCAAGGTCAAGAGCACAGCAGGCAGCGCCCATGTGAAGCTTTTTCATCCTGATTTCTCCTTTTCAAAAACAAATTTCCTTATTTTCTGTATGCCGGTCTGCCGCCGGCGCCATACGGGTATAATAGCAGGGCAGATTCCTGCGGCGGAACAACTTTTCACACCGACCGGCTTTTGATTTAATTTTACCGAAAAAAGCCGGATATGTCAATTGAATCAGCCCGTTCGCTGCCGACAACCTTGCTGTAACGACAACACTTTTATGCGATTAGTGCCGGCTTTTTTGCCGCCGCTGAAATTATGAACCGGAGAGGGCTTTACAGCGATGGATTTTCCTGCGTATGCTGTAAAAAAATAAAATGCGCGCCGCCTTTGCCCGTTCTGGCAGGTAAAGGCAGCACGCAGTTTTAATTTCTGTCTGCAATCAATTCCCGTAAAATCACTCAGCGTGACCTCCGCAGCCGCAGCAGCAGCCGCGGGGAGGTGCGCCTGCATCGGCAACCGCGCGCGAGCAGACAAACAGGTGATATACACCCTTGTCGCTTCCGTCGTCGCCCTCGAGGGTGGTGGTGCGGATATATTCGTAGCCGGCGCGCTCGAGGGTGCGCACAGCCGCCACGTTCTCAAGGTCGACCACAGCCACCAGCATATTCTCGTCGGTGTTGTCGTAGAACCAGCGGGTGAATGCGCGCACTGCAGCAGCAGCGTATCCGCGGCGGCGATGCTCAGGCAGAGTGACGAACACGAGACCCTCCATGCCCCACTGAGCGTATCTGCACTGCGCCAACGCGCCGTAAAGCCCGCCGTCCTTTCCGGCGACGGCATAAACCCTGCTGTTTTTGCCCAACAAAGCTGCCGCCTGAGGATTCTCAAGGAGCGCCTGATTTTCGTTTTCCGCTGTTTCTCTTATGATAATGCTTTCATTTTCAAAAATGCTCACAGTCAGTTTCTCCTTCCGCAATTTCACAACGCGTGTACATAATTGCACTGATATTTCATATCATTTCATTTATTGTCAGTTGTTTTCAACTCACGCGACAATCATATTACATTATTTTATACCATTGCACCTCATTCTTCAACCCTTTATCCGCTTTTTGTGCATCCGGAAGAGCAAAAACTTTTTCGCATCGCGTCCAATGTTAAAACCAGGTTAAAACTCGGTTAAAGCTTTTTGCATTTTATTGACAATTTAATGTTTCAGAATCTATAATGTAAATGAAATCAAGTGTTTTCTCTTGTTTTCACTTGCAAAACCAGATCAAAGACAAAAGAATCAAATGAAAGGATGATCAGATGGACTTCATCAGCTTTGTGACACAGGTTGTCCAGAATCCGATCCTGCTTGTCACCGTTCTGCTCACCTGCGGCGTCATCTTTGTCAACGGCTGGACAGATGCTCCGAATGCAATCGCAACCTGCATCGCCACCCGCTCAATCGCGCCGCGCGCCGCTATCCTCATGTCAGCGGTTTTCAATTTCCTCGGCGTTCTCGTTATGACCCTCATCAACTCCACCGTTGCAATGACCATCAAGAACATGGTCAACTTCGAGGGTGACACCCACGCAGCCATAATTGCGCTGTGCGCCGCACTTGCAGCCATAATCATCTGGGCTGTTGCGGCATGGGCTTTCGGAATCCCCACCAGTGAGAGCCACGCTCTCATCGCCGGTATCTCCGGTGCTGCAATCGCTCTTCAGGGCGGCATGAGCGGCATCAACGGCGGCGAATGGCTCAAGGTCATCTACGGACTTTTCCTTTCCACCCTGCTCGGCTTTGCCTCGGGTTTTGCCTGCACAAAGGCAACCGAGTTCGTCTGCCGCAACATGGACCGCAGAAAGACAACCGGTTTCTTCCAGGGCGCTCAGGTCTTCGGCGGTGCGGCAATGTCCTTCATGCACGGTGCTCAGGACGGTCAGAAATTCATGGGCGTTCTGATGCTCGGCGTATTCCTCGCAAACGGTCAGGACGAGACCGGCGCAGTCGCTCTGCCGATGTGGATGATGATTCTCTGCTCGGCTCTGATGGCTCTCGGCACCTCGCTCGGCGGCTACAAGATCATCAAGTCGGTCGGTATGGACATGGTCAAGCTCAACACCTATCAGGGCTTCTCGGCTGACCTCGGTGCGGCAGTTGTTCTGCTCATCGCCTCCCTTACCGGTATCCCCGTCAGCACCACCCACACCAAGACTGCCGCTATCATGGGCGTCGGTGCAACCAAGCGTCTCTCGGCAATCAACCTTGATGTCGTACGCGACATGGTAATGACATGGATCCTCACCTTCCCCGGCTGTGGCATTATAGCCTTCGGTGCTACAAAGCTTTTCATGCTGATATTCTGACAGCCCCGACTTTTCTCCTTTGATTTTTGATAATTTTCATAAATAATTCTATATTTTCATATTAATTCACAGAACAGGAGTGTAATTATAATGAGCAACAAAAAGAATTCCTTCTATTTTGATAACTTTGTCGAGTGCATCCGCATCTCCCACACTGCAGCTCTCAAGCTCAAGGATATTCTTGCAGACTTCGACAGCGCAAACATAGAGAAGATCGTTGCTGAAATTCACGAGATCGAGCATCAGGGCGACGCAAAGCGCCACGAGCTGAGCGACGAGATTGTCAAGGCATTCATCACTCCGATCGATCGCGATGACATCATCAGCATCAGCCAGAGTATCGACAGCGTAACCGACGCTATCGAGGACATCGTTCTCGGTCTCTACACATGGAACATCACCGCTGTCCGCGACGATGCGGCAGATTTTGCAGACCTCATTATCCGCTGCTGCGAAGCTACCGAGAAGGTTCTCGCTGAGCTGCCCAACTACAAGCGCTCCACCACCCTTACTCCGGCAATTGTCGACGTCAACCACTGCGAGGAAGAGGGCGACAAGCTCTATCTGACCGCTGTCCGCAAGCTGGTTCTCGAGGAGAAGGACGCTCTGACCATCATCGCATGGCGTGAGATTTATCAGGCATTCGAGACCGTCTGCGACTGCTGTGAGGACGTTGCAAACATCGTTGAGGCAATCGCAATTGCAAACACCTGATGCCGCGTTTCTGACCGGTATCCGGATTCTGCGCTGCAACGGAAGTCAATCAAAACTTGTTTCGTGCGCAGTGCATACAGTCAGGCATAAGGCACAACATGCAAATTATGCATAACCAGCATAGTCTGACATAACAGAAGACCTCTGATCCGGCGCACTGCCGCTTCGGGGGTCTTTTTTACTTAGCATCGCGTTGGAAAGCGAGCCGCTGTTAAACTGCTAATCCACCGAACAACGCTTCTCGTAAAGTGCCGTGAGGAAATTTACCGCCGTACGGTAAACTTTGGTTTAGCGATTAAGATTTCGATGACAAAGCAACCGCACCTGCCCACGAACCTCGCCGGAAAAATATCGGCGAGGGGTAGAAGTGTGGAAGATGATAAAGCGTTGGCAATCACCATGCGCAACTCCGGTGAATGTGCGCCGGACAGTGGCTCAAGCTACATGTATTTATTCCGAATTGAGGTTTTCAGAAATGATTCGGTCAGAATTATTTCTGAAACACAAGCAATTCGATATAAATACGAGACGACCTTTTAAACGGCGTTTTGCATACTTTGCCGCTGTTGGCAAAGTATACGAGCGCCGTTATTCCGAATGGAATAACGGCGCTTTTGCTTCAGCAAAAGCTGCGCCGCTGCTCGAGGCGGAAAAGAAGTTAAGTTCCGGAATCTATAACGGAAATCGGATAGCATAAACCTCTTAATCGAAAATAACGCTTTATTTTGCGCTTAGCACATCGCCATAATGTGATACGAACTTTTGACTTCCGCCTTGCGCCGGCGGGGCGGTTCCTTTTTGTTCGGTAAAAAAGGAACCAAAATACCGTTTAAAAGGTCGTCTCGTATTTATATCGAATTGCATGTGTTTCAGAAATAATTCTAAATGAATCATTTCTGAAAACCTCAATTCGGAATAAATACATGTAGCCTGCGCCACTGTCCGGCGCACATTCACCGGAGATAAGTGTGGTGATTGCCAGCGCTCTATCATCTTCCACACTTCCACCCCTCGCCGATATGACTCCGGCTCGGTCTTTGGGTCGGGCGAAGCCTGTGCATTACCAAAAGTTAATGCGCATAAACCCAAATTTATCTCAATAGTTTTCTACAACCATATTTTTTCTTTATTTCCGCATCCTTATATGATATTATTAACTTAAATAACATTAGGAGGTCTGGTTTATGGAAATCTTATGGGCAATTTCTGAATGGCGCACACCAGTGCTCGACGCAATATTCTCAGTTCTGACAAAGCTCGGCGAGGAGACCGTCGCAATCGTTGTATTATGCTTTATCTATTGGTGCCTTAACAAACGTATGGCTTACTGCATCGGTACCAGCTATTTCCTTGCAAATATGTGTACAAACGGACTCAAGATAACCTTCCGTATCGACCGTCCGTGGATACTTGATCCGAATTTCCAGCCGGTCGGCGGCGCACTTAAGCATGCAACCAGCTATTCATTCCCAAGTGGACATACCACCAGCGCAACGGCCCTCTTCGGCACGCTCGGACTGACAGTCAGACAGCTCTGGCTGAGAATACTCTGCTTTGCAGCCATTCCGGTTGTTGCATTCTCCAGAATGTACCTCGGAGTTCATACCCTTGCCGATGTTGGTGTTGCAATGGTTTCTACACTTTTGGTAGCAGTAATTATTTTTGCAGCTATGGGCAAAAGAGAAATAACCGGCGGTGTGTGTGCAGCGGTCTCCGGTGTTATACTTGCAGTCGGTGCAGCTCTTGTTGCTTATTCTCTTATCCTTAACGCAAACGGTACGATCGATATCGACTATGCATCTGACTGCTGTAAGGTTGCTGGTGCGGCAATAGGTTTCGGTGTCGGAATGTGGATAGAAACCGCACTTATCAAGTTCGACCCGAAGAATGCAAAAATCTGGCAGCACGCCATCAAGTATGTTGTCGGTCTAGGCGTCATGCTCGCACTCAAGAGCGGACTCAAGCCCATAATCGGCGAATCCCTCGTTGCAGATGCAGTAAGATATTTCACATTTATTCTCTGGGCAATCGCCATCTGGCCGGCAATCTTCAATAAGATCTTCTCAAAAACTGAGAAGCCTGAAGTCGTCGCAGAAACTACCGAAGCATAATACCAGAACAATCACAAAACCGACCTGAGAGTATTTTCAGGTCGGTTTAATTTTAGATTCAATTTGTGCTGTAAGGTGAATAATGCTTTGGCTTCGACTGAAATTCACACAATCGGAATATCTTCATATCATCGTTGAAATCAGCAATGGTAACGCCGTCAAATCCGTCAATATTGCCTTCATATTCGCATTCAAAATACCATTCGGCAACCAGTGCGCGGTTGCTTTCGATAATTCGTTTGATTTTCCACTCAAGCACCTTGCCATGCTGATTCCAGTCTTTAAACCACCTGAGCATTTGAGCCATGCCATGGTGTTCCGGACCGTAGCATTCAGTGTAAATAATATCAGGCGCAAAAATCTCTGTTATAGCACTGATATCATTCTCGATCCATGCGGCAAAATATTTTCTGATAATTGTCTCGTATGTCATAATAAAACCTCTCTGAGTGTAAGGCTTTTTCGTGTCAGCTTTGCTGATTCAGCTGCAGCAGCGTTTGTTATTTACAGCTCTTTTCTCAGAATGATGATTTCTTCTGTCCGATATTCCTCGGTGAATCCGGCATCAAGAAACATTTTTATTGCCGGATTATCTATGGCGATATCATCGTGGAGTACACTCACGCCGTTGGCTTCAGCCGATTCGCACAGCAGCCGGAGCCCTTGTGAGCCGTATCCTTTTCCGCGGTGTGCAGAGTAAACAATGACATCTGCGACGTATATATTTCGACCGGCGTCATGGTGATAGGCTGTTTCGCCGACAAACTCATTGGTTTCATTATTTACAAGATATCTGTAGAATCTTTTATTTTCGTGATTTATGACCCAGTAGTCAAACCAGTCAGCCCAATCCTCCTCCGGAAACGGTATGGTGCCGCCCCAGGCGTGATTGTATGACATAGTTTCGCTGTCAGCCATAAACATCTGGCGAAACCACAGATCTTTGTATTGCGGCGTATAAAGTCTGATCATTTTATCTCCTGAAGCTTACGCTCCCTGCTGTGGATTCCTCGGCGGTACAGGAAGCTGTCTGAGCTGTGCGCACCAGTCGAGGACAGAACTCTCTATGGCTCGCAGAACAGCAACCGGATTTTCGGTGTTGTGCTCAATGCCGTACAGCCGCTTTTCCATCTCGCCGGTCATTGCCGGTGATTTCAGCGTTTCAATCGGCAGCCATGTTATCAGAGCAATACCTGATTCGGTCGGTACGATGCTCTTTTTTTCTCGCTTTGCAAAGCCGCGGCGCATAAGCGTTTCGATTATTGATGCACGGGTTGCAGGAGTGCCGATGCCGCTGCCCTTCATCAGCATGCGCGCTTCCTCGTCCTCGACTTCCTTGCCGGCGCTCTCCATAGCACCAATAAGTGTTTTGTCGGTGAAGCGCTTTGGCGGCTCGGTCTTGCCCTCCTTGACGGAAAACTCACCGGTTACGCTGTCACCGACAGCGAGCGGCGGAATGACGTCAGATTTCTTGGGCATTGCATCGACCTTGAACCAGCCCTCGGCGGTTATCGAATCGCCGGAGGATTTGAATTTATAGCCTTCAACGTCAGTGATAACCTTGGTCTTAAGCACTTCTGCTGCCGGATAGGCAATGCGTATCAGCGACTTGGCAACAAGGTCATAGACCGCCTGTTCGTTTGCGTTGAGTCCGGCGGGTTTCTTGGTGGTCGGAATGATAGCATAATGGCTCTCTACTTTTTTGTCGTCAAAATGACGCTTGGTAAAGGGCGCAAATTTCAGTCCGGAGAGATATCCGGAATATTCAGGCAGTTTTTCCAGTGCGTGAAGAATATTCTTTACCTTGTCTTTCATGTCTTCAGGCAGAAAGCGTGAGGTTGTACGCGGATATGTAAGCAGCTGCTTTTCATAAAGCTTCTGAGCAATGTCAAGTGTCTGCTGTGCTGTCAGACCAAGCTTGGAATTGGCTTCCATCTGCAGTGTTGAGAGGTCATAAAGATAAGGCGGCTGCCGTTTTTCTTTTTTTGATTCAATCTTGGCAACTGTGCCGCTTTTTCCTTGCAGAGCCGCGGCGATTGCTTCGGCTTCTTCTCGTGTGGCGAGTTTTTCTTTCTCGTATGTACCGGTGTATGTTCCGCTCGCTGCAGTAAATTCAGCCACAACGTTGAAAAATGGCTTGCTGACAAAATTACGTATGGCAAGTTCGCGCTCGACCAGCATCGCAAGCGTGGGTGTCTGAACTCTGCCAATGCTGATGACCTGACGTCCGGTCTGACCGGGAAAACGCTTGGTGGCGAATATGGTCATGTTTATGCCGACGCACCAGTCGATAGCCGAGCGGGCGCGGGCTGCGTGCTCAAGGCTGCGCATCTCGATACCCTCGCGCATACCGTCATAAGCTTCACGTACAGCGTCAGGTGTGGTCGACTGCAGCCAAAGACGCTTGATAGGCTTCTTTACACCTGATGCCTGATAAGCATAGGCAAAAATGAGCTCACCCTCGCGGTCGGCGTCGGCTGCGTTGACTATCAGGTCAGCTTTGCTGAACAGCTCGTTGACCACTTTGACCTGAGCGGCAACGTCTCCGCGCGGCTTTATTTCGTATTTCTTAGGAAAAAAAGGAAAGTAGCAGAGATCCCAGCGCGCATAGGCAGGGTCGTAATCCTTTGCGTCTTTCAGACCGTAGAGATGACCGAATCCCCATGTGATGCAGTGCTTCTGACCGGCATAATCCACCTCAAGGTAACCGTTATGCCGCCGGACGGAATTTCCACCCAGCGCCGCAGCTATTATTCTGCCCATATCGGGCTTTTCGGCAAACATGACGATCATGACAACAAACTGCTCCTCACAAATGACATAGTCATTATATAATACCATATCAAGGAACAAAAGTCCAATAATCTGACATGTTATTACAAAATATTGTGCTTTAATGTGTGTGGATCAATAAAAACGGTCAGAGATTTCTGCGCATTTTCCTGCGCTGGCGGTTGAGATGGCGTTCAAAGCTGCCGTTTGCGATAAATTCCGCAAGTACATACTGGTCAAGAACCGGCACAGTGCAGGAGTAAATGCTCATACGCCGGTTGTATTCGTCTATCAGACGTTCCGGAAGTATCATGTATCCCATACGCATCGACGGCGAAAGGCTTTTTGAAAAGGTGTTCATATAAATTACCGAGTCGGTATCATCGAGTGAATAGAGTGATTCGATAGGCATTCCAGGGATAAAGAACTCGCTGTCGAAATCGTCCTCGATAATATACCGTTTCTCCCGGTCGCTATGCGCCCAGCTGAGATATTCGTAACGCTTGCCTGCACTTGCCGTAACGCCAGAAGGGTAGCTGTGAAAAGGTGTAACGTGAAGAAAATCTATATCAGCGCCCGTGAGGGCATGGCTTTTTATGCCGTCAGAACCCATTTCAAGCCGCTCTATCTTTGCGCCTGCACCGGTGTATATCGCTTCTATCTGCTGATATGACGGATTCTCAATACCGTATGTGCCTTGCGTTCCGAGCAGCCGTACAACTGTTTCATAAAGCTGTTCAGAACCTGAACCGATGATGATTCTCTCCGGCTGAGCGGTCATTCCGCGGTATCTGAGCAGATACTCAGCAATGGCATTGCGAAGCACTGCGCAGCCTTTGTTCGGGGATTTTACAAAGAGCCGCTCGCCGTTGTCAGCGATGACCTTTCTTATCGTCCGGAACCATACGGAATACTCAAAATCATGCTGCCATTCACTGGATTCATCATCAGGAAGCAGATGCAGATGCTCAGTATCGTCATTATCAACAGCAGCTGTAATTGCATCAATACGGCAGACAAAATATCCGCTGCGTTCTCTGGCGGTAATATAGCCTTCGTCAATCAGCCTGCGGTATGCAGTCTCGACCGTGATGGTGCTGCAGCCGTTCATATCTGCCATTATGCGCTTTGACGGAAGCTTTTCTCCGGCTTTGTATTCACCGCTTGTTATTCTGGTTTTGATTGTTCTGTATAGTAAAAAGTATTTCTTGTCAGCCATCTGGTTATATAAAATTCTCCTTTTTTGGATATTTAAATATCTCCAAACGGTATTATAATGTATTCAAACAGAAATGTAAACCCAAACTCCTAAGGAGGTATGAATATGGAATACAAAAGAATCCTCACCATACAAGACATATCCTGTGTCGGTCAGTGCTCTCTGACCGTTGCGCTGCCGATTATTTCCGCATGCGGCATAGAGACGAGCGTGCTGCCGTCGGCTGTACTGTCCACACACACAGCGGGCTTTTCCGGATACACCTTCCGCGATCTGACCGACGATATGCCGGCAATACAGAAACACTGGCAGAAGGAAGGAATTCTCTTTGATGCCATATATACCGGTTATCTTGGCAGTACAAAGCAGATCGAATATGTTTCTGATATTTTCCGCACCATGGGTAAAGAGGGAAGCGTCAATATCGTAGACCCGGCAATGGCAGATAACGGCAGACTTTATCCCGGCTTTGACGGAGAATTTGTCGAGGCAATGAAGGGACTCTGCGCTCAGGCTGACTATCTTGTACCGAATATCACTGAGGCTTGTATGCTGACCGGTTGTGAGTACAGAACAGAGTACGATGAGGCATATATTTCTGAGCTTTGCGCAAAGCTTGCAGAGCTCGGCGCAAAGACTGTTGTGCTTACAGGCATCGGTTATGCGGCAGATAAGACCGGTGTTGTTGTTTACGAAAACGGCAAAATGTCCTATTATGAGCACAAAAAGTACGGCAAGGGCTGCCATGGTACGGGCGATGTCTATGCCTCAGCTTTCACCGGTGCGCTTGTAAGAGGAAAGTCGGCATTTGATGCTGCAAGAATTGCAGCAGACTACACTGTTGCCTGCATTGAAGTTTCTCAGGGCGATGACAGCCATTGGTATGGTGCAAAGTTTGAGCCCGCACTTCCGGTGCTTATCAAGGCGGTAAACGAATAAGGCATTAATCAATAAAAGGCAGGGGAGAATATCCCCTGCCTTTTTGTATTTTGCAATCTGAGGCGGAATTGTTTTGTGAATCAGGTGCAGATTCAGCGAACACACAGGAATATGTCACGGCAGACATTTTCTGCAATCTGGTTGACAGCGTCGAAATCCATGGCTGAAATATAGCATTCCTCAAGCCGGTCGTGGACTGATTTTGCCCGCCGCATCTCTTCTGCAGCAAGGTCGGTAAATGAAGCGATGCTTTTGCGGCTGAACGAGAATCGCTGTTTGTTTTCTTTGATAAAGTCGGCAGGCATGAAACGCTCGGTGTGTACAGCACGTTCGGTTGCTGCTATCGCGCAGTGTTCATCGCTGATGACAGTGAAGGCAACGTCACATTCAGGCAGCAGAAGGTGTTCGGTACGCTCAGGGTGCTGAGAACAGCGGCAGTCAATGAGATTATGTCCGGCATCAAGCAGTATGTCGCGAAGCTGAGCCATCAGCCATGTTGAAGGAGCGCCGAATCTGTCCATAACAGGCACGATCCTGCTGCACAGTGATTCGGCTGTTTCAGAAAAAGTAAAAATTCCTTTTGGGGTCACAGCAGAGAGAAGGCGTACAGCGGCAATACCTTTTATGCTATGCGACCTGCCGCAGTATTTTGAAGCAAGTCTTGCAGCTGTGGCAGACAGCCGCTGACGGTCAATTGCCTTTTCTGAGGGCTCGGTGATGCTGAGTCTGAATGAATCGGCGCATCTTAGAAAGCGCATAGCCTGAGCGTGATGTCCGGAGCAGGCGGCGGAAAGTGCGATTATTTCAGAACGCTGAGCCTGAAGTCGTACCTTGCTCCATGCCTGACCGATGTTTACAATGTGATCGCAGGCACCGGGATAAGCCGGCTCCATCACGTGCGGCGCGGTACCGTCAAAAATTGCAGACTTGAGCGCCGGAATAATGACACCGTCGAGCGAGTCAGGGTCTGAGGAACAGAAAATCTGCTGACTTTTCAGCGAGCGGCTCGCAGCTTCCTGACAAACCCTGCGCATAAGTGTCGATTTACCTGAGCCGGGACCTCCTTTGATAATAAATATATTCCAGTCATCGGTTACAGGACAGGCACTTTCGAAGTAAGAGCGGAATCCAGTCGGACTGTTTGCTCCGAGAAAATATCCGGTGCAGAGAGTTTGTTCCATAGTTTACCTCCAGCTGCCGCAAATAACGCGGCGTTTATTTCACTACATTTTATGAAAAAGCCGCGCAATTGACACTTTAAAAGAACGATTTGCCTTGAGTTGACCGAGATGAATAATTGCATAACAAATACCGCAATATTTGCAATTTAACGGCAATATGGTCCTATTGACACAATTGAAAGCGGAAATGTATACTTGAATAAACAGGAAAAGGAGAAGAATGACATGAAATATACAGATAACTCAGTTTCTGATATAAATATAGCCTATATAGGCGGAGGGTCGCGCGGATGGGCGTGGACCTTCATGACCGATCTTGCGATGGAGAGCAGCATCAGCGGCACAATCCGCCTGTACGATATCGATGAGCAGGCAGCGCGCCGCAATGAGAAAATAGGTAATTCGCTGAGCAGCAGGGAAGACGTCACAGGGAAATGGAAGTATGTCACTGCAGCAAGTCTGGAGGAGGCTCTCACAGGTGCAGATTTTGCAGTTATTTCCATACTTCCCGGCACATTTGACGAAATGGAATCTGATGTCCACCTTCCGGAGCGTCACGGAATATACCAGTCGGTAGGAGATACCGCAGGTCCGGGCGGAATTATCCGTGCTCTGCGCACAATACCGATGTTTGTCGAGATTGCTGATGCGATAAAGAAGTATTCCCCCGATGCATGGGTCATAAACTACACAAACCCCATGACGCTGTGCGTCAAGACTTTGTACAGCGTTTTTCCGGAAATAAAGGCGTTTGGCTGCTGTCATGAGGTTTTCGGCACGCAGAAGGTGCTCAGGGGTATCTGCGAGGAATCGCTTGGCATCGCTGATATAGACCGCGCAGATATTCATGTCAACGTGCTCGGAATAAATCACTTCACGTGGTTCAGTGAAGCATCGTACAAAGGCATAGATCTGTTTCCTGTGTACAGAGAATATATAGACGAGCATTACGAAGAGGGATATAATGAGCCTGACTGCAACTGGGCAAACAGCAGCTTCAACTGCGCTCACAGGGTCAAGTTTGACCTTTTCCGCAGATACGGGCTCATAGCCGCGGCAGGTGACAGACATCTTGCAGAATTCATGCCGGGAGAAGAATATCTTAAAGATGAGCAGACGGTGACATCATGGAAGTTCGGTCTGACTCCCGTGCAGTGGCGCAAGAATGATCTCGCTGAGCGAATGGCAAAAAGCGACAGACTTATCTCGGGCGAAGAGGAGATAAATCTCCAGCCGACAGGCGAAGAGGGCATACTGCTCATCAAAGCTCTGTGCGGTCTGACACGTGTGGTCAGCAATGTGAATATTCCGAATACCTGCCGGCAGATAACCAATCTGCCGCCTTCAGCTGTAGTTGAGACGAATGCAGTATTCAGCCGTGATTCAATAAAGCCACTAATTGCCGGAAGCCTGCCGGAAGAGGTGCATCAGCTTATCGAGCCGCACGTTGAGAATCATGAACGTGTGCTGCGAGCGGCACTTGAATGTGACCGCCAGCTGGTCTGTGACGCCTTCGAAAACGATCCTCAGATAAAGGGCAGGCTGACCGCAGAGGAGATAAAAACGCTCGTTGACGACATGATAGAGAATACACGAAAGTACCTGCCGTCAGGTTGGTTTGAATAAGCAGAAAAATACCGGCTGTTCCGTGAATGGAGCGGCCGGTATTTTTGTTATTCACTTCCTGCAGGCGGTCGATGCAGACTGAGTGAAAACTCCTGAATCACGCAGACGTTTTGCAACTATCACGCTGAGCGGAAGCAGGAATACACCGATGAATCCGAAGAGCTTTCCGCCGGTGTAAATTGCAAGCAGTGTAATTACAGGATGCAGACCGAAACGACTGCCAATAAGCTTTGGCTCGAGGATATTGCGGATTATCACAACGACAGCGTAAAGAATCAGCAGCATGATTCCTCTGGCGATATTTCCGGCAATGAAATCGAAGACAGCCCATGGAATCAGCACTGTTCCGACACCAAGCACGGGAAGGATATCCACAACCGAGGTCAGCAGTGCCAGAGGTACAGGATATGGAATATTCGCACCGATCAGATTGAAAAATGCAAAGCCGACAGCAAGCTCGCTGAAGGTCAGGAGCATCAGAAAAGCATAGGTCTTAAGCAGGCATAATACAGTATCAGCTGAGCACTCCTTGATTTTTACAATGCGCGCCTTCAAACTTGCCGGAGTAATTTCGGCTATGGCGTGCCGTGCACTGTCATAATCAAGCCCGATGAAGAAGATTGATACTACAGTGATAAGCACCGTAATGATGAAAGAGGGCAGACGCATTGCAAAGCTTCCTATCGCACCGAAGGAGTCGATCAGCAGTCCGGAAAGTCCCTCTGCGGCAGAAAGCAGAAGTCCGGGAATATCTTCCGAGAGTCGGGAGTAAAGCTCAGATGCGTACTTCCTGAGCGAAGGAGGAAGTTTGTCAATGAATCCGGAGGCTGAAGTCTGACCTGAACTGATCCGGTCGGCAAAAGTAGCAAGCATATCCGGAAGGTCGTTGATAAATCCGGAAAGTTCGCCGGCAATACCACCAATGATAAGTACCGCTGCAGTACCGATTGTGGCGAGTGAAAGCAGTATTACAGCCGATGCAGTAAGTTTTTGCGGAATACGGCGAAGGCGGGAAGATAGAAGCTGAATCGGACGCTGAAGTGCAGCGGCACAGGCAAAAGCAATGACAAACGGCAGAACGAGCGGCAGGATAAATTTAAGAGAGGCATAAAACAGGGCGGCAAGAAGCGCGAAAAATACGGTATTTACAATAAATCTGAACCGGCGGTCGGTCATTGTGACACTCCTTATCCGCGTTGATAATGGTGCACTTCAGCCAGATGTGCCTGCCTCATTTCCTCGAGAAGCTGTTCATACAGCTCGACGCATCGGAATTTCAGCTCATATCCGTCTCCGCACACTATCTGTACCTGTTCTGCAGTAAGTGAGCTGCCAAGTTCTGCTTCGCCAGAAGCAGACGGAAGGCACACAGCCGGAAACATGACACACCACCAGTTGTGCCCTTTTGCCTCGCCTATACTGATACGCACTGCTTCGTATACACCGGCAGGCAGTGTAATATTGCCGTATGTCCGGGTTGAAAACCAGCTGTCAGCAAGCTCAACCGATACATCATAAAAGCAGCCGTTTTGCGCAAGAGTATTCTCAGCTGTCATCTCTATGATATCAAGGTTGCGGATTACAGCAGCCTTTGCTTCCTCGAGTGAGCGGCAATCAGCAAAAATCTCTTCTGATGCGGCAATGACACTGTCGCGTACCATCAGCTTGAGCTGCTGATCTTCTTCGCTGTCGGAGTTGGCAAGAATATGCAGCCGGAGTACATTTTCACGTATCTCAGCGCATTCCTCCTCAAAAGAGAAAAAACTCAGTGCGATGCAGAAAATAACCGCAAGCAGGAGAGAGAATTCAAATCTTTTCATAAGTAAAACACCCTTTCGTTCATAATCTGCAAAGAGTATGGACAAAAGGGTGTCAGTTTAATCAGTGACAGGTATTTAATTTTTACTGGTCGATTTCACAGCCGCGTGAAACCGGCTCGGTCAGGAAAACATCATCATAGGTCTTTTTGAGTATATCGCAGCACTTTTTGGCATCGTCCTCGTCTTCGAACAGACCGAATACAGCCGAACCGCTGCCGGTCATGCAGGCTCCGAGAGCGCCGTTTTCCAACATGCTGTCGCGAATGGCGAGAGAGCCGGGAAGCTCAAGCGCCTGTTCAAAAACATTGCACAGACGTGATGAAAGAGTCTTTATATCCTCAGCGCAGATATCTCCGCAGGCATCTTCGGTCATCGGGTGAACAAGGCGGTCGGTATACTCATCAACTGCCTTGTAAGCAGCACCTGTGGAAACACTGTCTTCCGGCTTTGCAACAACAATAAAACATTCAGCAAGGTCGGGCAGAGGGGAGAGAATGTTGCCTATGCCGCGCACCATCATGGTGCCGCCGGTAAGGCAGAAGGGAATATCTGCGCCCACAGTTTCGCCGATGTCGCAGAGCTGTTCTTCGGAAAGTCCGGCAGAATGAATCTCGTTGAGTGCAATTATAACCGCCGCACCGTCAGCACTTCCGCCTGCCATGCCGGCTCCGGTGGGAATGCGCTTTTTGATGCGTATATCAACACCGGGATTTTCGATTCCGGTATGAGCGAAAAATGCTTCTGCAGCACGATAAGCGATATTGGTTTTGTCGTCGGCAATGGTGTCGTTTGTAGTGCTGACACTTATCTCACCGGAATTATCGGTGGATACAGTTACAGTGTCGTGCAGAGAAACCGACTGCATTACCGACTCAAGTAAGTGATAGTCGTCCTCTCGTTTGCCTACGATGTCAAGCGTAAGGTTTATCTTGGCATAAGCCCTGACAGTGACTTTCATTTCTGATGTTTTCCTTTCGGTATACATACCTTGTATTTTTGTTTCTGATTTTTTTGATTAAAGCAGCTTACAGGCGCACAATAAATGCACGCTTAATATCAATTGCCCGAACAGGACACATTTCGTGACAGCAGTAGCACTTGATGCATTTTGAATAATCAATGACAGCGCGTTTCTTCTGCTTGTCTATGGTAATGGTGTGCTGAGGACAGCTTTCAGCGCATTTGCCGCAGCCAATGCATTTCTTTGCGTTTATCACCGGGCGCGGAGCAATTATTCCCTTGCCTTTTGCAACGAGCGGCTGAAGGAATTTAGGAAAATAATCGACGATATTTTTTGTCTGTGATTTCGGCTGACGGAAATCGGCAACACGCATCGGTTCCACATCATCACCGATGAGCTCCACCTCGCTGAGCGATGCAGGAGAAAGCCCCCTTGCAATGCCGTGACGCAGCATATGTATATTTTTGGGCTCGACAGCGATGAGCCGGCAGGCGGCAATGTCAACGGCAAAAGGATTGAGTCCGCCGAGCAGAGCGCCGACAAATCTCGGAGAGCCGCCGGTCGGACCGTCACCCTCCATACACATGACTGCATCAAGTATCGAAATCGCAGGTGCAGTCAGCGTGCAAAGGTCGACAATCATCTGCTGGAAGTCGGACATATCCGGATACTGACAGTGCATTTCCGGCTTGCCGAGTCCGGGAACAGAGCCGAACATATTCTTGACGCAGCCGGAAAGACCGGTCATTGCGTGTGTCTTGAGCTTGGCGATATTGATTACGACGTCAGCCTCAATTATCGGGTTGATAATGTTGAACTGATGGCAGAGTACCGCATCAGGGCAGTCTACAGCCTGATAGCCGAAGTCCTGATTGATTATCGCGCCTTCCTGCTCGCATACGGCAGCAATGCCGCAGCCGGAGAATACTGCACCCATTGCGGCTTTGTTGTATAGACCGCCGGAGCTTTCGGCAACAGTTACGCTGCCTGCACCAAGCCGTTTGACCGCGCGTATGACCGCCGCAACAATGGTCGGGTGTGTGGTGGTTGCCTCATCAGGCGAGCGGCGTATTACCATGTTTGGCTTTATTACGACTTTGCAGCCGGGTCTGATAAGCCTGTCCGCACCGAGATGTTCAAAAAAGCGGTCAATGATAGCACATACCGTATCCTGGTCATATTCGGAGCAGGAGGCACAGCATACACGCCGGTCGGCAAAATCGGTATGACGCTGTATAACGACGCTGCTTGAAGGATTGTCCATTAGCAGATTCAGATCCTTTCGTTTAACGGGTATTTCAGTTGTTCTTTATGCCGAGTTCCTCAATGAATTCGCCGATGCGCTGGAGTGCATCGCGGATATGCTTGACCGAATATGAATAGGAAACTCTGATGTGTCCCTCACCGCTTTCGCCGAAAGCATTGCCGGGAACCACCGCAACGTGTTTGGCGTGAAGCAGCTTTTCGCAGAATTCCTCAGAGGTCATACCGGTGTGTTTTATGCTGGGGAAGATATAGAATGCACCTTCCGGCATAAAGCAGGAGAAACCCAGTTCGCGGAAGCCGTCAACAATAAGCCGGCGGCGCATATCATAGTCTGAGCGCATCTTGGCAACATCGTCATCGCCGTTGCGAAGAGCCTCGATTGCAGCGTACTGAGCCGTTGAGGGGGCGCACATGATGGCATACTGGTGCAGTTTGGTCATCTGATTGATGACAGGCTGCGGACCCATGGCATAACCGAGACGCCAGCCGGTCATTGCGTAGGATTTGGAAAAGCCGTTGACAACAATGGTGCGTTCCTTCATTCCCTCGAGAGAGGCAATGGAAACGTGCTGCTCATCACCGTATGTAAGTTCGCAGTATATTTCGTCAGACAGAACCATTATGTTGGTGCCGCGCAGAACTTCAGCGATTGCCTCAAGATGCTCACGACGCATGACAGCACCGGTAGGATTGTTCGGATAGGGGAGAATAAGCAGTTTGGTGTTGGGCGTGATAGCCGCGCGCAGAGTTTCTGCAGTAAGACGGAATTCGTCTTCAACATAAGTAGGGAGCGAAACCGGTGTGGAGCCTGCCATCTCAGCCAGCGGCGAATAGCAGACAAAGCTGGGCTCCGGAACAAGCACCTCATCTCCGGGACCGGTAAGGGTGCGTATGCACAGGTCTATAGCCTCTGAACCGCCAACAGTGACAAGAACCTCGCCTTTGGCAGCATACTCACAGCCAAAGCGGCGCTTGTAATAGGAACTGATCTCTTCAAGCAGCTTGGTGAAGCCGCTGTTGGGAGAATACCATGTCTTGCCCTTCTGCAGGGTGTTGATTGCTTCCTCACGAACGTGCCACGGAGTCTGAAAATCGGGCTCGCCGACAGAAAGGGATATAACATTATCCATCTCAGCAGCAATGTCAAAGAATTTTCTGATTCCGGACGGCTTTATTTGCTGTATGCGTTTATTGAGCAGGGATTCATAATCCATCAAAAGAGGTCACTTCCTCTCCCGTCCTCTTCAGCGGTGCCGAAGAGAACGCCGTTGTCCTTGTAGCGCTTGAGAATGAAATGAGTAGCAGTTGCAAGGACAGAATCAATGGTGGAAAGTCTGCGTGCAACGAACATGGCAATATCCTCAAAAGAGCGTCCGGTAACATAGACCGAAAGGTCAAAAGAGCCGCTCATGAGGTAAACGCTCTCAACCTCCGGGAAAGACATGATCTCATTGGCAATCTCATCAAAACCGGTATCGCGGCGGGGAGCTACCTTGAGTTCGATAAGTGCAGTTACTTTGCTGGTAGTCTTGACACGGCTCCAGTCAATTATTGCGTGATAGCCGTTGACAATGCCCTCGCTTTCAAGGGCGGAGATCTCCTTGGAAACCTCGCTCTCGGGGATGTTCAGCATTACGGCTATCTGCTTGTCGGTGAGTCTTGAATTTTCAGCGATAAGATTCAGAATGTCGTTTCTCATGATACAGGTCTCCTTTATTCAGAATAAAATAATGTGTAAAAATAAGCAGTTGTGATACAGCAAACACTATACCATTATATGCTATTCAATTTAGTATACAATATAATGCGCACGAATGCAATAGATTTTATGTGACAATAATCGCCTGCATGAGCCGACATTATTCTTTGCGGCGCGGTAGTATAATCAGCACAAAACGGCGAGGGGGCAGATGGTGAAACAGACGGTTTATGTTGATGTGCTGATAGCGGTTAATCTGCTGGTGGATTATTTTCTGCTGTATGCTTCAGCAGTCATATCAGACCGAAGCAAAGACCGTGTCAGAATGTGCATGGGGGCAGTGCTCGGAGCGGCAGGCTCATTGACCGTGCTTCTGCCGCGGATGCCGCCGGCGGCAGAGGTACTTTGCGCGATAGGTGTTTCGGCGGTGATGAGTATTGTGTCTTTCGGCTGGGGGAATATTCGAAGCTTTGTGCGAACACTGACAGTGCTGTATGCGCTGTCTGCAGGGTACAGCGGAGTCATGCTTCTGCTGTGGCATATTTCAGGCAGCAGCAATATTACAGTAAACAATGGTGCTGTTTACATAAATATTGATCCGAAGATTATTGTTCTGACGACAGTAGTACTGTATGCGATTATGTCGTTCTGCTCAGGGAGACTCAGAATGAAAGACCTTCGGCGCAGAAGGTGCAGGGTCACGATCACTGAAAAAGGACGAAGCATCACGCTTGACGGATTGGTTGATACAGGTAATGTGCTGACAGAGCCATTTTCGGAAATGCCGGTACTGGTCTCCAGCCGCAAAGCTCTCAGAGAGATACTTCCAGAATGGATTACCGGTGCGGCAAAAGGAGATGCTGAGGCTGTTGTGAGAAATCATATCCGCATGGTACCGTATCATACAGCGTCCGGATCCGGACTGATGGTCGCTTACCGCCCAGAGAGAATTGATGTTGATATAGACGGTAGATGCAGCGAGAATGTCGGCGCATATATCGCGCTTACTGATAACGAAAAGGGAATGACAGAAGAAATAATCGTCAATCCTGATGTGCTGTGAAAAGCGAACAGATTGTAAATTTGTTCAGAAGTAAATTTTGGTTTAGTGGAGTAAAAGTTTTGATCGACCTTTTTCAAAAGGTCGTGGGTCAAGGGCAACGCCCTTGCAGGTTTTAAGGACGGAGTCCTTAATTCTTTTTGGATGAGAAGTTCAGGCTTTGCCTCAAACTCCACGAGGACTCTGTCCTCGACCTGCCACCTTTAACAAAGGTGGACGAAACTTTTAATCTGCCTGCGCTTAATCGCATAAACCAAAATTTACCGCACTCACATTAATTTCCGTACGGCACTGTGCAAAAACGGCACTGTGCAAAAAGCATCGTTCAGTGGCAAAAGCGTGTCAAAACTTCAAAATCAAAGGAGGCAATCCGTTGAAAAAGCTGCTTTATAAGTTTGTCAAAACAGTTGAAGAGGTTTACATAAAAATTAAATCCCTGCTTCTGCCGGCACGTATCGACTACATAAACGGTCCTGAAACACTGCCGGCACCGCTGGAAAGGGAAGAGGAGGCAGAGATATTCGAACGGATAAATAACGGAGATGAATCAGCCCGTGAACCGCTCATCACGCATAATCTCCGCCTTGTTGTCTACATTGCACGGAAATTTGAATCCTGCGGCGCCGGAATAGAGGATCTTATCTCCATCGGAACGATTGGTCTGATAAAGGCGGTCAATACATATTGTCCAAGCCGGAATATAAAGCTTGCAACTTATGCCTCGCGATGTATCGAAAACGAGATACTGATGTTCCTGCGCAAAAGCTCGCAGCTGAGACAGGAAATGTCGATTGATGAGCCGCTTAATACCGACTGGGACGGCAATGAATTGCTGCTTTCTGATGTGCTCGGCTCAGACCCGGATATAGTCAGCCGCGATATTGAAGATCAGACCGAGAGGGATATACTGCTCGATGCCGTCAGAAGACTCGATGACCGTGAACGGCATATCATGGCTCTTCGCTTCGGGCTGTTCGGTTATAAGGAACATACGCAGAAGGAGGTTGCCGACGTTCTCGGAATATCACAGTCATATATATCGCGACTCGAAAAAAGAATCATCGAAAGGCTTAAAACAGAAATAGAAAAGGTGTGTTGATTTTCGTAAGTTTGATAGTTGGCTATTGTGAAATTTTGTAAAATATGGTATGCTGATATTAACCCAAAATGAACAGGAGGCAGGTTTATGCGTACCATAAGAAGAATAGTTGCGGTCGTTCTTGCGGCAGCGCTCATTGCGCTGACTCTCGCCGGCTGCTCCTCTGATGATCTCACGGCGCTTATGGAGTTCTATGAGACCTACGAGGAGATGTCGGAAACTCTCTACGGTGATTACGGTAATACTGAAAGTGAGTATTACGATTATTTCAGCCAGATGTATGACGATTATTACAGCTATTCCGATGACAGTGATTACTACAGTGATTACTACTACGGAGATGACGGATACTATTCAGGTACAGATAACAGCGGCAATTCATACAGCGATTATATGGATTTCTACAGCTACTTCTCTGACTACATGAATGAGTATTCAAACGCATACGGCGGTCTGGAGTCGGCAGATTCCGGATATAGCAGCAATGGCTCTACCACTGCCATGACAATTTCGTCAAATATTCTCGGTGAAGCACTGCGTGAGCAGTTTACCGATATTCAGGGCAACGGACAGGATAAGGTCACCGTCATGGTTTATCTGTGCGGAAGCAACCTTGAGTCAGAAAGCGGTCTTGCATCAATGGATATCAAGGAGATGGCAAGAGCTGCTGCCAATGAAAACCTGCGTATTATTGTCGAATGCGGCGGTACAAAGTCCTGGAAGATAAATGGTGTCAGTTCAAACGCAAATACAAGAATTGCGATCGAAAACGGCTCTGCTGTTATCCTTGAGAAGAATCAGCGCAGCGATATGACCGATGGCGATACCCTTACCGATTTCATCACATACTGTGCAGATGAGTATCCTGCAGACAGATATATGCTTATCCTGTGGGATCACGGCGCAGGCGCGGTAGATGGCTGGGGCTATGATGAGTATAACTATTACGATGCCCTGACGATTGACGAGCTCGGTGAAGCTCTTCACGCGAGTGGAGTAAAGTTCGATTTTGTCGGCTTTGATGCCTGTCTGATGAGCACTATGGAGGTTGCCTGCGTTCTCTATGACTTCGCTGACTACATGATTGCCTCTGAGGATTATGAATCGGGCTATGGCTGGGAGTATCAGTATTGGCTTGATGCTCTTTCAAAGAATACATCCATCCCGACACCTGAACTCGGTCAGATGATCTGCGATGACTTTGTAGATGAAAGCGGCAGCGATGCAGCGATTCTTTCTATTGTCGATCTGTCCTATATGAAGCTGGTTTATTCATCGTGGAAGGATTTCGCCTATGCAGCAAAGGATCAGCTGCTTGATGCAAATTTCTCTTGGGAAACTCAGAATACCAGCCGCATAGGCGGTGACCGCGACAGATACAGTCTCGAAGATATTCTCGGCTCGGTCATAAGCACTGAGGCTGAGATAGAAGATATGATGGCAATTGCATATTCGGTTGAAAATGTACCGGAGGCAGAGGCTCTCATTTCTGCACTGGAGAATGCAATCATTTACTGCTCAGCAAACTCAAAGGATGCTCACATGACCGGTCTGGCGGTAACACTGCCCTACGGAGATGCAGCATCATACAGGGATATTCAGAAAATATTTGCACAGGCAGGCTTTGATGAGGAATATATAGACTTCCTTGGTGAGTTTGTAAACGTATCCACAGCCGGCTCGTCATACGACTGGTCTGATTGGTATGACAGCTATGACGGCTATGATTCATGGAGTGATTACTACTCTGATGACAGCTACACCGGCTCTGATTATGGCTGGGATTCATGGTATGGCTGGGACGATTACAACAGCGGTGACTACGGTTGGTCGGACTACGACTACTATGATTACTACTCAGGCGAGAGTGAGTATGATTACTACGATTTCTTCGATTACTACGATTTCTACTCTGATTTCTTCGGCACAGGCAGCGGTAGCTATGGCGGCAATGATTACAGTAATGGTTCTGGCTACGGCTCAGAAGATGATCTGTTTGGATTCTTCTGGTAATTGGTAATGTGCCGCAAGCGATATTAAATTAATTAAATAGTTAATCGGCAGAGTGAAGCAACAATCTTCACTCTGCCGATGTTTTTATGTTTGGGGCAATGAATTCTGCGACTCTTCAGAAAATCCCCTGGAAGATTAATTTATGCAGCAAGATGCTTTGAATATGCTTTGTTGAAGATTTTTCTTATGTATCAGGTGCGTTACAGCTTGGTTACAAAATAGGGCAGGGACAGGAGACTGAGTAACTGCAAGGAATTGTATAATCAGTAAAAATAAATTGCAGAAAAATGAAAAAAGCAATTGACAAAGGTACTGCAAAGTGGTATTATATTTTGGCGGACGAGAGACAAACACTTTTCGCCACACAAAAATCAAATATCCGGGTGTAGCGCAGTTTGGTAGCGCGCTTGAATGGGGTTCAAGAGGCCGCAGGTTCGACTCCTGTCACTCGGACCAGCAAAAATGGCTTAATCATCACGATTAAGCCATTTTTCTTTTGCCTTCACAAAGGGTATATTTGGGCTTTGACTGTAGTTTTTGACTGTAATTACTCTGTCACCAGCTCGGACTGGCTGTCATTCATTGGAATTATTTCCGTCAAGTCCCGCCGACAGCGTCTGCTCCAGCAGTCCCACCGCACGGGCTGTAACCTCGTTTTTGATGTGCATATAGCCTCTGGTGGCATCATCGTCGGTCTGACCGGCAAGGGTCTGTATGGTGTTGAAATCAACGCCCGATGCGTGGAGCATTGTAATATAAGTATGTCTGCAGCAGTGCGGGGGCAGAAAACGCACACCTTCTATCTTTTCGAGCACAGCCTTGTAATGCTTGCGCCATGTGCTTGAGTTCATCGGTCCGCCGAGTGTGCTGGGCATAACGAATCCCTCTGCCTGCTCACGGAGAAACACAGCGCTCGCTCTGCCGTAGGTCGGAACAGGTATATCTCTTATGCCGGATACGCTCTTTGTGTCACCTACAACCGTCTTGCCGCCCACATTCTGCACCGCCTGACGGATATGGATAACGCTGCCGTCCGGCTCGATATGCTCCTTTTCAAGTCCCAGCAGCTCCTGCGGACGCATACCACAAGTCAGACACAATCTGATAGCGTGTCCGGTGGCGTTGTCGGGCAGTTCACGAAACAGAATAGCAATCTCGTCGATCGTAAAGCTGTCCTTTGCGGTCGGCTTTTTTGGTATACGGGTCTTTTCGGTTAGCTGAACCGGATTGCGCTCGATAAGTCCGTTGGCCTCTGCCTTGCGGAATATCTGATTGAGCATAGCCTTGACCTTGCTTATCTGCGATCTGCTGTATTCCTCGTCAATAAGCTGTTTGAGAGCCGCTTCGATGTCCATAGCCTTTATTGAGTTGAGCTTTCTGCGTTCAAACAGTCGCTTGCACAGGCGCAGAGTGTATTCGTAGTTTTCGTATGTGGATTCTCTGACCGAGCCTTTGTAATCCTCATACCATTTATCAGCCCAATCGCAGAATGACAGCCGTTTGTCTATCTTTACGCCTCGCTCAAGCTGATCTCGCAGCGCACTTGCCGCTTCGAGGGCTTCCTTCTGCGTTTTGCCATATACCGTCTTGCGTTCGGGTTTGCCGTCAGGCTTATAACCTACAACAAGCGTGACCGACCAGCGTCCGTCCTTGCGGTGCTGTACATTACCCTCTCCGTTGGCTCTTCTCTTTGCCATAGTTCCACATCCTTTCTAATACTTCAGCATTTCGCTCTGAATGAGCTTTACATTCTCATAAGGTCTGACCTGCTGCCAGCAGTAATCGCTAAACCGCCTGATGGAGAAAATCAGATATTCATTATTATAGTGCGGACTGATGTTCAGTGCCGCTTCCTCAAACTCCACAAAAGCTGTCTTGTCAAAGGTCTGGTCTATTCGATCCCATATCTTGATAAAATATCGCTTATCCTTACCTCGCAGCATGAAATCAAAACGATAGGTATCAATGGTTATGTTCTGTCTGTTCACATTGTCAAAATGAAGCGTTTCATAATATCTGAATTTACCCTTATTCTCAAGCCAGCGCAAGCAGGCACGCCTGAACTCCTGCGGCAGATAGTAATAGTCAACCTTCTGGGCTATATCCTTAATCAGAGTATCCGCAGGCTCATTGAACAGTACTGTCTGATTCGGAAATATATATCGGTACCACAGCTCAAGATATGCGTTCTTCGGCCGGTAATTGGTACGCATAGTGCCTGATTCGTCCGGCTCCACGCTCTTTTCAATTAGCCCTGCGGCATCAAGGGCCTTTATGTATTTGTCGCACTTGTTATTCGGAAAGCCCGACATCTCTGAAAGCTGCACAATTCTGGTCTCGCCCATGGACATACCGAAAAGCAGGGTGTTGTAGCTTTCGGGCGAACGAAACTCCTCCGACATATACTCTGCCGTCCATCGGTAAAATGCAGAACCAGGAGAGAAGAAGGCTCTCAGGTTATCTTCAAAGCTCTGCTCGCCGTCGTAAGCGGCAACGAGAGCAGGAATACCCGCAGTTACGGTATATATTCGCATAAGCTCAATGCGGTTTCTACCGGGGAAGATTCTATTCAGATCCCACGGCGTAAACAGCGGCATCTCATACTTCATCACCTTGAAAGGCAACTGAATATCCTTACGGCACAGAAGCACAACGACGCAGTTGTGCTTTTTGTTTTGCAGGAATTTATCAAGCTCTGAGATGAATTCGCCCTTGTCTTTGCGGCGATCCACATCATCGAATATCACAATAGTCGTTCGCCTGCGAGCAGCCATTTCCAGATGTGCAAAGAAATCTGCCCATTTGTCACAGGTGTCTATTGCGTCGCAGTCAAGCGAGAACATAAGCGGTGCCAATGCCGCATCAATGTGCTTGAAAGAGAAATAGAGAGTTGATTCTCTATTTGCGCAGAAATCCATCGCAGACACAGTCTTGCCAATACCTTTTGTTCCGTACACAAGCAAAGCTTTGTAGGCATTATTGCCACTGCATGATACAGTGTCTTTTGCAAAATTGATTATC
>JAZNOP010000073.1:0-1589 GCA_045580875.1 Acutalibacteraceae bacterium
CTCACGGGGCCATTTTGGGAACTATTTGTGAAAGGGTATGAAATATTTATAAAAAACAATAAAAAAAACGATAGAAATCACATATAGTTATTTTTTAAACTATGTTATACTCAAAGTGTTTATAATTAGGACATTTTTATATGGAGGTCGAAAAAATGAGCAGTTCTTCAAAAGCGAGACAGAGAATAACCGCCCTGCTCGATGAAAACAGTTTCGTTGAGATCGGCGCGAAGGTGACAGCCAGAGCGACTGATTTCAATCTGAAACCTGAGCAGACACCTTCTGACGGTGTGATCACCGGCTATGGTGTTATTGACGGTAATCTGGTCTATGTCTACAGTCAGGATGCATCTGTACTGGGAGGAAGTGTCGGAGAAATGCACGCGAAAAAGATCGCGGCAATCTATGATCTGGCAATTCGTACAGGCGCGCCGGTGGTTGGCCTTATTGAGTCAGCCGGACTCCGGCTTCAGGAAGGCATGGACGCGCTTAATGCATTCGGTACTATTTACGGCAGACAAGTAAAGGCTTCCGGTCTGATTCCCCAGATCACCGCGATCTTCGGCAATTGCGGCGGCGGCCTTGCAATCGTGCCCGCACTCACAGATTTTGCTTTTATGGCTAAGGATGCCAAGCTCTTTGTGAATGCGCCCAACACGCTTGCCGGCAACAAAGAGGATAAGAATGATACTGCGGCCGCAGCTGTAAAGGCTGCATACGGCAGTGTAGATGCAGTCGGAACGGAAGAGGAGATCCTTGGCGAGATCAGAACTCTTGTATCCATGCTTCCTTCCAACAATGAGGACGAAGCTGTAGCTGACTGCACAGATGATCTGAATCGCGCATGCGAGAATATTGCGGGCGGTTACGCGGATCCCGCGATCGTTCTGAGCGATGTAGCTGATGACGGTCTCTTCTTTGAGACAAAGAGAGACTGTGCTCCTGAGATGGCTACAGGCTTTATCAGACTGAACGGCACAACAGTCGGCGCAGTTGCCAACAGAAGCGCCGTATATGATGAGAACGGCGAAGAGAAGAATACCTATGAGACAGTCCTTACGGCTTCCGGCTGCTATAAGGCGGCGGATTTCGTTCGTTTCTGCGATGCTTTTGAGATTCCCGTGATCACACTCACCAACGTGACAGGATTTGCGGCGACCGAGAGCGAGGAGAAGAAGGTTGCAGATGCTGCCGGCAAGCTCACAGCTGCTTTTGCCGGTGCCAACGTGCCTAAGGTCAATGTCATCGTGAAGAAAGCTGTCGGCAGCGCATATGCTGTCATGAACAGCAAAGCTTGCGGCGCAGACTTTACGATCGCGTTCCCCGATGCGGTGATCGGCATTATGGACGCCAAACTGGCGGCTCACGTTCTCTGCAGCGGTACTGCTGATGAAGTCGCTCAGACCGCGGCAAAATATGACGCTCTGCAGAACAGCATCGACAGCGCGGCAGCAAGAGGATACGTAGATCAGATCATCGAGCCCGAGGATCTTCGCAAGTATCTGGTCGGCGCAATGGAAGTGCTTTATACAAAGAGAGAGGAATTCCCTGCGAAGAAGCACAGCGCGAAGTAAGAAGGAGACACGAAA
>JAZNOP010000074.1:0-1720 GCA_045580875.1 Acutalibacteraceae bacterium
CCAGCGCTTGTCTCTGTCCATGGCGTAAAATCTGCCCATGACAGTGGCGAGTTTGCCAACGCCGTGCTTTTCACACTGCGCAATGCACTCACGGATGCTCTCAATGCCCGATTCGGGCGCTGTGTCGCGTCCGTCCATGAAGCAGTGGATGTACAGCTTTTCAATGCCCCGCCTTTGAGCCATTTCGATAAATGCCCAAAGGTGGTCTGTGTGGCTGTGAACACCGCCGGGGGAGAGAAGACCCATAAGATGCAGGGCGCTGCCACGCTCTTTTACAGAGTCCATTACCCACGCGTAAGCCTCATTTTCAAAGAAACCGCCGTTTCTGATGTCAACGGTAATCTTCGTCAGATCCTGATAGATAATGCGGCCTGCGCCGATGTTTGTGTGACCGACTTCGCTGTTGCCCATCTGACCTGCGGGAAGACCTACATCTTCACCGGATGCGGAGAGGACGGTGTTTGAATATTTGGCTGTGAGACTGTCGATAAAGGGAGTTCCGGCAACGGAGATAGCATTGGAAGCGGAAGCCTCCGCCAGACCGAAGCCGTCCATGATTATAAGTGCAACAGGGTGTTTCAAGCTTATCCCTCCTTGGTGGAAGTGTTTGCTGTGTTGATTATCTGAGCAAAGGTCGAAGGCTCGAGAGAAGCGCCGCCGATAAGACCGCCGTCAATATTGGGAGCGGCCAGCAGCTCGGCTGCGTTTTCCGCGTTCATAGAGCCGCCGTAGATAATTGATACGGCGTTTGCTTTTTCAAAGTAAAGCTCAGAGAGGACAGCACGGATAAAGCAGCATGCCGCCTCCGCCTGAACCGCAGTTGCGGTTCTGCCTGTACCGATAGCCCAGATAGGCTCGTAGGCGATAATTACGCGGCTGATATCAGCTTCGGAAACGCCTTTGAGTCCTGCTTTGAGCTGAGAGGCGATAAGCTCCTCGGTTTTGCCCTCGTCGCGTATCTCCTCGGACTCGCCCACGCATAAAATGGGCTGCATACCGTTTTCAAGAATTCTCAGAACCTTTGCGTTTACCTGTGCGTCTGTCTCACCGTAAACGGTGCGGCGCTCGGAATGTCCTGCTATGACGTGGGTTACGCCCAAATCGCGCAGTTGAAGCGCCGATACCTCCCCTGTGAAAGCACCGCCTTCGTGCTCGCTTACGTTCTGCGCAGCCACAAAGACGCCTGTGCCCTCAAAGAAATGCACCGCGGCAGGCAGCATAACAAAGGGGGGCGCGACTATTACATCGGCAGCATTGAGATCTGCCGTGTGTTTTTTGAGCTCTTCGGCGTAAGCGGAAACCTGAGAAGGGAGAAGATTCATCTTCCAGTTGCCGCCTATTACCGTTTTGCGGGAATGATCCATTTTTGCCTCCTGATGAGGTTAAACTTATTTGTCCTCCAGACAAGCTATACCGGGCAGATCCTTACCCTCAAGAAATTCAAGGGAAGCGCCGCCGCCTGTGGAGATGTGGGTAATCTTTTTCTCGTAACCGAACTTACGCACGGCAGCACCGGAGCCACCGCCGCCGATGATGGATACAGCGCCGGACTCGGAAATTGCTTTCGCTACCATCTTTGTACCCATTGCGAAGGGTTCGTATTCAAAAACGCCCATAGGACCGTTCCAGACGATAGCCTTGGAGCTTCTGATAACCTCTGCGTACTTAGCAGCTGTCTCAGGTCCGATGTCAAGACCCATAAGGTCATCGTGAATATCAT
>JAZNOP010000075.1:0-16124 GCA_045580875.1 Acutalibacteraceae bacterium
ATCGACCTTTTTCAAAAGGTCGTGGGTCAAGGGCAACGCCCTTGCAGGTTTTAAGGACGGAGTCCTTAATTCTTTTTCGATGAGAAGTTGAGGCTTTGCCTCAAACTCCACGAGGACGCTGTCCTCGACCTGCCACCTTTGACAAAGGTGGACGAAACTTTTGAATTTGTGCTTAATCGAACAAATCAAAATTTACTACCATTCAAAAACCGTTCCAAAACAAAACTGCCGGAGACTTTGCAGCCTCCGGCAGAAATATATATATAAGTTAATCAGAAGTAGTATGGGTTTATAGCTTAGCCCATGATAGCCTTGACCTGGTGAACAGCACCGTCACCAGCCGGCGGAATGATGTTGCCATCGATTTCCTTGCCGTCAACAACGAGGGAAACAATGCCCTTCTGTACGCCGGCGGAGTTGTCAACCTCGATGACGTAGGTGTCGCCGCGGAAACGACGGGTGACAGTGAAGCCCTTCATCTTTGCGGGGATGCAGGGATCAACCATCAGACCGGAGTAGTCAGCGCGGATACCGAGAATGTACTCGGAGATGTTGAGGAAGGTCCAGGATGCAGTACCGGTCAGCCAGGAGTTCTTTGCCTCGCCGTGGTTCTTTGCATCGCGGCCGGCTACCATCTGAGAGTAGACATAGGGCTCGGTGCGGTGAATCTCGCTGATCTCCTCAACGTATGCCGGGCAGATCTTGCTGTAAACCTCGAATGCTCTGTCGCCGCGGCCGATAACGGTCTCAGCAATGGAAATCCAGGGGTTGTTGTGGCAGAAGATACCAGCATTCTCCTTGTATCCCGGAGGATAGGAAGAGATTTCGCCGAGGTTCAGATGATAGGTCTGATAAGGCGGCTGCTGGAGAACAATACCGTACTTGGTATCGAGGCGCTCCTTGACGGAGTCAAGAGCCTTGACTGCAAGACCTTCCTTGACACCGATGCCTGCGAGTACGCAGAAGCCCTGCGGCTCGATGAAAATCTGACCCTCTTCGCACTCCTTGGAGCCGACCTTCTGCTCGAATGCATCGTAAGCGCGGAGGAACCATTCGCCGTCCCAGCCGTACTTGAGAACTGCATCGTACATCTTGTCGATCTCAGCCTGTGCGCGGTCAGCCTCTTCGTTGAGACCCTTCAGGCGGCACATCTCGACGTAATCCTTACCGATAGCAACGAACTGACCTGCAATGAAGACAGATTCAGCCTTGCCGCTCTCAAAGCAGGCGGTAGTCTGGAAGGACTCGCCCGGAGTCTTGGAGAAGCAGTTGAGGTTGAGGCAGTCGTTCCAGTCAGCACGACCGATGAGGGGGAGACCGTGAGGTCCGAGGTGGGTTATAACATGATCAAAGGAAGCCTTGAGGTGGTCGATGAGGGGCTTCGCAGTGGAAGGATCGGAATTGAACGGAGTCATGTGATCGAGGATGTCGATATCGCCGGACTCCTTGACGTATGCAGCAACACCGAAGACAAGCCACATGGGGTCGTCGTTGAAGCCGGAGCCTGCGTCAGAGTTGCCCTTCTTGGTGAGCGGCTGATACTGATGGTATGCAGAGCCGTCCTCAAGCTGAACAGAAGCGATGTCGATGATTCTCTCGCGTGCGTTCTCCGGAATGAGGTGGACGAAACCGGTGAGGTCCTGGCAGGAGTCACGGAAGCCCATGCCGCGGCCGATACCGCTCTCGAAGTAGGAAGCGGAACGGGACATATTGAAGGTGACCATGCACTGATACTGGTTCCAGATGTTGACCATGCGGTCCATCTTCTCGTCATCAGACTTTACCTGATAGCCGGAGAGGAGATTTACCCAGTATTCCTTGAGCTCTGCAAGAGCTGCATCGAACTTCTCAGTGGTGTCGTACTTGGCAAGCATCTCGTTTGCGGGCTTCTTGTTGATGACGTGGAGAGCTTCCCACTTGTCATCCTCAGGATTCTCGCAGTAACCGAGGGTGAAGATGTAATCCTTGCTTTCGCCCGGAGCCAGCTCAACCTCGATGCAGTGGGAACCGATGGGTGCCCAGCCGCTTGCCATGGAGTTCTTGGACTCGCCTGCGAAAACAACGTCGGGCTCGCCGAAACCGTTGTAGAGACCAAGGAAGGACTCACGGTCGGTGTCGAAGCCGCAGACAGGAGCGTTGACGGAGAAGATCGCGTAGTGGTTGCGGCGCTCGCGGTACTCGGTCTTGTGGTAGATGGTGCTGCCGATGACCTCAACCTCGCCGATGGAGAAGTTTCTCTGGAAGTTGGTCATATCATCGTAAGCATTCCACAGACAGAACTCAACAAAGCTGAAGAGCTTGACCTTCTTTGCGGCGTCAGTGGTGTTGGTCAGGGTGACCTTGTGGAGCTCACAGGTGGAGCCCATCGGGACCATAGCGGTCTGGGAGGCAGTGATGCCGCCCTTTGCAGAGGTGATCTTGGAATAGCCAAGACCGTGACGGCACTCGTAGCTGTCGAGCTTAGCCTTGACAGGCTGCCAGCCGAGGGACCATACGTCGCCGCCGTCATTGATGTAGAAGTAACGTCCGCCTGCATCGGTGGGAACGTTGTTGTAGCGATAACGGGTAAGACGAAGAAGACGAGCATCCTTGTAGAAGCAGTAGCCGCCGGAAGTGTTCGAGAACAGACCGAAGAAGTTCTCACAGCCCAGATAGTTGATCCAGGGGTAGGGGGTATCCGGTCTGGTTATACAATATTCTCTGGCAGCATCGTCAAAGAAACCGAATTTCATAGTTTTCCTCCGAATAATAATTTTATTACTTTCGGTAATCTGCCGGAAGATCGGCTACACGGCTGCACATCGGACCCGGTGTCGGTCACTTCGTCCGGCCGAGGGTGATAAAGCTGATCGGTGCTTCCTGCACAGGCAAAAAGGCGCACCAGCCCGCAGATTTCCCAAAACAAGTTAATTTTAATATATTTTGCGATAAAATTCAACCCTGAGCACGATATTTTGCGTTATTTTTTGCGCGCAAATATAAAAATTAAGCAGCAGAATAAAATAATGCAAAGATTTATGAGCGGTATCGATTCCGCGTCCCTGAGATTATATGCATAATGCCGGATTGATATGTCAGCAGATATAAGTTATAATATGAATTATAATACCATTAACATATGCACAGCTGCAGAAGACGATAAAAAACGATTGACAAGCAGACGGTTATGTGGTATTATACTTTAGCCGCTTATTAAGGGGTACCTAAGCAAGCTGCGCCTTTTTTCAGAAAAGGTCTGCGCTTCGCCCTGCGTAGCGAGCCCGTAATAAAGGAAGGTAATAAAAATGTACGCAATCATTGAAACCGGCGGTAAGCAGTACAAGGTCTCCGTTGGCGACGTTATCTATGCTGAGCTGCTCAAGGCAGAGGCAGAGGATACCGTAGAGCTCAAGGTCATCGCAATCGGCGATGAGAACGGCATCAGACTCGGCAAGGAGTGCGCTGCTGCTAAGGTAACCGCAAAGGTAGTTAAGAACGGCAAGGGCAAAAAGATTCGTGTCTTCACCTACAAGCCGAAGAAGAGCTCCTCCCGCACCAAGGGTCATCGTCAGCCCTACACCAAGCTCGAGATCGTCTCGATCGCATAATTTACCCCAATGACAACTCTCTGCTTTCTGAAAAGGGACGGTCTTCCCTGCGGATTTGAGTTCAGAGACCATTCCGGTTTTGCCGGAGAGGGCGAGGATATAGTCTGTGCAGCAATAAGCTCTGCAGCTTACCTCACCGCAAACACCATCACCGAAATAGTCGGTCTTGATGCCGATATAAAGGTGAGGGACGGATATATGCGCATAGTCATCAGCGAAAGTGATGACAGGGCGGATTGTCTGCTGCGTGGTCTCAGACTTCACATGGAAGGCTTAAGAGAGCAGTATCCAAAATTCATCAAGATAACTGATAAGGAAGGAGCAGAATAAAATGCTTAGAATTAATATCCAGCTTTTTGCACATAAAAAGGGAATGGGCTCCACCAAGAACGGCCGTGACTCTGAGTCCAAGCGTCTTGGTGTTAAGCGTGCAGACGGACAGTTCGTCCTCGCAGGCAACATCCTCGTTCGTCAGCGCGGCACCCACATTCATCCGGGTGAGAACGTAGGCCGTGGCTCCGATGATACCCTCTTCGCAACCTGCGACGGTATCCTCCGCTTCGAGCGTATGGGCAGAGATCGCCGCAAGGCTTCTGTTTATCCCGTTGAGGAATAATCATTAAGACGAAAGACCGGGGAGAATATCCTCGGTCTTTTTTGCGTTAACAGGGTGAAGCGATATGATTGAAATAAACAAGCTCAGAGAAGAAAGTATGAGTGCAATTGTCTGCTGGTGTGCAGACAGAGATGAGGATTTTCTCAGACAATGGGCAGGCGCGGGCTACACATATCCGCTGACAGAAGAGCAGATATGCCGCAGAGCAGCTGAAGGAGCAGAGATTTTCGAGGTGCTGGTCGATGGCGAAATGTCGGCAACCATAGAGATTATCAACCGTAATGAGCAGGACAATTCAGCACTTATCGGCAGATTTGTGCTCAACCCGGGAATTACCGGCAGGGGTACAGGCACGCAGATCATGAAAGCATTCCTTGATTACTGCAGGGAAGAATGGGGATTAGCAAAGGCAATACTGTATGTGTTTGATTTCAATACCGCCGCGCACAGATGCTATCAGAAATGCGGTTTTGCTGAAACAGGGCGCGAGGATAGACCGAACGGCTGGAAAGCAGTCCGCATGGAGAAAATATTGTAAAACATCAGTTCACACAGCGGTTTTGTTGTGTTATAATAAAATGTAAGCATTTTTTTGAAATTCTGACTGCGGTTCAGAATTTTTGTTATAACAGCGTCGATTATGGATAAGATTTTCAGAATTGAGAAAGATAGAAGAGATATATTGAAGCCGCTTTTTGATGGAATGCAGGATACTTCCGTCTGGTCGTGCCTGCAGGGACGTAATTTTGCCCGTATGTGGGCAGATGATGAGCAGAGTCCGACCTGCGCTGTGGCTATGGTGGGCGGTGTGCGCCCTGGCAGCGGCGGTTTTGCGTTTATCTCCGGCAGGGCTGACAGCGAAGCGTCTGTTGAGCTTGTCAGATGCTGGAAGAACGACGTCACCGGCGGTCATATCATCGTGCCGCATGGCGACGGCTGGCGCGAAACGATAATCAGAGCATTCGGCAGCGATTCAGGCTGGCACAAGCGCTATGCAACAAGCAAGACCGAAGCGGATTTTGACCGCGCAAGGCTAAGGGCATGGGCTGAGAATCTGCCCGAGGGCTATACAATGCGCCGCATAGACCGTGAGCTGTTCGAGGTCTGCATGAATGGCGGCTGGTCGCTTGATAACGTGGCTAATTTCGCTGATTTCGACGAGTTTGTGCGTGACGGACATCAGATGGGCTTTGCGGTAATGTTCGCAGGCGAGCCGGTATCCATAGCTTCGCCATATTCGGCGTACGACAAAGGTGTTGAAATAGAGATTGATACCCGCGAGGATCACCGCAGAAAAGGACTTGCAAGAGCCTGCGCATCAAGGCTGATACTCGAGTGTCTTGACAGCGGGCTGTATCCCAGCTGGGACGCGGCAAATACAATGTCAATAGCACTCGCCGGACAGCTTGGATATAAATTTACGAAAGAATACGATGCCTGCTTCTTCCAGTGCTGAAGCGGCTGAAAATATTTATAGATATGCCGTTGACTGATTGGTCAATCCGGCTTAACGAGAAGGGAATGGTCAGATAATGTCAGTATTTATAGATACCGCGAAGATCACCGTCAAAGCAGGAGACGGCGGCGACGGTGCGGTTGCTTTCCACAGAGAAAAGTACGTAGCCGCAGGCGGTCCTGACGGCGGTGACGGCGGAAAAGGCGGAAGCGTTGTTTTCAAGGTAAGCTCCCATCTTTCCACACTTGCCGATTTTCGTTACAAGCGCAAGTATGCTGCACAGCGCGGAGAGAACGGCAGAGGCAACAAGTGCAACGGCAAGAACGGCGCCGACCTGATTATCGAAGTGCCGCAGGGAACTGTTGTGCGTGAAACAGCCACCGGACGCATCATGGCGGATATGTCCACCGATGAACCTGTCGTTATCGCACGAGGCGGCAAGGGCGGCTGGGGCAATACCCATTTTGCTACCCCCACCCGTCAGGTGCCCCGTTTTGCAAAGCCGGGCACACCGGGCGAAAGCTTTGAACTGACTCTGGAACTCAAGCTGCTTGCAGATGTCGGTATCGTAGGTTTTCCGAATGTCGGAAAATCCTCGCTCATCTCTGTTGTCAGTGAGGCAAAGCCGGCAATCGGAAACTACCACTTCACAACCATTACACCAACTCTGGGTGTTGTCCGCATAAACGCAGAGAAGTCGTTTGTCATGGCGGATATCCCCGGTCTTATTGAGGGAGCGAGTGAAGGCGCCGGTCTGGGACATCAGTTCCTGCGCCACGTTGACCGCTGCCGCCTGCTCATTCATATGGTTGACGTAGCAGGCAGCGAGGGCAGAGACCCCGTTGAGGATTTCGAGACCATCAACCGTGAGCTTGAGAAGTTCAATCCTGAGCTTGCCGCACGTCCCATGGTGGTTGCCGGAAATAAGATTGACCTTGCAACCGATGAGCAGCAGGAGGCTTTCGCTGCCTACTGCGCTGAGCACGGATATGACTATTTCCCCATGATGTCGGCTATTCGTGTGGGAGTTGACCCGCTGCTCGATAAGATTGCAGCAATGCTCGATACTCTCCCGCCGATTGAGCGCTATGAAGCAGAGGCGGCGCCGCTGCCTGAGCTTGAGACCGGTGTGGGCAGAGAGTTCACAATCCGTGTCGAGGACGATGTCTATATCGTTGAGGGCGAATGGCTGCTGCCGGTAATGCGCTCGGTCAACTTTGATGATTACGAGTCACTGCAGTATTTTGAAAGAGTCCTCAACAGCAGCGGAATAATCGACGGTCTGCGCGAGGCCGGTATTCAGGAAAGAGATATCGTCAGCATTTATGACGTCGAGTTTGATTTTGTAAACTAAGGCGGTGGAAGCAATGGGAAAACTGCTTGCCGACAACGGTGCTCCGAAAGAGCAGAGCACCGCGGCACTTGCCTTTATCGGCGATGCCGTATACAGTCTTATGGTGCGTGAGCGTCTGTGCTGCGGTCACCGCTATCCTGCAGATACGCTGCACAAGCGCGCTGTTGAGATGGTTCGGTGCTCCTCGCAGGCTGAAGCTATCGCCGGCATACTGGATACACTTTCCGACGAGGAGCGCGCGGTATATATGCGCGGCAGAAATTCGCATTCATCGCATATCCCGAAGAATGCATCGGTGGCAGATTACCGCTCTGCCACAGGACTCGAGACCCTTTTCGGATACATATATCTCAGCGGCAACACCGAGCGGCTTCGTGAGCTTTTCGAAATGCTCACAGCGGACAGAGACCCGTCACAGTAAGCGGTAAATACTTACAGCCAAAGCGGCTGTGATTAAGAATATCATCAGGGAATAATCATAATACGGACATACAGACTTAATTATCATACAGAAAAGGAAGTCGGAAAAATGAGCGCAAAGGCAAACAAAAGAAGAAAGAATGCTGTAAAGCGAACAAAGAAGGATATAATCTTATCGCTGCTCAAGGATCTTGTGATGTACCTTGCGGGTTCGGTGCTTTTTGCTATCGCCATCGATATGTTCACATCTCCGAACAATATCGCTCCGGGCGGAATCACCGGTCTGGCAACCATCGTGAATTATCTGTTCAATCTTCCCATAGGTGCAACAATGCTGGTAATGAACATACCGATGTTTCTCATTTCCGGCTTTATCATCGGCTGGGATTATGTTCTGAGAAGCCTTGTCTGCCTCGGCATATCGTCGCTGACAGTTGACCTTCTCGGTCCGATAATTCCTGATTATTCAGGTGAGCCGATTCTTGCCGCTGTATTCGGCGGCGTATGCATGGGTGTCGGCCTTGCTCTCATTTTCATGCGCGGCGGTTCAACCGGCGGCACTGATATAGCTGCACGTCTTGTTCAGAAATTCCGCCCACACATGACCACCGGAAATCTCATTCTTGCCATTGATGCTCTGGTATGTGCATTTGCCGGCATAGTATACGGTCTTGAATCAGCGCTTATCTCGATTGTCACAGTATTTGTCAGTACAGTTGCAATAGATAAGGTGCTCTACGGTCTTGACAACGGCAAGCTGATGTATATAATCACCGGCAATATAGAGGAAGTCAATCAGGCGATTAACAACACTCTTGACAGAGGTACCACAATAATGAAGGCCCGCGGCGGTTATTCCGGCGCAGAGCGTGAGGTCATCATGTGCGCGATCCGCCGCAATGAGGCATACAAGATCCGTGAGCTTATCCGCAAGGTTGACCCGAATGCTTTCATTATTGTAAGTGATGCGTCTGAAATCCTTGGTGAAGGCTTCCGCTCCATCTCGGAAAATGAATTCGGCGAGGAGTCGAAATAATCAAAACAAAACACAAAATAAAGAAAAGGGAAAATATCATATGGCAAAGATTGTATGCGGCATGAATATCGATGACCGTTATGATGAGAAATTCGACAGCGATGTGCTTATAATTCAGCGTATCACCACTGAGCAAAGAGACAAGGTGTACCAGGCGGAGGAACTACTTGAGGAGATCAGCCGCAAAGCAAAGCTTCACCCGATAGTCAAGTTTATAGGCATTGCAGCCGGAATAGGCGCACCGGTCTGCGCAAGAATATGCAAGGCTATGATGAGGGGCAAAACATCGGAGGAATTTCTTCAGGAAAGCCCGCTGCTGTTTTATATCATGCTAGGCTGCGGTGCAGTGTTTCTGCTTGTACTGCTGGCCGGTTTTATCAAAAGCAGAATAGTCATTCACAGACCTGATGTCAAAAAGGCAATTGAACACATAAATGCAGTACACGAAATCTCGAGAGCCATGCTCGGTGTACCTTCGGACATACCGCATACCGACATATTCGGCTGTATCTACCGCATACAGAACGGTCAGCGAATGATAATCAAGCAGGGTGATATTACATACATGAACAACAAGGTCACCCTTTTCCGTGAGGACGATATGCTGTGCATAGTTGATGCAGCGACAAAGATAGGAATCAGACTTGACAGCATAAAGAGCATACGCAGAATCAATCAGCGCACAACCGTTTCTCAGTGGAATAAGCAGGAAAAACATAACAAAGGCGAGTACCGCGAGTATAAAATCACCGAGACAAAAAAGGGTGAGCCCATATTCAGATACTACTATGCTCTCTGCTTTACGCACGACGGCGAGGATTTTGAGATGTACTTCCCGCCCTATGAGCTCGCTCGTATAGAGAGCCTGACAAACGTCAGAGCAGATATGTAAAAAGAATAAACAGAAAGACGGCTGTATACTTTGGATAAAAGTGTGCAGCCGTCCTTTTATTGCTATTGTAAATTTCGTGCATATATGTTAAAATAATAACCAATGAGACCGAATGTATACATGAATTTTACAAATTTTCAATTGGAGATGATATAAATGCAATGCGGTAAGAGATACGATGCTGTCATAATCGGCGCCGGTGTCATCGGCAGTGCAGTTGCACGCTGGCTGAGCCGTTACCGCCTCAGTGTGGCAGTGCTGGAAAAAGAGGCAGAGCCTGCAATGGGCTCGAGCGGCGCTAACACCGGACTTGTTCATGCCGGATTCGACCCCGAGCCGGATACACTCAAGGCAAAATTTAACGTCGAGGGCGCTAAGATGTTCCCGGCGCTCTGTGAGGAGCTCGGCGTTCATTATGAGCCGAGCGGTGCAATGGTTGTTGCGTTCAATGCCGAGGAGCGCGCAATTCTTGACGAGCTGCTTGAACGCGGTGTGACAAACGGCGTTGAGCAGCTGCGCATAGTCGAGGGTGATGAACTCTTTGCTCTCGAGCCCAATCTCAGCGACAAGGCGGTTGCGGCGCTTTATGCTCCCACTGCCGGCATGGTCTGCCCCTACGGTCTGACCTTTGCCTTTGCTGATGACGCTGCAGGAAACGGTGTTGAATTCATCAGAAACTGTGCTGTAAGCGATATAAAGAAAGCCGATGACGGTTATGTCATCACAGCAGACTGCGGTGAAATTTCCGCATCTGTTGTGGTCAATGCCGCCGGTCTTTATTCCGATGTTATAAACAATATGGTCAGCGAGGAGAAGCTGACAATCAAGCCGAACAGAGGCGAATACTGGATTGTCGACAAGGCGCTTGCCGGCACATTCAAGGCTTCTCTCTTCAGAACCCCCACCGCAGCAGGCAAGGGTATTCTCATTACACCGACGGTTGACGGAACTCTGCTTGCCGGTCCTACCGCTGAGAATGTTGATGACAAGGCTGATGTAGATACCACCTCAGCAGGTCTTGACACTGCTTTCAACGGTGCTCAGATTCTCTGGCCAAAGCTTCGACGTGCAGACCTTATTACCACCTTTGCCGGAAACCGCGCAAAGATAGCCGGCGGTGATTTCATCATCGGTCAGCCGAAGGATGCACCCGGCTTCTTTAATGCTGTGGGTGTTGATTCTCCCGGTCTTTCTTCTGCACCGGCTATCGGCAGATATCTTGCCGGAGAGATTGCAGAATACCTCGATGCAGAGCCGAAGGTGGGCGAGATGCTCACCCCGTACAAAAAGCCGGCAAAGCCCTTTGAGCGCATGAGCAATGAGGAAAGAGCCGAGGCTATCGCAGCTGACAAGGGCTACGGTCGTATCGTATGCCGCTGTGAGACGGTCACCGAGGCTGAAATCCGCGACAGCATCAGACGTCCGGTCGGAGCAAGAACCGTTGACGGCGTAAAGCACCGCACACGCTCCGGCATGGGCAGATGTCAGGGCGGCTTCTGTATGCCTGTAGTAGTCGATATCCTTTGCGATGAGCTTGGACTTTCGCCTGAAGAGATAACCAAGAACGGTGCAGGCTCAGAGCTTCTCATCGGACGTATAGGGGAGGAGAGCAAATGATTACCAAACAGCTTTGCATAATCGGCGGCGGACCTGCAGGTCTTGCCGCAGCGCAGGCAGCTTATGACGCAGGCTGCCGTGATATACTTGTTCTCGAGCGTGACTGCCGTGCAGGCGGCATTCTCAACCAGTGCATACATAACGGCTTTGGTCTGCATCGCTTCGGCGAGGAGCTGACCGGTCCGGAATATGCTCAGAGATACGTTGATTTCGTCAATGAGCGCAATATCGAGATTCAGCTCAACACAATGGTGCTTGATATCACCGATGATAAAATTATTACCGCTGTCAGTCAGGTGCACGGTCTCCAGCAGATACAGGCAGGCGCGATAATCCTTGCTATGGGCTGCCGCGAGCGTCCCAGAGGAGCCATCGGTATTCCCGGCAGCCGTCCGGCAGGCATATACACCGCCGGTACAGCCCAGCGCTTTGTCAATCTCGAGGGACAGATGCCCGGCAAGCGTGTTGTCATTCTCGGCTCGGGCGATATCGGTCTCATCATGGCTCGCCGCATGACCTTCCAGGGTGCAAAGGTACTTGCCTGTGTTGAACTTATGCCATATTCGAGCGGTCTGACAAGAAATATCGTCCAGTGTCTTGATGATTATGATATTCCGCTGATGCTGTCGCACACAGTCATCGATATCATCGGCAAAAAGCGCCTTGAGGCAGTTGTTGTTGCTGAAGTTGGCGAGGACAGAAAGCCGATACCCGGCACAGAGCAGACCATCGAGTGCGATACCCTGCTTCTCTCGGTCGGACTTCTTCCTGAAAATGAGCTTAGCCGTGCAGCAAAGGTCAGTATCGATCCGGCAACCTCCGGTGCTTTCGTCGATCAGGATCTTGCCACCACAGTTGACGGAATTTTTGCCTGCGGCAATGTCCTGCACGTTCACGACCTTGTTGATAATGTATCGGAGGAGAGTGCAAGAGCAGGCAGAACCGCTGCTGCATACCTTGCCGGAGAGCACAAAAGCGGCGAGAGTATCACCGTTACCGCCGGAAAGGGTGTGCGCGGCATAGTTCCGCAGAGGCTCAATTCGGCTGCAATGGACGCTGATGTCAGCGTAATGTTCCGCCCCGACAGAGTATACAAGAAGGCTGCTGTGGTCGTAACATCGAACGGCGAGGAGATAAGCCGCTCACGCAAGCCGGTGCTCACACCTGGCGAAATGGTCACCATCAAGCTCACTCCGGATAAGCTTGCAAAGATCTCCGGTGGAGTGGAATTCTCGATTGAAGAGGCATAAACACGAAACGAATGGTAATAATCTGTATGCAATACAACTATCTGTAGTGTGAATTGGGCGAAAAAGCCTGTTTGCACACATGATTAACTATATCGCAAGGAGGAAGGTCCGATTGATCCGGACCGACTTTGATATGAATGAGCAAAGAGAACTTACATGTATAAGCTGCCCTATCGGCTGTCATCTGACGGTGACTCTGGTCGACGGTGCAGTTACCGGGGTTTCCGGCAATACCTGCCCGCGCGGTGAGGTTTATGCAAAAGCCGAATGTACCGCACCTGTGCGCATGGTCACAGGTCTTGTGCGCATCGAGGGCAGAAACGAGCCGCTGAGCGTAAAGACTGCGCAGGCAATCCCGAAGAGCAGTGTTGCCGAGTGCGTTGAGATTCTTGCAAAGACCGAAATCAAAGCCCCTGTCAGGGCGGGCGACGTGGTCATCGCAGATGTCTGCGGCAGCGGAATAGATGTCATCGCAACCAAGAGCGCGGAGTAATCGCGTAAGTCTGCTGAAACTCAAGGTCACATTTGTCTTCCGGACAGATGTGACCTTTTTCAGTTATGCCGGATAGCGGCAGCTACTGAACCGTTGAAAAACGTATGGGCTTAAGATATAATCAGTTTGATAAACTTGAATAGATTGAAGAAATGAAAAGAATTGAAGGTGAATATAAAATGTTACATATGGTAATTGAACAAACTTACAAACACCCGATGCGCATGGAGTACAATCATGAAACAGGCGGGTTTATAGAAAGCGAATACAAATCATTACAATATGTAAGAAATTTTACAAAGCCTTACGGATGGATAAAAGAGTCTGGATATCCACCTTTTCCGCATTGGGATTGTATTTTAATGACGAATGCAGAATATGAGTTGGGCGATGAAGTAGAGATAAGGATAATAGGTGTATTTAAAAGAGCGGATTTTGACCACAAATATGTAGTTGTAGAAACGTCCAGATCTATTAATGATATAGCAGAACTTTCGGACGATGAAATGGATGAGCTAAAAAAGCTATATCCCCGGATTTCTGAAGGTGAAGGGTGGTATGGAAAGGAAGTCGCAGAATATTGCATGAAAAATCATGCGAAAGCATTGTAGAATAATAGTTTTTGCGAATGCCAGATCAAAATTCATCTGTCAGAAGACTAATTCACCTTTCATGTTTATCTCATTGACTTACGCACCTTTATACTGTGTTGCCGTACAATAAAACAGCCCCGAAAGGCGGTCGGGCATTTTGCCGAGCCTTTCGGGGCATTTTTCTGTTATGCTAACGGCGATACATTATCCGACAGCTGCCGTTGTCATCAAACATTTCAATTTCATATAAAAGTGTGCCGTCGGAATAAATTGCATCATAGATTTTTGATAGATCCACAGTTCGGCCGCACACAACAGTCCAGCCGTCATCAGGCAGTTCTATTTCTGCGTTTGCGTTTTCGATAATTCCATTCTTCAATCCGATGATATATTCTATCGAGCTGTCGGTCCAGTTGAAGCCAAGACCGCGAAGATTATTCCTGCCGTATTCAGCGGAAAGCTCGTCCCAGAATGCACCGATAGATTCGTACTGTGCATCATTGAGCGTAGAAAATATCCGGCTTATTCCAATGAATATCATGGCTGTTTTATATCTCCGGTCTGAAGGTCGGCATGAGCTCCAGCTTGAACTTGTTGATGCGGTTGAGACGGTCGATTCGTGCCTTTACTTCCTCGTCTTCGCATACACCGGTGCGAATGTACTTGTCCAGCACGGCGTAGGTAAATCCGAGGTTGTCTTCGTCGGTCTTGCCGCAGAGTCCGTCGCTCGGCACCTTCTTGACCAGATATTCCGGTGCGCCGAGCTCAAGTCCTACTTCGATGACCTCAGCAACGGTAAGTCCTGCAAGAGGGGAGAAATCGCCGGCAGAATCGCCGTAGCGTGTGGAATAGCCGACCCAGTCCTCGGAGAGGTTGCAGGTGTTGACAACTCTGCCGTTGTTGTTCTGCGATACAGCATAGAGGGTGGACATTCTCAGTCTCGGCGGCAGGTTGACACGTGCCTGATTGGAAAGCGGAGTTTCGCCGGCGGCCTCAAGTGCCGAGACAAGTCCGTCATAGCAGTCCTTGATGTTGACGGTTATCAGCTTTATTCCAAGATGCTCGGCAACAGCCTTGGCATCGTCGATGTCCGGCTGAACGCCGTTGGGCATGGAAACGCCGATGACCCTGTCCCTGCCGAGTGCGGCGGCGCAGGCATAAGCGGCAACGGTTGAGTCCTTGCCGCCCGAAATGCCGATTATTGCGTTGCAGCCAGGTCCGTTCTGCTCAAACCAGCCGCGTATCCATTCGATCATATCTGCGGTAACTTTAGCTCTGTCAAAGCTCATGGCAGTTATCCTCCTGTGATTCTATGATTGATTATTCACCGAAAACGAGCGCCTTGTAAACATCGCCGCGCTCTTCGAAATTCTTGAAGTGGTCGTAGCTTGCTGCCGCAGGGGAAAGAATGCAGGCACCACCCTCCGGAGTAATGCGCTGTGCGGTTTCAACTGCTGCAGAAAGGTCATCAACAAGATAAATATTCTGCTCCATTTTCCCACCGGAATACTCCATGAGCTGGTCGTGAATTCTCTTTCCGGAGGCATACATGAAGACAATGTTCTGAAGTCTGCAGCCTGGCAGATATTCGACAAGCTTGGTATAGTCAATTCCTCTGTCCATGCCGCCGATGAGAATTGTGGAAGCATTGCCTATGCTCTCCATTGCGTTTATGCATGATTCGACAGCAGTGGCGATGGAATCATCGTAATAATCAACGCCGTTTTTCTGTCCGATGAACTCAAGGCGGTGATGAAGCGGCTCGTAAGAGCGCAGGGATTCAACGAAAGCCTCAACCGATATGCCGAAATTGCGGCAGATGGTGTAAACAAAGGCGCAGTTGCTGCGGTTGTGAGTGCCGCGGAGCTTGATTCCGCCAAGTTCCTCAAGGGTCTCAAACGGAAGTATAGCCGGGTCAATCATGACAACCCTTGAACGGGTGTCCTTACGTCCTTCGATGAGGCTCATGTCGTTGATGTAGAGCTCGTCGAGCGGCTTCTGATTGAGATATATGTTCAGCTTTGCGTTTGCGTAGTTTTCCAGAGTGCCGTAGTGGTCGAGATGCTCCTCGTAGATGTTGAGCAGTACGCCGATTGAAGGCGAGAAGCGGCAGATCTCAAGCTGATGGCAGGAAAGCTCGAGCACAATGACAGTTTCAGGAGTGACGCTGTCGTAAATCTCAAACATGGGCAGACCGATGTTTCCGGCGAGCAGAGTTGGTACGCCGTTGGTCTTGAGCACATGGTGAGTCAGGGTGGAGACGGTGCTCTTGCCCTTGGTGCCGGTGATGCCGATTATCTGGCGGTTGTATGCCTGCATGAAGACCTCGGTCTGTGAGGTTATAAGGCTTTTGTATTCATTCCAGTGCTTCGGCAGTACAATGCCGGGAGATTTGAATACGATGTCATAATCATCAAGGACGTCAAAATAGCCCTCGCCGCAGTGCATAGCCACAGCCGGATCGTCGAAATCCGCCGGAGTGTTCATGTCTGCAATGCCGAGGCGGCTGTGTGCGCCGAGACGGGTGAGCATCTTATAGGTCGAGCGACCCTCGCGACCGAAACCGAGAATGAGCACGCTTTTGCCGCGTACTATATTGGAAAGAATTTCTGTCAATTTATACATTCCTTTCGGGAAAAATTCGAAAAACAGCGATATTCCGCCTGATGATATTGTACGTCAAACAGGTCATGATGTCAACGGCTTTCACCGCTGCCGCATGAAGGATAAATTTTGGTTTATGCGATTAAGCGCAGGCAGATTAAAAGTTTCGTCCACCTTTGTCAAAGGTGGCAGGTCGAGGACAGAGT
>JAZNOP010000076.1:0-44107 GCA_045580875.1 Acutalibacteraceae bacterium
TTCAAAAAGTTACTAACAAAAATTCTTCGCGTCAGCAAGGAGTATGGCTTTCCGCTTGAATTTTTGAAGCAACTATTTATTTGAATCGGTATATTGCAGTTTTGCATGGACTGACAAGAAGCGGTATTTATCGCCGTAGATGACCGATTTAGGCATTCGTATGAATGCATTTTGGTCATTTGCTTTCATATTCTCATATCCCTCCAATTGTATAAATGGGTAAAATCTTAAAAAAGAGCACTTATTACGCAACAGTATTTCTGAATTATCTGCGACATTGAAATACCGCTTAATGGTGCGTGATTTGAGCGGCAGTGCATTCTGTTATTGAATTTGCGTAACAAAAAAGCACCTACTATTTTCACAGTAGATGCTCATCAGATGATTTTCTTTTCGTTGAAGCCGTAATCAACACCTGCAAACTTTTCGTAAGCCTGACCAATCTTGCGTATTCGCTTGAAAACACCGCTGTGATTGGCATAGCCAAGCTGTTCGGCTATCTCCTCAAGGGTTGCTCCTTGCATTCGCAGTTCAAGTATGCGGCGGTCTTTATCGGTGAGGGTACTCATAAACTCCTCGACCATAACTTTGGCGGTTACTTCAAGTTCTGCGTCGCTTGTGTCGTCGGCTATATCCCACTCGGCACCGTCATTGTTCTCTCGATAGCTTTCCTGCCATGCTTCAAGGGAGATTATCGGGTGGGCTGTGCGTGTATGATACCACTTTCGATAGAAGTCAGTCTTTCTGTTGCTGTGGCGGGTGTCAAAGTCCTCAAAACATCGATATTGCTCCGCGACCTCAATCACATCGTCCATACCGTTCTTTCTCATCACCTGCGGCACCAGCCACTTGAAGATCATATCTACTATCTCAAGCGGTGTGTATCCGTACTCTTCATCGGGCGGTGTTGTGCGGTAGAGGTCAACTACCGTCGGCAAGGCATTGACGTGAATCATCTCGTCTATCCAGTATGATGGGCAATGAGCAAACCTCCACGATGGCTCATAGCCTGAATACGCCTCTCTTGGCGCATTGAGACCCATATATGGCCAAACCATATATGCGTAGGCATCCATGATACATTGGATGAATAAATCACTCTCGACCGTTTCAATGGCATCCCAGCTCCGTGCAACCTGTCGGATGTTCCTCGGTATGCTGTTCAGCTTCTTGCCGCATTTGTCGAGTATCTCTTTGGGCGTGAAGTAGTACGCCGGCAGATACTCTGAGTTGATAAAGTCTGTGATTTCACCGTTTTTGCGTTTGATTTTTAACGGCATTTTTCATTTCTCCTTTCCGAGAGAAGTTCTCTCTATTTAATAACGACAGAGAAATGTATATATTGTTCCTGTAAAATAAAAAATAACATAAATTATTTTTACCGTCAATCCGTGGTGGCAGTATTCATAATGCAAAAAGGCAGAGCAGGGGAGTTAATCCTTTGCTCTGCCTTTTAAATATCAGCCGTATATAAAAATATTCGAATCAAAGACGGTGACACGGTAATTTCCACAGTCGAACTGATCTACGAATTTTTCTGACATAAGATAGTACCAATAACCCGTGTCGGCTATCTCGTAATACTCGTCATATTCAAGTGCTACAAAGTATTCCTGCTGATCTTCCTGATCGTTGAACCAGTAGTCCATAGACTGATACTGATACGGCACAATAACGTCATTTTCTATCTGAATACTACGCACCTTGACAGCGGAATCAGAAGCCATTGTTACCGTTGATGCGTTCCAGAAGGTTGCATAACCGTATGTAAGACCGCGTTCCTCGAGTTCCTCTGCCAGGTGATAAAAGGCGTTATCTCTGCCATAATGCATGTCCATAGAGATCATTTCTGTTGCCGGAATATAGCTGCACAGCAGAATGATGACCAGAGCAAGAGCTGCAAAGCGTTTGACGTTTGGCTTAAAATTCAAAGAAATCCATCTTATTGTTGCAACTGAAGCGATAATCGAGGTGCCAACCATTGGTAATAGCCGCCAGTTAGCGAATGACACTGCTCCGCAGACAAATACGAACATCATAACTGCCGAGTTTACAAGATGAGCTGACACTGCCATACGGGTGTATTTATCGCCCTTGCGTCCAAATGAGAGTAGACCAACGACAGGGATTATCAGCAGAAGAATCCCTGTAAACAAACGAATGATATTGATTACAGAGTCAAGGCTTGCTAATGGCATATCGTCGTGAACGCTAACACCTAATAGCGAGAAATATTGCTCCATAAATCTCTGCACATTTCCGGACCATTCTTCAATATTGGAATAATCAGAGAAAGCGTCTGCATATCCGGCAACAATATCGCCCTTGAGCTTGTTCAGAATTAATAATCCCGCAACAGCGCTGATAACAGTTACTACGATTGAAATATATGCCCCTGAATTATCTTTTGAAAGCAGTTTGGTGTCGTCAAGCATCATACTTATTACGACTGCACCAAGCACAGGGATAAGTGACAGCGCGATAATCTGAAATCCGTCCGTGGCCGCGCCTATTGAAAGGAGTGACAGAGTCAACGACCAAAGCGAAATCTTCAAAGGCGACTGCTTCATTTTGTCCCAACCGCATTCGCTGAGCCTTACCGCAAGACCAAGGCACCAAAACAACAGGGTCAGACCTATGCTGTAATAAATGACATGACACCACATCAGTTCCAAAAGATAACGACTGGATGAAAGCATCAGCATTACAGAAAACAGAGCCACGGCACACCACGATGTACTCCATTTAAGTGAGCGGCAAAGGAAAAGAACAGATGCCACAAAGATCAGCATAAATATGACCATACTGATTATCTGCGTTTTCATAGTCATGCCAAATATAGCGATCAGCGGAATCATCCACAGCTGTGCACCAAAGGGAAGTAACGCTGCATAGGAATAATTCTCGGAAAAGACCTCGCCCGATTCAAACGAGGCATTTGCCCACAGCAGCGAATCAAAACAATCGGAGGTATATGTTCCTCTTGATGGAAAGATGATAAAGTATCCAACAGATATAATCGCCATAAGAATCAGAAAAAACGCGCCAACTCTGCTCCAATAATACTTTCCTGAAATTGGCGATGATTCCTCTTTGTGCTTCGCCGTTTTACTCTCGTGATAATCCTTTTCGGTATTTACATTCCAGACTGCATCCTTTGAGTTGCTGCCGCTGGCAATAGCATTGACCGCCTCTATCGCCGTCAGCATGGAATGATCCATATTGTTGTATCTGTGCTGACCGTTGCGGCCAAGGCACCACAGATTATCTATGCTGTTCAGATAATCCTTTACGGTGTCAAACTGCGAATATGTATCGAAGTATGCAGGATACGCCTTTTTGACCTTAATGCGCAGAGAATCTTTTACTGCATCTCGTTCGATAATATCCAGCTGCACAAGCTCATCAATAGCGAATTTAATGAACTCGTCGTCGCTCATACTCCAATACTTGTCGCCCTCGGCGCAGAAGTATTCAAGTCCTATCCAAACTGTATTCTTGGGGTCGGCAACCATGTACGGCGACCAGTTGTTGAACACCTGTATTCTTCCGACAACAGCGTCAGGCTCCTGAACATATATCCAGCAGTCGGGAACAATGTTCGATAGTGTTTTTCGATTCGTGTCGTTTTTTAGCTTCAGCTTATCGCAGAGAAGTCCGACCGTCATAAAATCGCGATAAGGAAGTCCCTCGGCGACCTTTCTGACTTCTTCGGCAGGCGCATCGCCCATAGCAGATATGAGGTCCTTAATCGGCATGGTGGAGAAGAAATAGCCTCCGGTATAGATATTGTCACCGACCGAAATATTTGCAATATTCCCATTTTCAACGGTGACCTTGTCAACCTTGCTGCCAAGGATTATTTCTCCGCCAAGGGAGCGAATTTCATCCGCAAGAGCTTTCCATAGCTGCCCCGGCCCAAGTTTGGGATAAAAATACTGCTCAATGAGTGATGTTTCCGCAGCTTCTTTTGAACGAAACGGCTTGGTCAGGGCGTTCCATATAACGCTCATAACGGAAACGCCCTTTACACGCTGTGCGCCCCAATCTGCGGATATTTCTGACGGACTTATGCCCCAGAGCTTGGTGGTGTACTCCTTAAAGAACATCTCATATAAAGGCTGTCCGAATCGGTTAATATAAAAATTCTCCAGCGAATCCTCTTTCTTCTTGAACAGGCAGGATTTTATATATCCGAAAGCTGACTTGCAGGTCTTGGCAAATCCCATATTCTTAAAGGTTTCCCATTTCAGACTTATGGGGTAGTCGAAGAACTTACGAAGGAAGAATATTCGGGACACTCTGTTTCTGACAAGCATCACTCTATCTGTCTGCTGTGGATCAGGGCCGCCCTTTGACAACGGCTTTTCTGTTCCAAGAATCTTATCATCGAGTGACGGAGCTCCTTGCAGCGGCAGTATCTGCATCCACAGATTATTGACCTCATCGCTCTTGGAAAAGAATCTGTGACCGCCAATGTCTATGCGGTTTCCTTTATACTCGGCGGTTCGGGAAATACCTCCGATAAAATCGGTTTCTTCGAGAATTATCGGCTTTATGTCGGTCTTTTTAAGAAGATAATATGCGGCTGTAAGTCCTGCCGGTCCTGCACCGATAATAATAGCTGTCTTTTTCATCTGCTGATTCCTTTCCTGCGTTATTCGCCTTTGTAAACAAAGATTTTTCTTCCGACGTAGTTCCATACAAGAACAACACCTGCTACAATGCATCTGACAAGCACATACCAGAAGCCTCCACTTCCGGCGATCAGAACGCCTATGTACATACCAAGCTCGGTTAGAAGAAAGCCAATTATACCCACTGCCGCATAGATGACAGCAGCTTTCACTGTTCGTGTCTTTTTCTGCTGTGTTTCGGTTGTGAATACAAACACCATTGACAGCAGATAATTTGCCGCAAGGCCGCAAACAAAGCCTATTGCTGTACATACTGCGAGCACCGCTTCCGATGTACTTCTGAAAACAAACTCACGAAACAGCACTATCATTCCGAGGTCAACAAGAAACGATAATCCGCCAACTATGATGTAGCGTATAAATTCGTGCAATATTTGCTTGTACTTTTCCGATATATTCATATACTCATCATTCCTTTTTGATTAACTACTTTTGTAGTTAATGTGGGTTGAGTTAAAGGCGGCAGTTTGCCGCCTTTAGTTATTGCGATTGTTTAAGGTGTATATACCGTTGCCGTTGTCGTTGTTGTTTCTGCTGGGCTGGATGTATTTGATGCAGCCGTGGTATTTGAGTGATTTTGGTTTATCACAGTAGGTATGGTATCTGGTGCGGAAGTGGTATAAGGTGCAACAGTAGTAACAGTAGTAATTGCAGTCCATGTTGCTGTTGTGGTCTGGGTATTAGTGCCTGATGTTGATGTCGTACGCACAGTTGAAGTAGTGTAATATCCTTCGTATTCGTGTTCGACTGAACCGGTTGTGGTGGTAGTGCTTGTAAAAATACTTTCGTCTTCTGAATACGGTTGTTCATCTGATGTACTGGCTAATGAAATATCACTATTGCTTGTCACATCCGTTACAGCAATAACCGTTCCGGAAAAGAATACCGCAATAATAACAGCTATACAAACAGCCCCAAGACTTTTCCTGTTCCTTGTGGAAACTATCATTGAAAGTCTGTGCTTCAGCTCATGCTTTGCATTTCCAAAATCGCTTGCAATAACCGGCTGACAGGTACTCTTTGTCTTGCTTTGTGCCATAACTGTTGACAGTATGGACTGGCAGTACAGTTTTCTGTTATCGAGATTTTCGCCCAATATAACTGCTTCATCACATGCCAGCTCGCAAACCTGATCAATATGGGAAGTGATGATTTTCATAAATGGATTGAACCAATGCACTATCCTGCAAATAAGACAGAGACACTTACTGACCAGATCAAACCGCTTGAAATGGGTCAGTTCATGCCTGATTATCAGTCGCAATTCAGCCACCCCATAGGTGCTTTCCGGCAGTATGATCGTTGGATAACGGAATCCGGTCATCATTGGCGTTGCTATGCCAGGGAGAGTGATTACCTTGAAATTTTTTGTTCCCATATCACTTGCCGCAGCAAGTGCGATAGTGTAAGTTTCTTTGTCACAAGGTTTTGCGAAACGTTTAGCATATTTCCTGAATTGATAGTGTTTATATGCATACCGGACTGTAAGCATCATCATTCCCAAAATCCATATTGCAAGGAATAAAGTGACTATGCGTATCTGCGCAGACGGTTCGGGAGTTACAGTGTTGTCTGCTGTAATCTGCGGGGGTACTGCATTATGGATTGTCTCCTGTGTCGTCGCAGATGTAGCGGCATTTGTTACTATCTCGTATAGCGGTGTTCCAAACGAAGGCTTAAACGGAGTCAGAAAACCTATCAATATAAAAAGCCAAAGCCAGAAGCGATGTTTTGCTGACCAAGTTTCTCTCAATAGGTAAGACAACCCAATAAAGAGAAACGAAATGGCACTCATTACAATAGAACAAATGCCTATACTTATAACAAGTCTTTCCATATGCCACCTTATATGCTATCGAGCCATTCCTTCAGCTCACTTATATCTTCATCGGAAATACTTTCTCCATCGTAAAGCGCCTTGACAAGACCGCTGAAAGAGTTGCCTGAAAACCTGCTTCTGAAGCTGTCACGCTCGACTTTCAGATAGTCGTTTTCAGTAATAACAGTAAAATAAAATCTCTCTTTACCGGATTTTTCTGAATGTAAAAAGCCTTTATTCTCAAGACGAACAAGCATAGTAAGTACCGTTTGAGGCTTCCAATCCTTATCCGGCAGAGTGGTTCTAAGCTGCTCGGTGAGCATAGGAGATGTAACAGGCTCGGTCATATGCCAGATAGAACGCATTATTTCAAATTCTGCATCAGGCAGTTTCTTCAAAGACACAATATGCACCTCTTAACTACAAGTGTAATTAACATCAGTTTACTACAAATGTAGTTAAGTGTCAATACATAGAAATGGCGACAGAGAGAAAATGATCTCCCTGTCGCCTCTGGTGGATAGAAATAAAGTACTATCACGGTCTCGGATGTGACGCGAAACGGTTTATTCTCTAATAGCGTGGCACTGTCGTTGTAACCGCTACTGCAACAGTTGTTTTAATACCAGTTGTGACACCTGCAGTCGTTGTAGCTGCTGTCGTAAACGATGTTTCGACATTCTCTGATGTACTGCGGCTTTGTGTTGTTGTCGGAGAAGTGGTCATAGTGGTTGATTCGGCAGCGCTTGTGGTGGTTGTTTCATCAGGTCCCTTCGTGGTGGTAAATGTGGTTGCCGTTGTTCTCGAATTGGAAGTGCCTGATGTGTTCGTTGTTGTATGTGAAGATGATGTACCGGTCTGAGAAGTTGGGGGTGCTGTTGTAACATCACTATCGCTGACATTTCCTGCGGTGGTTGTTGTCGTGGAAGTTGTTTCGCTGTCACTTGCGATGGTTGTTGTTACTGGAGAAGTGGTTGTTGAAGTTGCACCGGAGCCCTCTGTTGCCGAAGAAGACGGAGTATTTGTTGTGCTCACCGGTTTATTGCCGGTCGTTGTTCCGGTTTCATCAGAGACTCCCGTGGTTGTGTGAGTCGATTTCTGTGTGGTGCATGTTGTTGATGCAGCAGAAGCTGTTATAGTGGTATCTTCTGTCTGCATAGATGTACTCTCGTTAGTTGTATTTGTAGACAAAGCTGCTGAATCTGAGCCTACCAAGGAGATCGAAGGTGATTTCTGCGAAGATGCTTCGCCTGTCGAGTCAATTTCCGATGACTCCTTATAGGTAACAGCTATCACTGTGCCGGAAAACACTACGGCAACAAGAATTATTACGCAAATTACGCCAAGAGGTCTTTTCTGAGCCGATGAAACAATCATGCCAAGTCTGTGGCGGAGATAACTGCTCTCTCTTGCAAAATCACTTGCAAGCACAGGTTTTGGGAAATTGCTTGTTTCGCATTTTGCCTGTACGGCACAGATTATGGAACTGCAGTATATTTTTCGTTCCTTTTTTGAGGCTCCGCTCATTATAACTTCATCGCAGGCAAGCTCGCACTCACGCTCAATGTGCTTTACGATAAGCGGCATCAGAGGATTGAACCAATGAAAAACTCTGCAAAATAGCACAAATGCCTTGTAGATAAGGTCAAGCCTTTTGAAATGAGACAATTCATGCATGATAATAAGGCGGAGTTCGTCTTTTGAATACTCCTTGTCCGGCAGAATAATCAATGGGGTTTTCAGTCCGGTCATCATCGGACTCGCAATGCCCTGAAGGATAATAACCGATACCTGCTGAACCCCCATTTTGGCTGCTATGTTTTTTGCGGTATTTATTGCGGCTATATCAGCATTTTCTGAGGCACGGTGAAGGTATTTTCTAAACTGATAATGCCTGATGAAGTAAAACACAGTCAATGAGACCATTCCAAGAATCCAGACAGCAGTAAGGTAAGACCAAAGGTTATTCCATGGCTGACTCGGTTCGGCTTTTATCGGAGCATCCAGTTCCACCTGATACACAGGTGAACCAAGACTGGGCTTAAACGGGGTAAGGAATCCAACCAGAATTGCCAGCCACAGATAGTATCGAATCCTTGCTGACCATACGCCTTTAAGCAGATGCGAGAGCAGAATATAGCCAATCGATATCAGGCTCATTACTGCAGAGCAGATACCGAGACCTATAATAAATCTTTCCATAGGCTACTTTATGCTATCGAGCCATTCCTTCAGCTCGTAAATTTCTTCATCGGAAATGCTGTCACCGTCATATAAAGCCTTGACCAGACCGCTGAATGAACTGCCGGAAAACCGCTTCATAAAGCTGTCGTGTTCGATTTTCAGATAGTCGCTCTCGCTGATTACTGTATAATAGTTGCGTTCCTTGCCGAGTTTTTCGGACCGCAGAAAACCTTTGCTTTCAAGACGCACGAGCATAGTAAGCACCGTCTGCGGTTTCCAGTCCTTATCCGGCAGCGTCGTTTTGAGCTGCTTGGTGAGCATAGGGGAAGTAACGGGCTCGGTCATATGCCAGATAGAACGCATTATTTCAAATTCTGCATCAGGCAGTTTCTTCAAAGACACAATATGCACCTCTTAACTACAAATGTAATTTATATAAGTTTACTACAGATGTAGTTTAATGTCAATGTATGTTAAGTGAAATGGTGACAGGGAGAAAATGTTCCCCCTGTCACCATTGTTAGTTGTAAATTAAAGTGTCATTTACGATTTCGATGGCTCTACTTCGAATGTTATTCATCCTCCGTACCCACTCCATCTGATTGTCCGCTTTAAGCTGTTCGGTGATACCCTCGCTCTCCGCCATATTATCTACCAGCCGAAGAAGCATATCCTCCGCCTCACGGTCGATGTCGATGAGGTAGCCATTGAGCTTGCCGGTTATCAGCAGTTCGTGATACAGGTTGCGCCTGTGCTCCCGTATGTACCGCAAGTGCCGCTGTCCCCAGATGACGATTGGCTCGTATTCCTCTTCCGGTTCGTCATCACCTGCAATGTAGTAGATGTCGCCAATGAGCTCATAGCGTAAACCGGTGCGTTCGTCGGTTATGTATTTCTCCATAGTTAACCTCCTATCTGCGTCCGAAACGCTTCTTAACGGGTGTATCGATAACCTTCAGAATCAGCCTGTCGAGAGCATCATTATATTGACCTTCTTGTATGAGCTTATTACGCATAGAATTAAGAGCATTCACAAGGACTCTGTGCTCGAAATCATCAACCTTAAGAATGTATTTCTTTTCCATAGTCATCAATCCTCCGAGTAACCCGTGAACGGTGCATCTGTGCTGACGAATGTGTCATGGGTGAACGCTGCGCCGAGTCGGAATCCCATAATAAAGCTGTCAAGATTGGATTCGCTGTTGACCTCGTGCCATGCGTCAGCATAGGTAAGGAACAGCTTCTTCAATTCCTCGGTCAGTGTTTTAGAGGGAATCTCCTCACTGTTCACCATGGTTTCCAGCTTCTTTTGCACCGTATCATTCATCCTTGTGCTGCGTTCCTGCGGCTCGATATTTCCGTAATAGAATTGTTCTATGAAGTGTTTCATAATCAAGTCTCCTCGTTTTCACTAATATTTTATCTTTTGATTGGCTAATCATCAAATGTGCGAACGAGGAATATGTGTATTACTGCCGATGTATCAACATTTTTTATTTAGTTACGTTATGAACACCCGCACCAAGAAAACCGCATGGTTAAGCCATTTTCTGATGGTGACCGTGCGGTTTTTCTTTATTTTCTGGCAAATTACTGCGCCTTACCCAATTTTTCACCAATTTAAAAACATAGGTCAAATCATTCTAAAACTTGACATTGATACGATGTGGAGCTGGAGTTATAATCAAAATAGATTTGTGGCGGAGTGCAGGGGATTAAATTAGCTGCAAGAATGAAATTACGACTCAAAGAAAAGAGGTGATATTTGTTAATATCACTTACATATTTCGCTGGAGTGAGATTAAAACCGTTTTCTGCTATCTCATCAATAGTGCAGCATCTCGAAATTCCATTTACAACTTCACTGTTCTTTACGATTTTAACTGGTAAACGAGTTTTGATAACAATATGAAAACGCCGACAGATAAAAATCTGCCGGCGTAATTAATTTGAGCTCAATTATTAATTATTTACTGGAGCATTTCATAAAGCTCGTTGACACGTTCCTCTGTAAGACTTGCGGACTCTGTGCCAACGATAAAAGAGTAAAGGGAACCACCCTCGAAACCGGCACCTGCTTCGGCTGTTGCCTTGTCTCTTTCTGCGATCCATGCAAGCTGATCGCCCTCAAGCTTTGAATATTCTTCCTCGGACAGGCGATTCTTAAGCTCGTCAAGCAGATAATTCATAGCACCGTCCCAGAGCTCGGACTGTTCCATAGCCTTCATATTCAGCTCGGTCTGTGTCAGGGGATCATTCTCGAAAGATGTGTTGATGGCATCGGACTGAGCTTTGACGGACGCAAGGTATGCGTCTATCTCTTCGATGCTCAGAGTGTTATTCTGTTCTGGTGCGGTGTTCTCCTGATTTGCATCAGGTGCGCCATTCACACAACCTGCGGCAAAAACAGCAGTGAGAATAACGACTGCCAGCATTAAAAACAGTACGATCTTTTTCATAATTAGTACCTTCACTTTCTGTAAATTTTTCCTTTGAGTACAACTCATTTTTTTGCTCATCAAAACCATATCATATACAGAGCGATTTGTAAATACTTTCTATATTTTTTGAAGCATTGGAATTGCAAGCCAGAGACTCACAAGGAAAAACAATACAATACCGACAGAGCTGAGAACCCGGCACAGTTTTGGGTGTTCGGTTTTGAATGTTTTTCGTTTTCATTCATTGATTATTTCCTATGCTGTTTGTGCAGCGTCAGTTCTGCATTCTTACCAGTCAATGACCTGACCGATAGAGTTCATATAATCCTTATACTCCTGATATTTTTGATCCCATTGTGTTTTGTTCCAGCTTACGAATTTCTCAAATACATCATCGTCGGTCTGTGATTTTATTATATCGGCAAGCTGTGCGTTGCTTTTACCGAATGCTGTGGGCAAATCGTACTCTTCGATGTCATGAATGCTGCGGTAGTATCGATTTTCTGCTTCACCGGTTATTTTGAAAAATATATCACTGCCATAGGTTTCACTAAGGAATGTGATAAAACGAAAACCGTAATGATAGCTGTAAATTTTGGGATCGAAGCTGCACATAAATCCGTTCTCACCATCATCGATGATACTGTCATCAAACTGTACAGGGGTAAAGTACTGAATGGTACTCCACACCGGAAGCTTCTGCTGCTTCATGGTCATATATGACGTATATTCCGCGTATCCTTCGGTCATGGTATAGCCGAGATTTGCACCGTTGCGAAGGTGGATAACATGCGCCAGCTCATGATATATGTTTTGCCAGCCGGTTTCATCAAAATCATAATCGTACATATCAAGAACTACGCCGTTTGGATAAGCCTGCTGCACTGCGTATTTGTCCGGGTTGTGCATAATAAGCACATCAATTTTCTGATCTCCGGTGTTCACCTCGTTAAAATCGGATTTCGGTACATGTTTCCCAAGAAAAACCTCATCCGCGTTATAAATGCAGTTTTTTTCAAAACCCAACCCGGTATAGGCTGACAATTCATCCATTATTCTCTCGGTCAGTTCGAGCATGTCGCCTCTGACAGTAACGCCCTTTTCAAAATAGAGAAAAATCTTTTCGCCTTCAGCATAGCAGTGCTCTCCGGCAATAAAGGTATCATCCGCACGGCCGCTTAATGTTACCTGCTTTACGGTGCTTTGCGCAACAGGTTCATCGTTTTGTGCTGTAATCTCGTCGCTCTGCGAAATAACCGATTCTACGACATTCTGATTGCTTTCGCAGGCAGCCAGTCCTGAACACAGCATAAGTGCTGCAAGTAGAACTAAAAATCTTTTCATGGATTCAAATTCCTCCTGATATATCAAATCGGATTTATTGTCAATCAGCTTCTTTGTACAGCGGGCAGTATTTAGAATGCATTGAGCATTATTCCGTAGTCTTATCGTTTGATATCTGTATATGTCCCGATATATCGTGCTGTTGTAATGGAGCGTAAGTGGATTGTCAGGATGACAGCTTTATTTACCGTCCTGACGTACAAGTGCGTCTGCAGCAAACTTACCGCTGGCAGCGGCAGTGGGCAGACCTCCGTTTGTGGTAACCCACTGGCTGCATATGAATACGTTGTTCAGTTTCCTGATGGTATTCTTTGCGGTCAGGCTCTTTACTCTGGCACGTTCAAAGAAACTCATGTATGCGCCCTTATACGCGCCGCACCATTTGGAGAAGGTTACGGGTGAATAAGTGCAAAGCTGTATCAGCCTGCCTTCAAGCTGCGGGTACTGCGCAATGATGCGAGCCTGAGTTTCATCTGCAATACGTTGCTTTTCAGCGTTGTATTTTACGCGGTCTTTGCAGAGTTCCTGCCAGAAGTTGTAATCCTTCTCATTCTGGAGGGTGTTGCACTGAATGACACGGTGGTCGGCGGGGAAGAGCTCGCTGTCATAATCGTACATACGAATGCCCATAAAGGTTTTGTCCTGTGTGCCTATGCGGACAGGCTCGCAGGGGAAGATGACCGAGCCTTCTATGCCGCATTCGGCATCTCCCTTGATGCCGAATGATACATTGAAGCCCGAGGTGACCTGATAGTCAGCCGGGTTGTCATACATACGGCGCATTGCCTTGTCCATATACTTTCTGTCGAGCAGCTTGCCGAAGGTGACCGACGGGTCAGCCGCGCAGATAACATAGTCGCAGGGTACAACAGTACCGTCGGAAAAGGTTACAGAAACGGCCCTGCCGTTTTGTATATCAATGCTCTGTGCGGTCATGCTTGTGTGGACAACACCGCCGAGACTCTTGTAGCGCTCGACAATGCGGTTTACCATGCGAACCGAGCCGCCCACAGGCAGTGCGCCTGTATTGCCTGTGTAGAAACCATAAGATGTAATGAGCGTAATTGCCTTGTAGCTTTTGTCAAGGTACTGGGACATCATTGCTTTGACTACAGGATTGCTGAAACGGTCGGCAAGGTCTGCAATACTGTCCTTACCGTATTCGTTCATCATCTTTCCTGCGGCAGCCATGGACATTCCGAAACGCATGAACTCAAACATATTCATTTCCGCCAGGGATTTTTCGCAGGGGACACGTACGCTCTCAGAATTTCTGACATTGTCGAAGAATTTGTTGAGCTCTGCCCTGTCCTCAGGCGCAAGAGCAAGAAATTCTGCACGTGCTTTTTCAAGATCGCGCCAGAAATGAAGCTGCTTGCCATCCATCTCCAGTTTATAGAAATACGGCTCATAGTAAAGCTCGGTATCGTCCGTAAGTGCGCCTGTATTTTTCCATATCCTGTTAAGATCGTCAGTGGGGCGGCAGCCGGTCAGCCAGTGAATGCAGTTGTCAATGTGATAACCCTGTCGGTTCCAGCCGGTGCATTCTCCGCCCATCATGGCGTTCTTTTCGTAGATCTCGGTATCAAAACCGTTCTGCTGAGCGTAGATTCCTGCGGTAAGTCCTGAAATACCGCCGCCAATAATTATAACCTTTTTCATTTCGCACCTCGTAATATGTCGATTATCCATTCTGCTTCAGGGAGCTTTTTTTCACCGGACAGCATTTCAGGTGTGACAGCTATCTGTTCCATAACACCCTGTACACTGCTCCAGAAGGCAAAAGAGAGGGCATAGGGGTCACCGGCACGAAAGTAACCGTACTGCTGACCTGCAGCGATTATCTCTGCCGATTGTTCTATCTGATTCACTCTCATTGCAAGTTCTTTTATGTGAGCAGGAATGCTGTCGCTTCGTCTTGCCTGAGCCATCAGTACAAACATATAGAAGACCCACGGCTGCTCCATTGCGTAGCTGAACATAGCCTTAAGAAAGCCGGTGAAATAGTCGAGAGGGTTGCTGAAATTCATCTCCATCGGGTAATTCGTTCCCTCTGCACCCATGCGCACAAGCTCCTCATAAAGCTGTTCCTTTGATTCAAAATAGTGGAACATAAGTCCTACGCTCATGTCCGCTGCTTTGGCAATATCTCCGATTTTGGTGTCTGAGTAACCTTTTTTTGCGAACAGCTCAAGTGCCTTGAAGATAATAAGCTGCCTTCGCTGTTCTTTCTGCTCGTCTCTTGTTGGCATAGCACACCTCGTTGAATGTGGATTCATTGAATATAAATTCAATATACCGCAATAAATATGAATTGTCAAGAAAAATGCTTAAAAACAGCAATTTGGTATGACAGGACTTTCTATTTTGTGTTCAGTGTGTTAAAATAAAAACAAAGCTATGCTTATGGCAGAATCAGATTGTATGTTCAATTGCTGTAATGCATTCAGCAATGTTTGTAAAATGGTAATTATCAATCATGTAATTTTGTTGATGAAAGAGGAGAGACAAGAGTTTATGGCTAAATCAAAAAAAGAGCAAAGAATTAAAAAACTAAATAAAAACCGTATCTGGCCGTCTGTGACAGGTCTTATAATAATGCTGCTATTGTTCTGTGTTGTTATGATTGCTGCAATAGCGGCGTCAGGTGCAGATATAGTGCAGAGAAAACTGACTGACAGCAGCAGAACCTCTGTACGTGTTGCCGGGCTTTTTGAAAATTATGATTCTGAAACGAAAAATCAGATTGAAAATACCGTATTATCTCATATCGACGTACTTGAGGAAATCGATGCAGTAGCAGTAATCAATGATGCTGATGAACCGGTATGGTCAAGTAATGGTGAGTATCCGGTAATTGATGAATCTATTGAAATGGAGTTAATGCCGGGAATAACAGATGAAGAGATCAAAGTGATCATTGCAGAGAATGAGGAACAGGTATTTACAATTGATGACGGTGAGGTTGTTTTTAAGGATTCGTTTCTGGAGCAAACCGTTTCAGCAACAGATATGAATTCGTCAGCGCCCATGGCGCAGCTGAAACTCTGGCTTGTCATTCCGGTAAATGAACTGAAGGTTCTGGTTCTTAATAATGTGCCGGTATATACTCAGGATTTCCTGATGACAGTAATCTGCATCGTTATTTGCGGACTTCTGATCGGTGTTTTTGCAATATATTATCTGTGTTCAGTTATCGGCATGGTATCCAGAGCGCGTAAAAACACAAAGATAATGTATACCGACATGGTAACCGGCGGAGATAACTGGCTGTCGTTTATCAGAAAGGGAACAAATCTGCTCAGGAAAAATTACGTAGCACATCGCAGGTATGCAGTGGTTCATATGGAGATGCGCAAATACCGCAGCTTCTGTACCTGCTTCGGTGTGAATAAAGGACAGGAAATCATCGAGGATTTTTATAATGTGCTGAAGAAGGAAATCAGACACAACGAAGTAATAGCTCATCAGGAGAATGCGGAATTCGGTATGCTGCTGGTATACACGGACAAAGCTCAGCTGGAAGAACGGATTCAGAAAATGGAAACCGCGCTGAATGCAGTTTTGCCGGAAATGAAAGCATATTTCAGCGCTGGTGTATATCTTGTTCAGCCGGGCGATAAAGACGTGGAGCAATTGCATAATAATGCGATGATTGCCTGTGAAATGCTGGGCGAAGAAGCAGAGAACAGAACGGCATTCTTTGATGTGGAAATGAATAATCAGAAACTGTGGGAGCGCAGGGTTGAAGATGATATGGACCGTGCGCTGAAAAACAGAGAATTTCAGGTATATCTGCAGCCCAAAATCAGCACTCCGGGAGAGGCTCTGGGCGGCGCAGAGGCACTGGTCCGCTGGATTCATCCTACGGAAGGCTTTATTCCGCCGAACCGCTTTATCCCGATTTTTGAAAAGAACGGCTTCATATTGAAGCTGGACGATTATATGCTGGAGGAAATTGCAAAGGTTCAGGCTGAGTGGCTTGCAGAGGGACGCCGGCTGGTGCCGATATCTGTCAATGTATCCAGAGCGCATTTTACCCGTGAAGATCTGGCAGAGCATATCTGCGCTATTGTAGATAAGTACAAGGTGCCGCACGATGTAATCGAACTTGAACTTACAGAAAGCGCTTTCTTTGATGACAGGAAGGTGTTGATAAGCACTGTACAGAAGCTGAGAGCAGCAGGATTTCAGGTGTCCATGGATGACTTCGGTGCTGGATATTCCTCGCTGAATTCTCTGAAAGAGCTGCAGATCGATGTTCTGAAAATCGATGCAAATTTCTTCCGCGGTGCAGATGCGGAAGAGAGAGGTTTGCTGATTGTATCTGAAGTTATTGATCTGGCTAAGAAGCTTAATATGAAAATTGTTGCAGAGGGCATTGAAAGCAAGGAACAGGTGGAATTCCTGACAGAGCAGGAATGCGACCTGATTCAGGGATATTTCTTTGCAAAACCTATGCCGGTGGCAGAGTTCGCTGAAAAGTACAGCGCTTAAGCGGTAAGTGGCGTACATATAAAAACAGGGATAATACAGATACCGTCTGTGTTGTCCCTGTTTTTGATTATCATGCTGTAATCATTCTGATGGATTTATATTTACAGCAGCCCGGTTTCTTTTGAGCGGTAAACATGATATAATACCTTCAACCAGATATATTGGAGGAAAGTAATGATGAAATTCGAAATAAACAGACTTGAGTGGACGAGAGAACCTGCCGTACACCTTATTTCAGAGGAAAGAATTGAAATTACAACCGAGCCGAACACCGACCTGTGGCAGCGAACCTACTATCACTTCAGAAATGACAATGCACCGGTTCTTCAGATGGAAACAGATGAGAAGTTTTTCTCTTTTATTGTCAGGACGGATTTCACTGAAAGCTGTCACAGATTTGATCAGTGCGGAATAGTTATGTATCTCGACAGTGAAAACTGGCTGAAAGCTTCGGTGGAGTACGAAAACGAAGAATATCAGCATCTTGGCAGCGTCGTCACAAATCACGGCTATTCTGACTGGGCAACAACAGCAATCCCGGCTGATGTCAGGACGATGTGGTACAGATTCAGCCGCAGAGAGGACGACTACTGCGTGGAGTGTTCGGCAGACGGTAAGGATTTTACTCAGATGAGAGTATGCCATGTGTGGGAGGCGGCGGATAAGATCCAATTTGGAATTTATGCCTGCAGCCCCGAAAATTCGTCGTTCAGAGCGGTATTTACCGATATGCAGCTGACAGAATGTATGTGGAAAGCACATGACGGTCAGGCTCCGGATATGGAATAGACGGTAAATAAGATGTGCTGAATGATTCGGTGCCAAGCTCTTGAAAGTTTCTATTGTCAGATATAATTTTAGAAAAATATTACTCAAAAAGGTGTTGTTTTCAGATATGAAAAAACTGCATTTGCTTTGCAATGCGCATCTTGATCCTGCGTGGTTGTGGAGGTGGAACGAAGGTCTTGCTGAGGCGATTTCCACTTTCAGTGTAGCGGCATCTTTCTGTGAGGATTATGACGGATTTGTATTCAACCACAATGAAGCGCTGCTTTACGAGTGGGTGGAAGAATATGAGCCTGAGCTGTTCGAGCGGATAAAAAAACTGGTTGCAAGCGGCAGATGGCACATTATGGGCGGCTGGTATCTGCAGCCTGACTGTGTTATGACGTCCGGTGAAAGTCTGTTGTCACAGATTGAGCTCGGCAGAGAGTATTTCAGAGAAAAGTTCAATGTAACGCCGACTACAGCTATTAATTTTGATCCATTCGGACATTCGCGTGGATTAGTTCAGCTTCTTAAGCTGACAGGCTATGACAGCTATGTCTTTATGCGTCCGCAAAACATCAGCGGCGATTTTATATGGGAAGGCTATGACGGAAGTCAGGTGCTCGCGCACGGTATCTATGGAGGATACAATACCCTTAAGGGGAACGCTGTGCATAAAATTGCCCGGTGTATTGCTGAATGCACCAACGAAACAGGTCTGTGCCTGTGGGGAATAGGCAATCACGGCGGAGGTCCCTCGAAAATCGATCTGGATAATATTCAGGAGTACATCAGAAATTCCGACACAGAAATCATTCACTCTACACCGGAAAACTATTTCAGCGAGCTTGATGCTGACGCACTTAAGGTGCGCAGAACCTCACTTATTCCGTCAATGGTCGGTTGCTACACATCGATGGTCAGAATCAAACAGGCGAACCGCCGTCTGGAGAATAAAATCGCTGCAGCAGAGAAGATAATGGCTTATGCTGATTGGTGTACCGGCACAGAATTCTGCGGACAGGAGCTTCAGAAGGCGAAAAAAGCTCTTGCGTTCTGTCAGTTTCACGACATACTGCCCGGTTCGGGAATAAAGCCGGTGGAAGAGGATTCGCTCAGAACGCTTGCCTGCGGCGAAGAGATTGCCGACAGGCTTTTTACCAAAGCCTTTTTTGAACTTTGCCGCGGTCAGAGAAAAGCAGCTGCAGGAGAGATACCTGTAATGGTATTCAATCCCCATCCGTACGAAATAGAGGGTGAGTTTGAAGTCGGCTTTATGCTTGAGAATCAGAACTGGAATGCCGACGAGGAAACTCTTGCTCAGGTGTATGATGAAGAAGGCAGCAGATTGCCGACCCAGAACGAAAAGCCGGATTGTACATTTAATCTTGACTGGATACAGAAAGTAAGCTTTTATGCAAAAATTGCGCCGTCATCGGTGACAAGGTTTAATTGCAGGCTCAGGACTGTTAAGAAATCCGAAAGATCAGATGTGCAGTCTGACAGCGAGCGCATAACGGTGAAAAACAGCCGCATGGAAATATCGGTGAACCGCAGAACAGGTCTTATCGAAAGATATGCCGTTGACGGCAGAGTGCTGACAGAAAACTGCGGTATTCTCGAGGTGTTCAGGGACAATGAGGATCCGTGGGGTATGAATGTTGCCTCGTTCAGCGATTATGAGGGATCGTTCAAATTGATGAGCGCTGAGGCTGCAAATTCATTTACGGGTTATCCTGAAGAGACGATACCGAATGTGCGGGTGGTTGAAGACGGTGAAGTAAGGATAAAGATTCAGTCATTCTGGGAGTACCGCTCAAATCGGGCAGTGGTCGAATATACAATACCGAAAAATGGAATTTACGTTGATGTCAATATAATCATGTACTCTAATGAGCCTGACAAAATGATTAAGTACCGTATCGATGCTGCGTTTGACGGCGCACCGTACGGTCAGACGGCTTTCGGAAGTGAGCAGCTGTACAGCAATGGAGATGAAGCGGTATTTCATAAGTGGTGCATGCTTGAGGGCGCAGACCGGGCGATCGCAGTGTACAATAACGGCATACATGGCGGAAGCTTTACGGAAAACTCTCTTAGAATTTCGCTTTTGCGCACACCGGTATATGCAGCCCACCCGATAGAAAACAGACAGATAGCACCGCATGACCGTTTCCTTGACCATATCGATATGGGCGAACGCAGATTCTGCTTCCGCATATCAACTGCGGAAAATCTGGAGCGGAATGCTCAGATATACAACGAAACGCCTCATCTGCTATCCTTCTTCCCGTCAGGCGAAGGCAAACCGGTGAAAAGCTCCATTCGTATAGATAATCCTGATGTTATTCTTTCCTCGCTCAGGAAGAAAAACGGAAAATACGTCATGACGCTGTTCAATTCCTCCGACAGGGAGTGCAGTGCAGAGATTTATGTGGCTCCGAAAAATATAACGATTAGAGAAACGTTCGGAAAATATGAGATAAAAATGATCGGTATTTGATGACGGGATATTGATTATAACACGAAAATTCCGTTGAATGGTTTTGGGGCAACAAACGTAAAAACGCCGCCTTTGCAGAGAGTGCAAAGACGGCGTTTTGCTATTGTGTCATAAATTTATCAGCCTGAGTTAAGCTTTGACAGCTGACAAGCAGCAGCCTGAACTTACAGAATTGCCGAACCGCCGGTGATTATCCATGCTGCCATGGCGGCAACGGTGAATGCGCCGGTGTAGACGTTACCGGTGCGGCGGTAGATGTAGGTGCACAGCAGGCTGAAAACAAGTACCTGAGGCACAAAGACGATCAGAATACTCATGAACGGACCGCCGAAGGTGGAGCTGAACAGAAGGTCAGCGCCCGGACCAATGCCGGCGAAGAAGGGGATATATTCAATAAGAACAATAATGAATACACCGCCGATCATAAGCAGAGCACCGCGCCACCATGTAGCGAGGAATCCGCCTGCGCCGGTCTTGTAGGTGGATTCGGTGCGCATTCCTGCGAAAATCTTGCTGTTGTTCAGAACGAAGAACAGTGCGAAGAACGGCAGATAAAGCAGGAACTGACCGAAACGCTCAAGGGTGAAGGTCTTGAAGAAAGGCCATATAAATCTGAGATCAAGCATGAATACGGCGTCACATACAGCAACAATCGCATACATGAACAGGAGCATACCCAGTGAGAGCAGTGCGCCTTTACCGCAAAGAGCCCAGTCGATGCGAGCTGCTTTGTCAGGTCCGGCAAGTCCGACGCCGTCCCACGGGTCGATGCCCTGCTTCTTTGATTTCTTTACAGAGACGCCTGTGGTTATTATCATAATAACGATCAGAATCAGATACCAGCAAAGGAAGCCGTTGCCGATAGTCATGCGGAATATTCCCTCAGGGAAGGGGAAGAGACCGTGACCGAGCTGAGTCATGAAGGGGTAGGTGATACAAGCAATAAGCATGGTGATAACAGCGTTTTTCCACCACTGCTTTTTATTGAGGATTCTGTCACGGGAGGGAAGATTTGTTGCAGCGCCTGCAAAGAGCGGAATCTTGAGCAGCAGCTCCATAAGCGGGAGCATTGCAAAAATTGTCATAAGCATAGCAGCGAATACCAGCCATTCCTTGAGGATAGCCAGCTGATCGCCGGAGCTCAGTGATGTCTCAATACCGAGAGCCTCAGCAAACCAGTCAAGCGCAACACTCAGACCGGCTGCGTCGTGTGTTGTCAGACGATGATTGGTTTCCAGCAGCTCCATGCGTCTTGCGGTGCCGTCAGCAAAGCTGCCGAATGTAGTGTCCCATGCAGCTGATTCGGTGTCGCAGCCGAGGAATTCAGCACGCAGTTCACTGTGAAGAACGCTGTCGTCAACAAAGTTTTTGTAATCACGGAAATAGCTGAATTCATCATATTTCGCCTGAAGCAGGAGTACGTTGTTGAAATAGATGGTTTCGCTGTCGTAGGCGCTGTCTCTGAACAGCTCGCCGCACTGAAGTACGGTTGCCTTAGGTGTGATATCAACGCCTTCATCGTTGGTTGCGCCGGCATAAGCAGCAGCAACAGACCAGCTTGACCATGTTCCCATGGAATGACCGCTGACACCGAGACGGGCAGGATCAACGCAGTCCATGTCAGCCAGTACAGCGTATGCCGCAATACCGCCGCAGGAGCTGTCGAGAAGAACATTTCCAGCTTCGTCGGTAGTATAATGCTCGTCAAAGAAGGAAAGGTTGGAGAAGTTCATCATAAGGCGGAAACGTGTGGGTCCGCCGGCAGAAACGAATGTGCCGTCAGCTTCACTGTCTTCGCCGTAGTTGACGGTGACCTTGTGGTTGACATAGCCTCTGTTTATCATGCCGGCAGAGGTTTTGCCGTGACCGTATTCGTCAAGTGACATGACAACCACGCCGCGGCGGGCGAGCTCGATGGCATAGGCGGCGCAGGTTTCGTGGTCGTTCTGATAGCCGTGCAGCAGAAGAACTCCGGGTGCAGGTGAGTCGGCGTCAGCGCCTTCGGGTACATAAAGCTTGTAGTAGAGTGTGCCCTGTTCGATTTCGATAGTACCGCGTGATACCTCGACTTTGCCCGAGTCAGTCTGAATGGTGTGCGCAACAAGCATACAGCTGAAAACGCCCACGAGCAATGCAAGAAGCAGTGCTAACGATCGCTTTGTGTTGGAATACATAAAAAATCCCCCTTTTACGATGAAATTGTATTTAAATTATAACATGATAGGACATAGAATGCAACCGGAACAGATAAAAAGTTGTTCGGTTGTTTCCGGAAATTTCGTTTAAGAACATTCTTCTGCATTGAATAATAAATGCATTATTTAAAACAAAATCCTGACAAAAATGACATTATTTTGATTGATATTTATTACATTATATGATATTATCAATTCATTCAGCTGCGCTCAGCCAGGTGCAGTATCGCTGCTGATGGAATTTCAGGCACAATGCCGAGAGAGAATCAGGGAGGTACCACAAACCATGAAGAAAATGTTATGTATGATGCTTGCTATGCTTATGCTGCTGTCGATGTTTGCCGGATGCAGCAACGAGCCTGCAGTGAGCGGAAGTGATGCAGTTACCGAAGAGCCTGTTCCGACTGTTAATGTATATGATGACGGCAGAGCACGTCCTTCGTCCTGCGGACAGCTTCAGGTGCTTAACGGCAAGCTTTGTTCCGAGAGCGGTCAGCCTGTTATGCTGCGCGGTGTCAGCTCCTACGGCCTTGCTACCGGTGAGTCGTTCATCAACGATACACTTTTCGGTCAGCTTTCCAAGGATTATGGTATCAACATTTTCCGACTTGCTCTTTATACCTCCGGTGTCGGCATTATCGGCTACAACAGCGGCGGTGATCAGGCAAGACTTGAGCTCGCAATCGAAAATGGCGTAAATTATGCAAAGCTGCATGATATGTATGCTCTTATCGACTGGCATATCCTCAGAGACGGTGACCCAAACTATTACCTTGAGGAAGCAAAGGTCTTCTGGGCAAAGATGGCTGAGAAGTACTGCGATTACAACAACGTACTGTATGAAATCTGCAATGAGCCCAACGGCGTTACCTGGCAGGAAGTCAAGGATTATGCAAATGCAATAATTCCGATCATCAGAGAGCGCGACCCCGATGCAGTTATCATCGTCGGCAACCCTGACTGGAGTAAGGATCTTTACACAGTTCTCGCTGATCCTCTTGATTATGAAAACATCATGTATACCTTCCATTTCTATGCTGCATCCCATAAGGATGATTTCCGTAAAATGGTAGAGGAAACCAGCCAGAGCGGTCTGCCCATCTTCGTTACTGAGTACGGCGTAACTGCTGCAAGCGGCGGCTTCCCCAGAGATCTGGAGTCTGCTGACCTTTGGATAGAGCTGCTTGAGAAAGAGAATATTTCTCACTGTATGTGGTCATTCTCTACTGTTCACGAGCCCTGCTCTGCTGTCAGACATACTGTTCTCAGATACTGTGACTATACCGAAGAGGATTTCACAATAACCGGTCAGTGGCTCATGGATATGATTGAAAAGAATAACAGCATGGGTAACATTCCTGCTGAATAATTCACACAGGTTATCAAAAGCCCTGCTTACCGTTGATGGTAAGCAGGGCTTTTTTGCGCTATTTCATGCGATTTGTGATGCTTAATCAGCCGGATATTTCGTCGAGGCTGTATATGTACCGGAACTGCATTATGCCTGCGGAGTCAGCCGCCTGTCCTTCAAGCTCATCTTTCAGCGCGTTTCCGCGGTCTATAATGAAATAGATGCAGCTGCAGCCGTATTCGGCAGCTTTGGGCATAAATACATCAGCGACCCAGGCGGTATCTTCAGCTATGTTTTCAAAGCCATTGCGCGTGTCAGCAACATAGTCGCAGCCATTCTGCTGAATGATTTCAAGCGCGTGTCTGAGCGGGGCTCTGTAGTCATCAAGACAGCAGAATTTATTCCAGTTCACGAACACGACATTGTATTCTTCATTGTAGCTTACATCACAGAATTCTGATGTATACATCAGATCGCCTCCGGCACTGCAGAATAGGTTGGTTTGCCTGTATTATAGCAGAGCATAGGGATAAAAGCAATGTGAATATTAATTGCTTGAATTCCGTGAATTATTTTTCAGATAAAAAAATTCGGAACTCGGAACGCGAAAGTATTATTTACATAAAAATAAAGATTTACAAGCTGCGGTAATGAAAAGGTGAGTGACAATTGTACATGCAGTCAATGGTGCGTGGCTTGTCGATAACGCAATATCCTGGCAGGATTACGTTAAGCAATGTTACGGGTTTCGCCAGGTGATAAATTACCGGATGATCTTAATTATATTTACATAAAATTATCAACCGCAATAAATATCAAAGCAGCATAAAGCTTTGATTGAGTTTAGTTAAAATACCTGAATGATGAGAGTGGTGTAATGATGATACCGGAGAGATTTTGCCTTAATATACTAATATATGCTGTAAATTATATCAATAAGTATCCTGCGCTTATTGACTTGTATATATTTAAGATATATAATATTACAATACTATGCAGAATGGAATTACTGTGCTCGCAATTACTGTGATCAGAAAAAAGTGTGCGGACACGGCTTGTACTATTTACCTCAAGGTGAGCAGAAAGGAAACACGGTAATTAACCGGCGTTTTTGGTGATACAGTGAAGAGAAATACAGGTATTGATATCGTTATTCCGGTCTATAATGCGCTGGAAGATCTGAAGATATGCGTTGAAAGCATAAAAAAGCATACTGACCTTACGTTGGACCGCCTTGTTTTTATTGATGACAGGAGCCCCGACGAGAATGTGTATGCATATCTGAAGAGCATCGAGGCACCGGGCATAATTGTATTGCAGAATGAAGAGAATCAGGGCTTTTCGGGCAGTGTAAACCGCGGTCTTGAGTTCTCCGACCGGGACGTTCTGCTGCTTAATACCGACACGATAGTGACTGCGCGTTGGGTTGATAAAATTGTTGCATGTGCATATTCCGATCCGGCAATCGGTACAGTAACGCCTTTTTCAAACAATGCAACTCTCTGTTCAATTCCGAATTTCTGTCAGGAAAATACCGTGCCGTACGGCCTCTCGATAGACGAGTATGCGCAGGTCATTGAAGAGCGCAGCATGAGAACATATCCGCGCATAACCGTTGCAGTCGGCTTCTGTATGTTCATCAAGCGTGAGGTTGTCGACCATGTCGGACTTTTCGATAAAGAGACATTCAAAAAAGGATACGGTGAGGAGAATGATTTCTGCTGGAGAGCCGAGCAGATGGGCTATTATCATGTGCTGTGTGACGACACTTACATCTATCACAGCGGCTCAGCATCTTTTATCAGCGATGAAAAGAAGGCTCTCATCGCCGAGCATGAGCAGATAGTTCTTGAACGCTATCCGAAGCAGCATCAGCGCAATGCTGAGTATGTAAGAGACAATCCTCATCAGTATCTGCGCAGTAATGTTGATATCTTTGCCAGATTGAAAAACGGAAAGAAAAATATTCTTTATGTTCTCCACATGGATTTCCGCCCCGATGCAAACAACAGCATTGGCGGCACGCAGTTTCATGTCAGAGATCTCACTGAGAATTTCCGCAGGGAGCATAATATCTTTGTTTTCTCCCGTGATGAGCAGATGCTTCGCCTGACAGCGTATCTTGACGGCGAGGAAATCTGTTTCAAGTTCTATACCGGCAAGAAGCCTGAATTCCAGCAGTTCCACGATCAGGAGCTTGCTGATATATTCAGGGAAGTACTTACAGCCTTTGATATAGATATCGTTCACGTTCATCACGTTCAGGGACTTTCGTTTGACGTGTTCAGCGAAACAAAGAAAATGGATATTCCGCTTATCCTGAGCATGCATGATTTTTATTACATCTGCCCGACTACAATTCTGCTGAAGAATGGTGCAGAACGCTGCGATGGCTGTTCTGACGACTGCGCACAGTGCCTCAACAGACAGCTTGGATATGCACAGCAGGTATCGTACGTTCCGCTGTGGCGCAAAAAGTGCAGCGAGATGTTTAAGCTGTGCGATATGCTCATCACACCGTCGGAAGCGGCGAAGGATATCTACACGGAGATTTATCCGGAACTGGAAGGCAGAATACGTGTCATACCGCATGGAATGGATCCGTTTGAGGATACTCCGGCAGAATTCCGTGAGTGTTATGACAGTGGTTTTGAATACAGCATTGACCATGCGTTTGAAAAAGATTATCTGATATGCGGCTGGGCATACGAAAGGGATCACGATGCGAGCGGCAATGAGGTATATATCATTGTCGAGGATAAGGATGGAAAGCGTGACCAGTATAAGGCTATGCCGGTTATCAGATCTGACCTTGCCGCACAGAAATCGGACAAGTATATGCGCGCAGGTTTTTCTCTGCAGATACCCGACGGATATTTCGCTTCAGGACAGCTGAAAATTCAGATTGTTATCAGGAATGGCAGAGATGAATTCCACAGTGAGAAATTCACTGTGAACGGCTACAACAGAAGAGAAAAGTCCCGACGCCGCATAGCCTTCCTCGGAGGCTTGAGTGAATCAAAGGGCGGCAGCAAGGCTTATGAGATGATTAAGCACAGCGGCAGCAAATATGACTGGTATATAATCGGCGGAATAGGAGATCCGAATCTTATTACGCTCGAGAGAAAATACGTACATAAAACCGACTGGTACAGACGCGAGAATATAAAGAAACTGCTTCAGCAGAATCTTATTGATCTTGTCTGCATTCTGCCTATATGTCCGGAAACCTTCTGCTATACCGTTTCGGAAAGCGAGCTTTCGGGTGTACCAGTGCTTGCTACGGCTATGGGTGCGATAGAGGAAAGAATGCGGTCGGAGCAGACCGGCTGGCTTATTGATGCGGATATGCCGGCAGCTGAAATCATGGATAAGATAGATTCGCTGTTTGAAGACGGCGAAGAGTACGAAGCTATGCGTGAAAAAGTGCAGAGCTTCAGACACAGGAGCATCGCTGAAATGTGCAGCGATTATGCTCCGCTTTACAACTCTTTTGCCCGTCGTGAAGGCGAGAGGGCTGAATACGACAAAGAGGCGATATTTGCAGCCTATGCCATGGCGCAGAGTGATTCTTCCGGATATGTCGGAATGGCCGGATCAGCTCTGGCTCGCAGAGTAAGCGAGCTTGAAGCTACGCTGATGACCATAAATCAGAGTCTTGAATACAAGATGCTCAAATTCTTCAACAGAGAGAATCTGCCTTTCAAGAAGCCGTTCAAATGGCTGATCGGTTTTGCGTATCGTGTGTATATCAAGCTTAAGCTTTTACGACAGAAGAGATTTACAGCAAGAACAAAATAAGCGGAATAACAGAAATTGGAGCGTAAAGTTAATGGCAAAATACGATTTTGTGATTGATACATCTGACAGATCCTCTACGGGGCTGATTCTCAGCAGGATAGCTCCCGGCTCAACAGTGCTGGAGTTTGGCTGTGCAAATGGCAGAATGACCCGCTACATGAAAGAGGAGCTTTCGTGCCAGGTGTACATTGTTGAATATGATGAGCCGGCGTTCAATGACGCGGTTCAGTATGCCAGAGACGGTATATGCGATGATATAATGAGCTTCAACTGGGCTGAAAAATTTGCCGGAATCACCTTTGATGCAGTGATTTTTGCTGATGTGCTGGAGCACCTGACTTCTCCCGAGATAGTTGTGGCTAAAGCGGCAGAACTTCTTGCTGAGTCGGGAAGTGTGCACATATCTGTTCCGAATATCACCCACAATGATGTTCTTCTTAAAGCGTATGATGAGCGCTTTGACTACACTGCTACAGGTCTGCTTGATGATACCCATATCCATTTCTGGGGTATGAAAAATCTGAGCGAACTTGCTCAGAGAAGCGGGCTGACACTGAGAAGCGTTGTCGGCACCTATTGTGATACCGGTGCGACAGAGCAGTATGCACAGGCAGGAAGGGATAAAAATGTTCTTCTCGAGAATCTGCTGAAGCAGAGAGCCTGCGGCGAGGTTTATCAGTTTGTTGTTTCGATGGACAAAAATCCTGCATCGGGAGCAGTGCCTGCATTCAGAAAATCGTCTGTAATAAGCAACATTTATATCGATTCCGGAAATGATTTTGGCGGTGAGTGCATACCGGTTGAAGCGGTTCTCGCTGCCGATGGAAGCTACCACGCGTATTATGAGATAGAGGATACTGCGGGAATAAAGCGTGTCAGATTCGACCCGATAGAGAATCAGGGCTGTATTCTCCGGAATGTCCGTATATGTCAGGATTGCGAAGAGATAGAATTTATAACGACAGCAGAGGCTGAAGTTGAGCAGGGTTATCTGTTTCTTAATGATGATCCCATGGTGTATGTACAGCAGCTTCCCGGTAAAGGCTCCGTTACAGTAGAGGCTGATATTCTGCTTGTCGGTAAAGAATATATTGATTTTCTAAACAATGCCTATCTTGACAGGATTAATGATAAAAACAGCGCTCTGGCTGAGAGAGACGCTGTTATGCAGGAGTGCACAGTGCTCAGAGTGCAGAACTCTGAGTTTGCCCGTCAGGAGACCGAACTGCAGAAAAGAATTGCTTCACTGGCAGAAGAGCTGCAGAACTGCAGAAACGAGTTTGGTGCCTATATCTTCCTTGCGAATGAAAAAGATGAATATGCTATCAGACTTGAGCGTGAAATCAGCCGTATTAAGGTTGATCTGAATTATTACGAGAATCTCTGGTTTGTGAAGTATCGCAGATATGCAGGACGGATAGTAAGAGGCGGATTGTGCCGTGTGAAGCGTATCCTCAGAAAGCTTGTTGGAAAGGGAGAACAATAATGCTCAGCCTGCTGAAAAACAACAAAAAGAAAGCTGCGGCTGCAGTGCTGCTTCTGGCGGCAATACTGCTTAATGTTTATATTATTCTGGCAGTGGATTCGGTGCTGCTCAAGATATTGCTCTGCCTTGCGGTGAATGCTTTGGGGGCTGTATGTGTTCTGAACATGAAAACACTTTCCAGCATGCCTATAGAGATATACCGTGAACGTTCCATGGTATGGGCATTAGTGAAAAATGATCTGCGGGCACGTTTCGCCGGATCGTATCTTGGAATTTTCTGGGCGTTTTTTCAGCCTGTAATAACTATTGCTCTTTATTGGTTTGTATTTCAGGTCGGCTTGCGTTCCGGAAATGTGAGCGATCATCCGTTTATACTTTACCTCATGGCAGGACTGGTGCCGTGGTTCTATTTTTCAGAGGCGTGGATGGGTGCATCAGGCTCTCTGATAGAATACAATTATCTGGTAAAGAAAGTTCGCTTCAATGTGGAAATACTGCCGGTTCTTAAAGTGGCATCAGCCATGTTTGTTCACGTTTTCTTTCTGGCAGTGCTTGTTATAGTAGCTGCCTGCTACGGTTACTTCCCTGATTTCTATCTGCTGCAGCTGCCTTACTATGTATTCTGTTCGGCATTTCTTGTTGCCGGTCTTGGCTATATTACCGCCGCGTGCACGGTGTTCTTCCGTGATATGGCGCAGATAGTCAATATTGTCCTGACAATCGGAGTCTGGATAACACCTATAATGTGGAATCCTGAAACAACAATGTCTCCGGCTGTACAGAAGATTTTCAGGCTTAATCCGGTTTTTTATATTGTAGATGGCTTCAGAGATTCGCTGCTAAGAAAGGTTTGTTTTTGGGAGAAGCCCCTGTGGAGCATATATTTCTGGTGTGCGGCAGTCGCAGTTTATCTGATAGGAACTAAAATATTCAACAGACTAAAAGTGCATTTTTCTGATGTGCTGTAGGAGATGGATGATTTATGGAACAGGTCGTCAGAGTCAGCAATGTTTCGAAAATGTATAAAATTTATGATAATCCAAAGGATCGCTTCAAGGAAGCAATGAGCTTCGGCGGCAAAAAGGAATATCATAAAGCATACTATGCGCTCAACAATATCTCATTTGAGGTTGGCAAGGGTGAGATAGTTGGCATAATCGGGCGAAACGGCTCGGGCAAATCAACTATACTCAAAATTCTTGCCGGAGTACTCAACCAGACCTCGGGAGAGATTGAAATAAAAGGCAAAGTAGCGGCTCTGCTTGAGCTCGGAGCCGGCTTCAATATGGAATATACCGGTATGCAGAATATCTACCTTAATGCATCGATGATGAGGGTCAGCAGCGAGGAGATAAAGAAAAAAATACCGGAGATACTGGCCTTTGCTGACATCGGCGATTATATAAACCAGCCGGTAAAGACCTATTCGAGCGGAATGTTTGTACGTCTGGCGTTTGCGGTAGCAATCAACGTCGATCCGGATATCCTGATTGTTGATGAGGCTCTGGCGGTTGGTGACGCGCGCTTCCAGATGAAGTGCATGGACAAGTTCGCAGAGTTTGTCGCGAGAGGAAAAACTATTCTTTTTGTTACTCATGATGTCAATTCTGTCAAGCGATTCTGCAACCGTGCTATATGGCTCAATCAGGGCGAACTGCTCATGGACGGCAATACGGATGAGGTAACCGACCGCTACGTTGACTTTCTGATCAGTGATCTGCCCATAGAAGAATATCTTGCCCAGTTTGGCGGCGATAATCGACAGCAGGAAGAGAAAAGGGTGGAAGAAATCGACATCAGCGGTGTTGATATGGTTCAGATACACGAGCTGCATATGTACAACGCTGCCGGCAGAGAGATCGACGAAATACAGCACGGCGAGAAAATAGTGCTGAAGGTCAGTTACCTTGTCGGTGACGAAACCATAACAAATCCTCTTCTCGGTGTGGCAATACGCAGAATAGATAATGAATATATCTGCGGTCTGAATACCAAGCTGGACAATATGTCAATTCCCTGGAACAGGGGTTATAACGAAGTTACACTGACATATCCGTGCTTTAATCTTATCGGAGGAGAGTACTATTTTGATGTCGGTATATTTGACCAGAGCGGAATAGTGAATCTTGATTACAGCACGAAAATAAAAAGCTTTTTTGTGAAGATGGATTATATTGCTGAAGGCATAGTGGTCTTACACCATGAATGGAGCGTGAAGCGGTAATAATGAACGATAAAAAAATTTTATTGGACAAAATAGACAGGGCAAGTCTGATCTCTTTTGACGTTTTTGATACTTTACTCTTCAGAAAGGTTAATACACCTGAAACTGTATTCGATCTCGTAGGGAAACATTTCAATATACCTGGATTCAGAAAGCTCAGAATGGATGAGCAGAATGAGGCAAGCAGAAGAGCGTATGCCGAGTTTCAGTATCCCCACGCAGATATGGATCAAATATATGCGGTGCTTTCTGAGCATACTGAAATTTCTGTAGACTGGAATGAAGTCAAGGAATATGAGATACAGATGGAACGCGATGCTCTGGTTGCCAACACAGAGATGCTGGAGATATTCAACTACGCGAAGGCGCAGGGGAAGAGAGTAATTGCTACCAGCGATATGTATCTTCCGGCCCGCATTCTCTCCGAAATACTCGAAGAAAATGGATTTACAGGGTTTGGTTATGTCTATTGTTCTGCAGATGAGCATAAGGCTAAGTTCAACCGTGATCTGTTTGAAATTGTCGCGCAGAAGGAAGGTGTTCCTTTCGGGGATATTCTTCATATCGGCGACAAGGAACGTGATGACGGTGAGTTTCCGGCAGCCTACGGAATGGATACATTTGTGTATCACCGCGCTGCAGATATGGAAAAGCTGAAGAATGCTTCAGGCTCAGATGTGGATGAGGGAATCTACAAGATTCTCTGTGATGGCTCGAAGGGCTTCTGGTACGAACTCGGCGTTGAGGTCGGAGGCCCGCTGTATATGGGACTTTTCCGCTGGCTTCTGGAAAAAACAGCGAAATCAGGCAAGAAGATATTTTTCCTTTCCAGAGACGGCTATAATCTCTGCCATATCTTCAGAGAGTACGGATTTGAGAATGTCGAATATCTCTATACTTCCCGCAGAGCGCTTACGATGGCGGCGCTTACTGATATGAATGAGAAGGATATCGCCAGTATGCCGCCGTATTCCTATGGTCACACAATCGGTGAGATACTCGACTATATGCGTGTTGACAGAACTGCGGTAAAGCATCTGTCGGATATCGGATTTGATTCGTATGACTGCGTTATCAAAGATGAGGATGACGCGGAAAGATTCAGAAAGATTTATCCGCTTGATAAGGAAGCTTTCCTGACACAGGCGGCAGTTGAGCGCGAGAATGCTCTCAAATATTTCAACAGCATCGGATTTCTTGATGAAGATGCAATCTGCTTTGACTGCGGCTGGCAGGGAAGTTCACAGGAGCTGCTGGAGCGATTCAAGGCTGCTGTCGGATGTAAAACGAAGCATTTCTTCTACTACTTCGGAATCAAGAACGGCAAAAAGAGCCGCAAACAGCTTCAGCGAATGCACTACGATACATATCTCTTCGATTTCTATAAGAATTATGCCCTTCAGGATGATATGCGCCTTAACGTCGCAATGTATGAGCTGTTCTTCTCAGCTCCGCACGAAAGTGTTTACTATTATGACGAGGATGGCGAGGTAGTATTCGAGCAGGGAAGCAGTGCATGCGAGAAAGACGAGCTTCTTCGCGGTATCAGCGATTTTATACGGACAGGAATGGAGTTCGTTGAGAAGTACGATGTTGAATATACTCCTGAACTCGCTGTAAGGCATCTGAAGAGACTCATTCACCTGCCCACAGAAGAAGAGGCAGTAACGATCGGCAATCTTCAGAATGTTGACAGCTTTGCGAGAAAGCAGGGAGAGGCAAAATATATTGCTCATATTACAAGTGAACAGCTCGCAAATAATGCAAATACTGAGATATACTGGCTTAACGGTCTGCTGAAAAGACCGGATATTTCAGAGGAACTCAAGAAGGACTGTGCGTTAAGACTTGGTGTACAGTATCCTCCGGTGGTGTCTGAATATCACCTTGAGGATGATTTGAGTATCATGAACTATAAACGCTGGATCAGGCAGACAGCCAAACAGCGTCAGGTGTTTGAAGAGCTTGCCTACAAGCCGACATTCTCTGTTGTTATCCCGGTATACAACACTGTTACCGAGCAGCTGGAAGAATGCTTCCAGTCGGTACTCGCGCAGAATTATGACTGCTTCGAGCTGATTCTTGTTGATGATCACTCATCGTGGGATAATGTCCGTCCAGTGCTCAGACGATACGAAAACCACGAAAAGGTACGTGTTATTTACAGAGAGACAAACGGACATATTTCGGTTGCAACAAATGACGGTATCCGGATTGCTTCCGGAGATTTCATTGTTTTCATGGACTGCGACGATGTCATTGAGCCGACAGCACTCTACGAGTTTGCCAGAAAGCTTAATGAAAATCCGGAGCTTGACTTTATCTACAGTGATGAGGATAAAATCACTGAGGACGGCAAGATAAGGCATATGCCCTTCTTTAAGCCTGACTGGTCGCCCGACCTGTTCATGAATATGATGTACACCAATCATCTGGCAACTTATCGCGCATCGATAGTAAAGTCGGTAGGCGGTCTTCGTACTGCATTCAACGGCAGTCAGGATTATGACTTCACTCTCCGGTTTATGGAGAAGTCTGATAACAAGCGTGTCGGTCATATCAGTAAGGTGCTTTACCACTGGAGAGAGCGCAGAGAGTCGGTCGCCTTTGCGATGTCCTCAAAGAATTATGCAGCCATAGCAGCAAGGAATGCAAAGGAGGATTACATCAGACGCAATGGACTCAAAGCGCACCTTGAGCCTATTACCGGAATGAACCAATACCGTACGGTGTACGAGGTTACGGGCGATCCGCTGGTCAGCATAATTATTCCATCCAAGGATCATCCGGATATTCTTGAACTGTGCATCTGTACAATCATTGAATACACCGACTATAAAAACTACGAAATCGTCGTTGTGGACAACGGCAGCAATGAGATCAACCGCAGGAGAACAGAGCTGTTTCTTGAGGCTGTTGGAGCTAAATATATTTACGATGAAGCTCCCTTCAACTTCTCAAAGATGTGCAACACCGGCGCAGCGAATGCAAGCGGAGAATATCTGCTTTTCCTTAATGACGATATAGAAATATTCCAGCCGCAGTGGCTGGAACGTATGCTCGGTCATGCTCAGCAGCCGCACACAGGTGCTGTCGGCGCAAAGTTATTCTATCCATGCTCGACAAAGATTCAGCACACTGGTGTATCAAATGTAAGGGGCGGACCGATACACAGTCTCTTCCAGCTTGATGATCAGAGTCCGTATTATTTTGGCTGGAACTGGGTTGATAATAACTCTATCGGAGTTACCGGCGCCTGCCTGCTGCTTGCACGTGATAAATTTGAGAAAGCGGGCAGATTCGATGAAAATCTTGCAGTGGCATACAATGACGTAAAACTGTGCTTCGCACTGCACGATATGGGTTACTACAACGTTGTTCGCAATGATGCTGTTGCATATCACCATGAATCATTCAGCCGGGGCAATGATCATGCTGAAGACGGCAAGCTTGTACGTTTGGGAACCGAACGTACAAGAATGATTGCGCGGTTCCCGTATTTGTATAACAGGGATCCGTTCCTGAATGAAAACCTTGAGGTTTTGTCAGCCTCGCTGAAACCGAAGCTGTGCTGTGATGAATTTGCACCGGTCGATCTTACCGGCTGTGAGGAGGCGAAGTATGCTACGGTTGACACGGTAACCATTCAAGATCGTGTGCATATAGTCGGCTGGTCGATGCTCTTTGATGTTGAGAGCGTTGATCAAATCGAACAATATGTTGTATTTGAGGATCCTTTCGGCAGAACCTACGCGGCAAGCACCTGCAAGGCTCAGCGCATGGACGTCGTCAGTTACTTCAATGACGAGCGGCTCCGTTATGCAGGTTTTGAATGTGTGCTGGATAAGGCTGATCTTCGTGTGGATATCATGAGATACCGCTGTGGTGTGCTTATGGTGACAGCTGATGGCAGACGCTTCCTGCGCTGGGGTGAAAAAACACCGATTATCCGCAATCCTAAGACAAGACCGCTGCCGGCGGAATTTGTTAAGCTGGACAGCTATCAGCCTCAGGAGAATGTGGAAGGGATAACCTGGTATCTGGACGAATGCTGTCAGAAGGAGTCATATTTCTATCTGCGCGGCTTTGCGTTCAAGAATGGAGATGTTCACTATCTTTACGAAAAGTCGATTGTGCTGGTTGACAGCAGCGGTACTGCATACGAGTATGAAGTGCTGCCTGAAGAAAGAGTCGACCTTGCCTATGTTTTTGTATCAGAGCATTTCCTTTTCTATGCAGGCTTTGAGTGCTTTTTGTACAATGCTCAGCTTAAGCCGGGCGAGGAATATGAGGTGTTTATCAGGCTGAAAAACCGCCACAACCCCTCCGAAGTTTATGACATGAGGACAGATGGCAGAATCTGTTTGCAGTGACAGTGCATAAACTGCGGATAAAGGAGGTGGCGTTTGACGGGTTATGAAAAAAATAAGCTTGCATACATATCTTAAACTTCTGTTTGCTGTATTTCTGCTTCTGCTGACGTTTGGCGCCACTGGAGAAGTTCTGCAGCCGGAAGTAATATCTCAGGAGTTTTTCTGCTATGCATTAGATCATAACGGAGAAACAATCAAGGGTCATTATGATGAGATTGACGACACGTGGTATCTTTTTGTGCCGTCAGCTCAGGATATCTCAAAGCTCAGGGTCAGATGTACAGGCGAAGTGATAAGTGCTTCTGACGGAGAGTTTGACTGCCGGCGGGGGATACTGACAGGGGCGTTTACTGAAAGCGGAGACCGTGTCGGCCTGTCGATGGCAGACGGTGAGGTCGTTTCGGTTGTGGTTATGCAGTCCGAGCTTCCGTCAGTGCAGATCACACTTCACGATGCCAGTCTTGATGACGTTCACGCAAACAAGGAGGTACTGACCCGTGTTGACCGTGTTCGTATCTCTGATCTCTCAGGCAGCTTTGACAAGCTCATCAGCTACAGTGCTGAAATAAGGGGAAGAGGCAATACCACATGGACGCTCTACGACAAGAAGGCGTATCAGCTCAATTTTGACAGTAAGCTGTCGATACTTGGCATGAATCGAGCCAAACGGTGGGTTTTGCTGGCTAATTCCGGCGATGACAGCATGATTCGCACCCAGCTGGTTTACCGTATGGCAAAGAATCTCGATATGGAATTCGTGTCGTCGCTTGAGTTTGTTGACCTCTGGGTCAACGGCGAGTATCTTGGGACCTATCTCATGGGTGAAAAGGTGGAGATTGATTCCGAAAGACTCAATCTCACTGATGCCAGCGGTACGTTGTTTGAGCATGACGGAGCTTACTACATCGATGAGGAACACTGGTTCTACAATGAGATGATCCGCCGCTATTTCACAGTAAAAGAGGTAGTGGTAGAGGACGAATACCACATAAATAAGGCAGTCAGCAGATTCACAGCAGCGGTCGATGAGCTTATGCTCTATCTCTACAGCACACCGTCGTCAGAGGTTACGCTCGAGCGGCTCTCGCAGATGATTGACGTTGATTCATTTGCGAAATATTTTCTTGTCAATGAGTATGTTCTCAACTGTGAGTCCTACGCCACCAGTTTTTACTGGTATCAGGACGGCGCAGATGATGTGCTTCATATGGGACCGGTGTGGGATTTTGACACCTGCATGGGCAATGATATGACGGCATACGATGCCAATTACGGCCAGCTGCATACCATGTTTGCTTACCTGCTGGCCGCTCCGGAGTTTTATGAGCGAATCGAGGAGCTGTTTGAACTCTACTGCGACGAGTTCTACGCAATGGAACAGGACGCAGAGGTACTTTACGGGCTTGTTGAGTCATCAGCGAAGATGAATTATATCCGCTGGAGAGTTCTCGGTACGGCAAATTCCAAAACCCACGCAGCTCCGTTTTGCGAAACATACGAGCAGGCTGTTTTAGCGGTACGCGATTGGCTTGTTAACCGTCGGGAGTATTTCAGAATACCCGAGTGCCGCGTTGTAACCAGTGTTGTCAGCGAGGATTTCCGCACTATGGACGTATATCTCGAAGACGACGCGGGCTACAACACAGTGAGGTTTGCTGTGTGGAACTACGATCTTGAAAATGCAGTACCACAGTGGTGTGAAGCGGAACTGCTTGACGGAGCATGGCGTGCCAAGGTTGACCTGACCAAGACCAACTCGGCCGGAATGTACCGCATCGATGCCTACATCAACGATGCGCCCGAAGCTACAGTAACCGGCAGATGCTACGTTTCTGTTGCAGTGCCGCCGGATTATCCGATTGAAGCCATACTTTCCGGGGACGAGACAAGCCTGTACCTGTCTGTTGATGACACAATAGGGGACAGCCTTGCGGTAGCCTTTGCGGTGTGGAGTGATGTCGGCGCGCAGGACGACATTCTGTGGTTTGATGCAGTCAAAGACAGTGAAGGCAAATGGACTTACACAGTTGATATGACCAAATTCAGCGATACAGGATTGTATCTGGTACACGCCTTCGGAAATATCACCGGATATGAATACGTGTACCTCAATGACGTTACTGTTATGATCGGTGAGGAGTCTGAAATTGAAACGAATCCAGCACAAGATGAAAACAGCGGAAATAATATGCCGATCGAATGAAACAGGTCGATTCACATATTTTCACAGGTTTCAGATAGATGCTGTAAATTGTCTCAATTTTGTAAAATATTATAAAATATTATAGACAAAAATATTCCGATGTGTTACAATGATACTAAATAACGATACTCGAGAGTAGGTTTACATAATACAGATTATTCATTGTGATCAGCACTGCGGCTCGAGGGAACGAGTAAGGTCCGCGGCGCTGATTACGGTGATTTATATATATTGTATTATATACATTATTAATTAATGGAGGGAAAACAATGCGTACAACATTAGGTAAGCGATTCATCTCTGCATTCCTGGCGCTGCTTATGGTTGTCACTATGCTTCCTATGCAGGTTTTTGCAACAGAAGCTGATGATCATACAGGTCACGTGCACACAGATGAATGCACGCATGTGTCCGACACTGACAGCTCAGAAGGAACGAATGAGCCTGTCATCGAAGAGCCGCAGGAGCCTGTTATCGAGGAACCTGTGGAGGAAGAGCCGCAGGAGCCCGTAGTGGACGAGCCTGTGGTTGAAGAGCCCGAAGAGGAAGAGGTTGTTGAGCCTTCCGCTGTCGAGGCTATTCAGGCACGCATCGACGCAATCATCGAGCAGTACGGCATCACAGCCGACATGACCGATGACGAGATCGCCAGAGCTATCGCTGCTGTCGACGGCGACACCCTCTTCGAAACCGAAGAAGAGATCGCCGAGATAGAGGCAATGGCAGAAGAGCTTGCAGCTCAGTACACCGAGGATGAGCTGTATGAGTTGGTCTATAACGATAATATTAAGCTCTATGGCAGGTTTATTGATGTACTTAGAAAACTTAATAATCCTGTTGTATATGCGACTACTGTTAATGTTCTTGATGGTAAGCTCACGCTTACTGATGACAAAAATAAAATAACTGTTTCAAATGGAACTGTAACAATAACTGCACAGGGCAGCTATTTGGGTGCTCAAACCAATAAAGTTACTATTACTAACGAGACGGATGATGATTCAACATTAACATTTAAGTATGATTGTGATGGTACAACAGGTACTGGCGATGGTGCAGATATTAATGGTATTACACCGGGTGATGCTGCAGGTACCTATACTTGTATACTTAATGCAAAATCTAGTATTACTGTATGGGTTAAGCATTATGGTGGTGGAAGCGCAAAAATGGTTTTGAGCGAATTTAGTTTGGTCGCTCTCCCTAAAACATCAAATGTTACTTTAGACTACGACAGCTCTCTCGGTAGTGTTACTGCTGCGGGCGTTGCAGTATCTAACGGAGCAGAGCTTGATGTCACACTTGCTGATGGTGTCGCGCTTGTCGCAACTCCTGCAAGTGGTGCTACCTTCCATGGTTGGGTAAATGATGCAACGGGAGCGGTTATATCTTCTGCTGCCAGTTTTACATATAAACCTACAGAAGACATAACTCTTCGACCTGTATTTATAGCATCAAATGATACCGGATGGTATATGGTAGGCAGTGCAACGTCCAAAAAGGAAACAGAAAGTATTCTTTTTGTACAGACTCACAATCTTACTTATTATACAATAAGTGGAAAATATATTTTTGATAACTTTACGGATGCTGTTACTTTCGCAGGTAATGATGCGACAAATAAATATGTAGCTATGCTCACAAATGACACTCTTGCAAGTGGTACTTATACCATTCCTGCAGGTGTCACATTGCTCGTTCCTTTCGATAGCGCCTATACACTGTATACGACGGGTACGCAGAGTGTGTTTTCTGATACACGACCTGAGGTTACGGGAGAGAAATACTCCACCCCTAAAGAGTATCGTACACTAACACTTGCCAGTGGCGCTAACCTTGTTGTTAACGGCGCATTGAGTTTGTCGGCAAAGACTGCATTCGCACAGGGCAGCCAGATTAATGGTGGTTCGCCTACCGGCAATGTAAGTTTTGTCCGTATGAATAACAATAGTACAATCACCGTAAATAATGGTGGTAAGCTCTATGCTTACGGATATATTACTGGTAATGGTTCTGTTACCGCAAAGAATGGTGCATCTATATATGAACCGTTCCAGATAATGGATTTCCGTGGTGGTACGCAGAGTACTGATATGCAGAATAGAGTATTTCCGATGTCACAGTACTATATTCAGAATATAGAAGTTCCAATGACATTGGAATATGGTTCTAAGGAATATGCTTTTACTACAATATATATGAGTAGTAAAAGATGTTCAAGTACTGTCAATTTTATCGGACCGAGTGGCTGTATGTTCAACCTTACTTCTGGTTCAGTAACTAAGAAGTATGATGGAACAACTGATAGAATGATACTTACAGCAAAAGGTGATATGAACGTATCGCCGATAGAAATGCCTATCGGAAGCAGTGATATTAATTCAAAGGATTATGTTCTTCCGATAAATGGAAATATGACGGTTAACGTCGAGAGCGGTAATATCACCATTAAACAGGATATCGCTCTTCTCCCAGGTGCAAAAATTATTGTTGGAGAATCTGCAAACTGTACGCTCGCTTCAGGACAGAATTTGTACATCTATGATGCAGATAACTGGGGTGGATACTGCGGACCGGGTAATAAAACATTTATACCTGTAAGCTATGCACCCGGAAGAACCCATACCCGTACTGATGCAGACATGGTTGATGCATCTATTGTCATAAACGGAAAAGTTGATGCATCTCAGGGCTTTGTTTATACAACCGCTGGTGGAGCTAATGTTTGCTCTGAAGGTAGTGGCGAAGCAAAAATATCAGCTGCATCGGCAGCAAAAACATATCAGCTTGTGCAGGGTGTTGATTATACACCTATCGATGTAACATCTGTTAAGCTGAAGAATGCTGATGGTTCATACGTTTCAACTACAATTACAGGAACCTATCAGTACCTCGACGGCGCATGGCACGTAATGACCGAAACTGTTGAAGCTGTTGCAGCGACCTGCACCGAAGCCGGTCACGGAGCCGGTACTGGTTGTGCACTCTGCGACTATCATGACGGCGAGATAATTCCCGCTCTTGGTCACGATTACGCAGCAGCAACCTGCACCGTTGCTGCAACATGTAAGCGCTGTGGCAATGTTGATGGTGATTCGCTTGGTCATAGCTTTACATCAAAGGCAGGTGCACAGGTAACTCCTGCTGACTGTAAAAGCGCAGCTGTTCACTATGTTAAGTGTGATCGCTGTGATGTTGAAGATAAGACTAAGACTATCACCGTTGGTGAAAAGCTTCCTCACACCGAGGTAATCGATGCAGCGGTCGCACCGACCTGCACCGAAACCGGTCTTACCGAAGGCAAGCACTGCTCTGTTTGCGGCGTTACTACCGTTGAGCAGGAAGTTGTTGATGCACTCGGTCATACCGAGGTTGTCGATGCAGCAGTCGTACCGACCTGTACCGAAACCGGTCTCACCGAAGGCAAGCACTGCTCTGTATGTGACGAAGTTCTCGTTGCTCAGGAAGTTGTTGATGCTCTTGGTCATACCAAGGTTGTCGATGCAGCAGTCGCACCGACCTGTACCGCAACCGGTCTCACCGAAGGCTCTCACTGTTCTGTATGTAACAAGGTTTTCGTTGAACAGACAGTTATTCCTATAATTGCTCATACTCCGGTAACCGATGAAGCCAAGGCAGCTACCTGTACCGAAACAGGTCTTACCGAAGGCTCTCACTGCGACGTATGTAAGGTAGTTCTCGGTGCTCAGGAAGTTGTTCCTGCCCTCGGTCACACCGAGAGCGAGAAGATCACAATCGCAGCTACTTGTGAGGATGAGGGAGAAAAGACCTTTACCTGTACTACCTGCGGTAACGTAAGAACTGAAGAAATTGCTGAACTCGGTCACACTGAGGTCGTTGATGAAAGAGTTGAACCGACCTGTACCGAAAATGGTAGCACTGAGGGTTCTCATTGCTCAGTTTGTAATAAAGTTCTCTCTGGCCATGAGGTTATTATCTCTAAGGGTCATACCGAGGTAATCGATGCAGCAGTTGATGCAACCTGTACCGAAACCGGTCTCACCGAAGGCAAGCACTGCTCTGTATGTAACGAAGTTCTCGTTGCTCAGACAGTTGTTGATGCACTTGGTCATACCGAGGTTGTCGATGCAGCAGTCGCACCCGGCTGTGAGACAACCGGTCTCACCGAAGGAAAGCACTGCTCCGTATGTAACGAAGTTCTTGTCGAGCAGGAAACTGTTGATTCAATTGGTCATGATTATGATGAGGGTGTAATTACTACCGCTCCTAATTGTACCGAAACAGGTGTAAAGACATATACCTGTCAGAATGATAGTAATCATACTGCTACTGAGACTGTAGCAGCACTCGGTCACACCGAGGTAATCGATGCAGCAGTTGCTCCTGACTGTGTCAATACCGGTCTCACCGAAGGCAAGCACTGCTCTGTATGTAACGAAGTTCTCGTTGCGCAGGAAGTTGTTGATGCAAAGGGTCACACCGAGGTTATCGATGCAGCAGTCGCAGCAACCTGTACTGCAACCGGTCTCACCGAAGGCAAGCACTGCTCTGTATGTAACGAAGTTCTCGTTGCGCAGACAGTTGTTCCTGTAATTGCACACACCGAGGTAATCGATGCTGCAGTCGCACCGACCTGTACCGAAACCGGTCTTACCGAAGGCAAGCACTGTTCCGTATGTAACGTAGTTCTCGTTAAGCAGGAAGTTGTTGACGAACTCGGTCACGATTATGATGAGGGTGTAATTACCACTGATCCTACTTGTACCGAAGCAGGCGTAAAGACATTTACCTGCCAGAATGACAACGATCATACCTATACTGAGGTTGTAGCTGCAACCGGTCACAGCTACGAGAAAAAGATTCCGTATACCGCTGAGCCGAAGTCAGCGGCTACCTGTAAGGAGTACGCAGTTTACTATGTCAAGTGTGATAACTGTGATTATGTAAATGAGGGCCATACTGTTATCGGCGATGAATATGCAGCTCATGTCGAGGAAGAAATTCCTGCAGTTCCTGCAAGCTGCACCGAAACCGGTCTTACCGCTGGTGTAAAGTGCTCTGTCTGCGGCAATATACTTGTCGAGCAGCAGGTAGTTCCGGCAAATGGTCACGGTCTTGTTGATAAGATCTCCGGCAAGGCTGCAAGCTGTACCGCAACCGGTCTCACCACCGGTGAAAAGTGCACCGTCTGCGGCGTAATTACCGTAGAACAGGAAGTAATTCCTGCACTTGGTCATCTGAATGATGTTGTTCTCCCGGGTAAGGCAGCTACCTGTACCGAAAATGGTCTCACTGAAGGCGTACAGTGCTCCAGATGTGATGTAGTTACCACCGAGCAGAAGGTTATTCCGGCAGCTCATACCTATGGTGATGATGAATATCGCGTTCCCCCGACCTGTGAGGAAGATGGCTATGTAGTCGGTAATAAGTGCATCGTTTGTGGCGATGAATCCGGCAAAAAGACAATACTTCCCGCAATCAATCATGATTATGTCGGTACTGTTACCACTGAGGCAACCTGTACCGAGAAGGGTGTAATGACTTACACCTGTCAGAATGATAATTCCCATACCTACACTGAGGAAATCGATGCACTCGGTCACACCGAGGTTATCGATGCAGCAGTCGCAGCGACCTGTACTGCAACCGGTCTTACCGAAGGTAAGCACTGCTCCGTTTGCGGCGAGGTTCTCGTTGCTCAGGAAGTTGTTCCGGTAATCGCACATACTGAGGTTATCGATGCAGCAGTTGCTCCTGATTGCGTCAACACCGGTCTTACCGAAGGCAAGCACTGCGGTGTCTGCGGTGAAGTTCTCGTAGCACAGACAGTTGTTGATGCACTCGGTCACACCGAGGAGACCATTCCTGCAGTCGAAGCAAGCTGCACCAAGACCGGTCTTACCGCTGGTGTAAAGTGCACCGTCTGCGGCGATGTTCTCACTGCTCAGGAAACTGTGCCCGTCAAGGAGCACAGCTACAACAATAAGGCTTCTGAGACTCTTGCAAAAGCAGCAACCTGCACCACAAAGGCACTCTATTATGTACAGTGTGATAACTGCACAAGCGTAAATACAAAGCTTACAGTAGAAGTAGGCGAAACACTTCCGCATACCGAGAAGGAAATTCCCGCAGTTCCTGCAACCTGTACCGAAACCGGTCTTACCGCTGGTACAAAGTGCTCTGTCTGCGGCGAGACTCTCAAGGCACAGGAAGAAGTAAAGGCTCTCGGCCATACTGAG
>JAZNOP010000077.1:0-3804 GCA_045580875.1 Acutalibacteraceae bacterium
ACGGAAAGGTTGTGATTTCCTTCGTTCTGAAGCCGGAGCACAAGATAATCCGGCCATGACTGCGCTGTTATGCTGTCTCCAAATGCTACCAATGCCTTTGACGTCGCGTTTGTCAATACATCCAGCTCAGTCAGAAAATAGAACTCCTGCATTGCCATGGAATGCATTACCGAGAGTTCGGCCTGCTCACACCAATCTCCTTCGGCGAACCATGCACGGCTTAAAGGACCGATGCACTTTACACCTGTCCCCATATACGTCATTCTATCCAGATACATACTGACAAGTATGTCATCGCCCGGCTCCGCCGCGAATTCAACCGAATCGCTTATGGCGGAACCGCCTGCGTCCATTTCAAGCTCCGGCTTTCCTCCGAATAATACCGGACAGCAATCGCTGCCATCGGAGCGCATCACCGTGATTTTTGAAATAAAAACGGCTTCCTTTCCAGCCATGTTTGAAAACCTGAGGCGCACGGCATCACCGGCAATGCCCGTCCGTAATATGTATCTCAGGGTCATATCCTTCGCATACATACACGGAGATAGTACCGCTGCAGAATTGGGCGAGGCTCCCCATGCAGCAACCCAATGCTTGCTCATCTATATATCCCCCCTGATTTTTTACTGCGTTGCATATATTATATCACACAAAAATGATGGATACTATTTTATATTTGGCTCATGCTTATACTTATGGGCTTGACATAATTTCATTGTCTGATAATATTTAGATACTGTGAGTCAGAACGAGGTGATAATATGCTTTACGGAGTTAAAGTTATCCATACCCATGAGATTGGCGCGGCAAAAAAGCGCTTTTATGAGGAGCTGATTCTCACGGTGAATGCATCGTCATTTGAAGAAGCCTACGAAAAGGCTGAGTATTACATGCAGGACGCAGTATGTGAATATACGAATGTGTACGGTGAAACTGTAAAGACTGTGAGCATTGAAGCAGTGGACTGCTTCCTCGCCGTTGACACGGAAAATGAGGTACAGGAGGTGTACTCCTCATTTTCGGTCAATAAAACTTTGCTGTCCGAGGATGAGTATTATGATGCTATTGCATCCGCATGCGATGAAAAGGATCTTATGGCTTTGAGGAATATCGAATTCAATGAACCGAGGTAAATAGAGGCAGCTTCAGTTATTCTGAAGCTGCCTTATGTTTCTTATGACTGAATCTTGTGCTTCAGCCATTTTCCGCTTTTGAAGCGGATAGTGAACAGTACTACACGCAGCACCCAGTCGGCTGCCATGGCTATCCATACGCCCATTATTCCAATGCCGAAGCCGGGGATTGTTATGCCGAATACATTGATGCTTTCGGGCGAGAGTATGTACGAAAGACCTATCCTTATTACCCACATGGATATGACGGAGACAGCCATCGAATACTTTGCGTCGCCCGCAGCCTTGAATATGCTGGGAAATGTAAAGGCCGGCGGGCGGATGAGCGATGTCACGATACAGTGGAAGATGGTAAGCTCCATCGCTATCTTTGCGCCTTCGGCAGAAAGATTGTATATTCCGATGATCGGCTTTCCAAAGACAAACAGTACCAGCGAAAGCACCCACATGCAGATATATTCCACAAACAGCAGTTTCAACGCGTAATGACGGGACTGGTCGTATTCTCTTGCGCCGATGCAGCGGCCAACTACTGTGATGGCAGCGTTGCCTATTGCACCGCTGGCAAGGTAGAGATAGTTTGCCAGCGTGTTTGCCACGGAATTGGCGGCGATAGCGGCGGTGCCCATTGAGGAGATCAGCACCTGTGTTGCCAGGCGGCCAAACTGGAACATGCTGTTTTCGATGCCGTGAGGCACGCCTATCCTGAGCATCTGAGCGATAACTGCCCGGTCAGGCTTGTAGGAGAAGAGCTTTTCGATATATATGGGGTTGGAGCGGTTATGCAGCTTTATTATGAGTATCACCGAACAGACAAGCCTTGCGATGAGCGTTGCTGCCGCAGCACCTGCCGCGCCCAGCCCGCAGCCGTAGATGAATATCGAATTGCCGATAACATTAAGCACGTTGGACAGAGCGGACATCTTAAGACCTGTCACCGTGTCTCCCATCGAGCGGAATACAGCGTCGCAGGAGAGGTATATCGCAAGAAACGGCAGTGAAAGCAGCGTGATGCGCATGTAGCTGTTTGCTGCGTTCAGTACCGGCATATCAGCGCTTCCGTACAATGTGCGCAGAATGGGTTCGCGGAATAGGCCGACAAGAATGGTCAGTATCAGCGCTATGCCTGTTGTGATGTACAAGAGCTGCTTGACACAGCCATTGCCGAATTCCCGGTCTTTGCGACCCAGAGCATGCGAAACCGCAACTGAACCGCCTGTAACCAGCGACGAAAACGCGATTATCAGCAGCGCATCGAATTCGGCCACTAGAGAAACTCCGGATACGGCCGCCTCTCCGGCGCTGGCGACCATCATCGAATCGACGGTGTTTACGGTGATGGTAAGCGCCTGCTGTAATATCATGGGCAGTATCAGCTTGAACAGGTCGCGCCTGCTGAACATGCATCTCATCCCCTTGACAGAGCTTGATCGATAGATATAATGATAGCATATCAAATTGACACTATGTTGTCAAAAAATTGCATATATGTGCCGTTTTAAATATTCATGCGGGGAGTGGACTGATGTGACACATAGAGAGCGTTTTGTGAACGCTGTAAAGCATAAAAAGACTGACAGAGCTGTGTTTGACCTGGCCGGATCTCCCCAGACAGCGATAGATTATTCTGAAACAAAGGCGGCTCTCGCACAGCTTCTGGGTATTACGGGAGAAAAGCAGGGGCCTTATAATGTGGATGAGCGAATACTTCAGAGGTTCGACATAGATACCCGCCGTATCGGCGGAATGCCTATTCCTCCGACATCTCATGCGCGTGTTGAAAATGGTATCTCCTATGACCAGTTCGGCATCGGCTATCGCCAGGTGAACGGCCATTCCGAGATATGTTTAAATCCATTGCGGGATGCGGAACTTGACGAGGTGCTTGCCTATGAGCTGCCCGACCCGGAGAAGATAGATCTCAGGCAGATAGACGCCTGGGCAGAGCAGGCGAGGCAGCTTCACGAGAACACCGATTATGCCGTCATCGCGGAGCATCCGGTATTCGGTGTGTTTGAGATAGGGTGCTGGATGTTTGGCTTCGATGATTATCTCTATCGCTGTGCCGCAGAGCCGGAGGTCGTGCATGCGTTTTCCGAGAGGATTCTGGCGCTGCAGAAACGCACCATTGAGATATACTATGGCGCGCTAGGCTCGTATATTGACTGCACTACATCGGGCGATGATTTCGGCACCCAGCGCAGCACTTTCATATCCCCCGATATGTTCCGCACGTTGGTGAAGCCGTATTTCAAGGAGCGCGTGGAATATACCCGGCGGTATACAAAGGCGCTGTTCAAGCATCATTCCTGCGGCTCGGTGTATACGCTGATCCCGGATCTCATCGACTGCGGCGTGGATATACTCAATCCCATACAGCCTGGTGTATATATGATGGAGCATGAACGGCTGAAACGGGATTTCGGCGCCAAGATAGCCTTCTGGGGCGGCATAGATACCCAGCACCTGCTGCCCGGAGCAACGCCCGATGAGGTAAAGGCCGAGGTTCAGCGAATATTATCCATAATGGATAAGGACGGTGGCTATATCCTCGCTCCGGCGCATACCATTCAGCCCGATGTGCCTGCGGAGAATATCGTCGCTCTGTATGACGGCGCACGGGAATTCTGCGGCCTGTGAATATGAATTAGGCAGCCTCAGCTCAGCTGAA
>JAZNOP010000078.1:0-11482 GCA_045580875.1 Acutalibacteraceae bacterium
CCGAGGATACCAAGGGCGACGCACTGCGCACCGAGACCTTCCCGATGCTCAAGGAGTGCAAGGACGTCAACTTCATCGGCAACATCGAAGCCCGCGACATTCCCTACGGCGTATGCGACGTTGTTGTTGCCGACGGCTTCACAGGCAACGTTATCCTCAAGCTGTACGAGGGCGTTGCAATGGCTCTGATGAAGAAGATCAAGGGCGTGATGAAATCCAGCCTCAAGAACAAGCTCGGCGCAGCTATCATTCAGAAGGATATGAGAAAGATGGCGAAGAAATTCGACATCAACGAAGCAGGCGGCGCACCCTTCCTCGGCGTTTCCAAGCCGGTTTACAAGGCACACGGCTCGAGCAAGGCACAGACCTTCTGCAACGCAATCGGTCAGCTCAAGCACTTCATCGAGGCAGACGTCACCGGCACTATCGCCGCTGCAATCACTGCTCAGAACGAGAGCAAGGAAGAGGCAGCGGAGTAAAAAACACCGCATACAGCATAAACGCACATAGCTTTTGTATAATTCGCATTTATCAGCAAATCCCTGTTTATTAAAATGAATTTTTATTATAAATTGGAGGCTTATTATGCGTATAATATGGTACAAAGATTCTCCAGCAGCATCTGCGGTAAGCATCATTGGCAGTGTGTGTCTTATTCTTGCACTTGTTTTTGGTGGTGCTGAACAAAGCAGACCAATAAGCGCTGTGATGCTCATTCTTGGTGCTGTTTTGATGATTGCAGGACGTATTATGGCAGGAAGCAAAAATTCGGCAGCATCCAAGGCGGAAAAAAAACGCAAAACGGCAGTGGCAGAGCTGCTATCAAAGGCGGAGGAAGCCCGGAAAGCAAATAATCCGGCAGGAGAAATTGCCGCATTGCAGCCGCTGGCAACGTCATCCGGTGCACCGGCGGAGATTCTTGCTCTCCTTGGCGGTGCTTATACACGAGCCGGAGAATACGACAAAGCCATTCAGCTTTACAAAAACGCCATACAAAAAGACAAGGCGTGTGCCTCTGCTTATGCAGGAGCGGCAAACACATACATCGTTATGGAAAAATATACTGAAGCTCTTTATTATGCAAATAAAAGCGCAGCGCTGACATCACCTGAAAGCGCTGATTATCCGGCTGTGCTTGCCAATTGCGCCATTGCCCTCGGCAAAGGCGGCGAAAAGCAGTCAGCAGAAGAAATGCTGAAAAAAGCAGAGGCCGCCGGCTATCAGGATGGTGACAAGATCCGCGCAATGATTTATGCATAAGGCTAAGTGCAGGATTAAAACAGAAGATGTTCAGATGATAACTAAACCCCGCCCGCTCCAAGATACGAATGAACGTAACAGGAGCAGACGGGGTGATTTTTTGAGTTGGTGCAGTTTCTCGGGTCACCGGATTCTGACCGGTGTATCTTCTATTCTTGTTCCAGAACGATATATACATTCTGTCGAAAATCTGCTTTTGATTAATGTTTTAAGACTCCGCCGGTCTTATAATACATTCATCGTCGGAGATAGCAATTTCATAATTTTCAAACCTGAGAATTTCAGTATCTCCGTCCTTTTCTGTTTCCCACGCATATTCTCTCCAGTCATCGATTGAAACCAGGCTTTTTTCAATTGCTTCCTTTATCGAAATATATTCTGCATCTGCAGTTATAAAATATGTTTCGTCGAGATTCAATTTCTCCGCAAAGACTTTATGCCCGTCAAGCTCTCCGATATACTCCTTCGGTATATTTTCGTCTATTGATATAACCAGAAAATGACTGACTCCATATTCGTTATATTGAGCGTCAAATATCCACTCACAGCCGGTCAGACCAACCATACAGACCAGAATCAGAAACAGCACTGCCAGTTTCTTCATGATTGCACCTCCGTGTCAGAGCTTTATTAAACTGATTATAACACAAAACTGCAGATTTTCAAACCGGAACAAATACCACTTCTGTTTCCACGACAGTAGAGTTTTTGCGCTTTCGCTGACTTGCTGGATTCGAGACACGGCGGAGATGAATTTGTGAGCTGATATTCGGAGAAGCTGACCTTCGGCAAATTCATCTTTAAAAATCGTCATCGCGTTTTCGCTCTGCCGATTTTTTCCGCGTTTCTGCTTACCGGCACAATCAGACCAAAAGTAGTATAACACGAGGTAAGAAAGCCTAAAAGTAGTATGCATTTTCTATTTGTCTGCCATCTTTCGGTTTAACTGATAAAAATAATCATTATATGTGTAGTAGTTATCGCTTTGATAAACAAAATCTTCACAAAAGTCAAGAGAAGCAACCGCTCGTTCTTCAAAGGGATTTGTTTGATCAAACAAGTCAAGCATATCCTCTTTGCTCGTTATTGTTATGCCTTTTGTGCAAATGAGCTGATTTTCTTCATTCCCATAAGGACACATGTTGCCGTGGCGGCAGGTCATACAGCAAGCCAGCTTGACATCATTGGGAAGCCTCATTTGTAAATCGGCAAGCACATCTGTCCAAAGATAATCAGCGCCACATCCTTTGTATTCTATTTTGTTATACAACAAGGTGATTTCTGATTTGGGATTTGCTATATCCTCGCCATCGTCGTATGTGATAACTATAGGAACCATTGTTTTACCGTTGGGTGTAAGCAAAGGGACTTTAGCTCGTAATACCTTTTTCATTTCGCGTTCTCCTTTGCGGTGTTGATGGAGGAGATGAGTATTCTGCGAATAGATCCGCAATCATGTAAAATACTCTTTGTATCATCAATAGAGATAATGCTCGCTTTTTGGGCGATTTCAATCCAGTATTCCGTTTCATAGCACTCTTTTAAGGCAATCTGCAATTTAGCGATAAAATCGGGACGGCTGTGCGCATATTTCGCCTCGCGGATATTTGCTCCAATACTCGTTCCGCTTCGTTCAAGCTGATTTGACAGAGAATAATGTCCTTTTATGTTTTCTGTCAGTTTTAGGATTTGAATTGCAAATTCTGTTGACATATCCGCAAGTTTATTTTCAGCCATTGAAATCACCTCTTTGAATACATCATATCACAGATTTCAATGGTTTTCAATGAAATCGCGCAAGCGTGATGAAATCCTCACTCCGCTCGGATGAAATCTGCTTCGCAGATGAAATTAAATCCACCCATCCGCCGTCGAGGCGGATTTCATCCCCGAAGGGGATTTCATCATCGAAGATGATTTCACCCACCCGACAGGGTGGATTTAGTTGAAAAGAAACAACCTTTGTCTTGGTAGACAAAGGTTGTTTCTTTTCTGGTCTGCCTGACTGGATTCGAACCGGCGGCCTTCAGAGTCGGAGTCTGACGCTCTATCCAACTGAGCTACAGGCAGTTATTCAATTTCGCGCCGAAGCACTTCAGTTATTTTACCACAAACCGGAGTCGTTTTCAATCCTTTTTAGTCGAAAGGCAGAAAGACATCGCAGTCTATCCGGCGACATCCTTCTGCCTTCAGTATTTAATTTATTCGAATATAGTTTCTATATAAATATCAGCCAGACAAGTTTCATTACGACATGACAGCCGGCATGGGCGAGCATTGCGTACTGTATGCCGTATTTTCTGTAGAGCCAGCCGAACATCAGACCGATGCCGCCGTTGAGCAGGAAACATCTGACAAGAATCATCGGAGTTATTCCCATCATTGCGGCGGTTGCAGGCAGATGACCTGCGGCGAACAGAAGTGCGCAGACGATATTCGCAATGACAAGCACCGCGGTTGAAGCCTTCTCCTTTTTGCGCTCAAAGATTATGTGCAGAAGGAATGCAGCAAGCGACATGAGAAACAGCCGGAGCATGACTTCCTCGATAACGCCGCCGTACAGCAGCGAGGCTATTACATTGACAATATCAGGCTTTGACCGATAGGAATCAGCAACCGGCTGAGAATATTTTCCAAAAACCAGCACGTCGAGGAGAATTACCGCAAGTCCGCCGATGATTGCTGTAACAGCCGACCACATGACCGGCTTCTTTTCAAATTTCAGCTCATCGTGCCACAGACCAATCTTTTTCGAGAGGATTATGCCCAGAGTGCCGAGTATCAGACCGTAGCCGGCAGACTGTACCGCATTTACAGCGGCGAGGGTATATTTATCCATTCCCTGCTGCAGAAGCTGCTGCTGCATATCCTCAGGATAGCCGTCGAGGACGTACAGACCGGTAAAGAATCCGCCGACCAGACCGGTCAGTGTAAAAAACAGTATTACCTTCCAGTATTTCTTAATAAAATTCTTCATGTTTTTTCCTTTCTCCGTTAAACCTCTGCGGTATATCAGCCGCTGAGCCGCCGCAAATTGTCAGCTATGGATTATTTATTAACTATTGTTGTCAGTTCGTCGTATATATTCTGAGTATCTTCGGTATCTGCGCCGCTCAGGACAAGTATTCTGCCATCGTCGGCGGTCAGCACGATGCAGGAGCCGCTGCCTGTGCAGGTGTAGCGGATATACTGACCGAATTCCTCATTTTCGAAAAGTCCGAGGGAGAGTCGTGCCGAGCCGAAGCCGCTCAGACGAACACCGTCAACACCGTTCTCACGGTACTCAACATCAGCAATGCTGTCGTAGGCGATTACAGCGTCGTCCCAGTAGCTGGCGTCAATCGTCATGGCTTCTTCGCCAAGCTGGACATCAACGCTGCCGGTAAACATGAAGAATGCAGCACCGATGAGTATGATCGGAAGAAAAACTGCGGTGATAATTTTTGCGGTGCGGTCGGCTGCAGGGGAGAGGACAGGCTTGTCATTGCTGACAGTGCCGTCCTTTACCTGACGGCGGTGAATTGCGTAGGAATATACCATCGGAATGATTATCATTGCGGCGAATACGGCTATCATGACGTAAATGCCCCACATTGCCGGAACGAACGCCATAGCTGCGATAATCAGACCGCCGAGCATCCACACCTTACCGCCGAGACGGTGGGTTCTGTTCCAGTTTTCGTCATTTGCCAGAGTCCACGAAAGCTTGATGCCCATGGTGGAATTGCGCTTGCATTTTGGCAGATAATTGCCGATAACTATAAGCAGCACACCGATAAGCAGCATGGCAATGAGCTTTATATCGATTTCTTCAGTCTTTATGCCGAACGATGCGATATAGGAAACGGCATTGATGAAAATAGAGATAACCGGTATGAGCCACAGCACAACGCGGAACATCTTGCGGTTGCTGCCCTGATTGTTGCGGTCGGCAGAGGTGGCGATTATGCACACCCAGTGCAGCACGAGCATGATGAGCGGAATGCCGAACACTGCAAAAGCCTTGCTGCCGGTGCCGTCAGCCACGCCGTCAGCACCCCAGTGGGTAGTGAGAACATCGGGCAGCTTATCCCACATCAGAATGCCTGCCACCATCGGCATAAGGGTGATTATCGATGTAATAATTATTGTAAAGAGATTGTTTTTGATGTTAGTCTTCATTGTTTTCTGCTCCTTTCAGGTCGCTTATCCACAGCATGATTTCCTCGAGCACCGAGGCATTGAGTTCGTAGATTATGAATTTTCCGTCGCGCTCATCGCGTATCAGGTCGGCATCCTTGAGCACCGAGAGGTGACGTGATATCGCCGCCGCGCTCACCTCAAATCTGTCGCAGATATCTCCGGCGGTCATCTTGCCCCCCTTGAGCATATTCAATATCTCCCGCCGGGTAGGGTCGGCGAGCGCCTTGAGGGTGTTCTGAAGTCCCATTTTCACTGATTCCTCCTTTATATTTTGCATAACTGAAGCTTCATATTAAAATCAGTCCGGTATTTCCGGCAACGATTAACATTTAACTTAATCGTTAATTGAAGTATAGCAAATAAAAATCCGCCTGTCAATAGCTTTCGGAAAAATATTTAACCTTTTGGTTAAATGACGGACTTTTGTGTGCATTTTGTGTGTCTATTGAAAAATGGTCAATTACATGGTAGAATGTAAAAAAGCTGATTATAATCAGAAAAAATAACCTTGTTCAATTATATCCGTAAGACGGGCTGCAGCCGGTCAGGCACAGGCCGCAGAGCATTTCAGGCTTATCTTTACGGCAGATTTCAGGCTGTATTCCGGTATATAATTGTTGACAAATCAACTTTAATATGATAAAATCAATCCAACAATTCAGCCGTATGGGGGACAACTATGCTTCAGCGTTTTCAGGATTTTGTAACCGGCATTGCCGTGTGCTACAAGTGCATACAGAAAATCAAGACCACCGAAATGACCGAGCTTGGTCTGCGCAGCACACACGCGATGTGTCTGTTTTTTCTTGCTCACGAGCCGGACGGTCTGACCGCGGCTCAGCTTTGTCAGCTCTGCGCAGAGGACAAGGCGGCAATTTCGAGAAACATCGCAACCCTTCAGGGCAAGGGTTATATTGAAACAGGTGACAAGAAGTACCGCGCAAAGCTTCAGCTGACCGAGAGCGGACGTGAGATTGCCGGACAGATCGACAAGCTTATCGAAGACTGGGTCACAGCCGGCAGTGACGGTCTTTCCGAAGAAGACCGCGCCACCTTCTACCGCGCGCTCACTCATATTTCGCAGAATCTGCGCCGCAGCATCGACCGCCGTCAGGGCGAGAGCGAATCAGACGATTCCGTCGAAGCCGCCGAGTAAACTCCGGCGCCTTATCTATTAATATACTCTGCCGTAATATACTCTGCCATACAATAACAAAAACCGGAGATACGCTCCATTGCGGGCATATCTCCGGTTTTCTTTATCTTTTTGCTTTTTCTTTTTATTTACTGATGTCTGTTACCGGACTGCTATTGCAGACTGTTGTTTCGCGCGGAGCGGTTTTGAGCTGTCACTGCGCGGTTATTCTGTCAGCAATAAATTCAGTTAAACCAATTTCAGACATTATTCTCCGTCAGATGCGGTCTCATCAGCTTCGGTTTCAGCCTCTGCCTCGTCTTCTGCGGCTTCCTCGGCAGCAAGCTCCTCTGCGGTGAGCTCCTCATCTTCGATATCATCAGGCTCGTCGGTTATCTCCAGCTTCTGGGCTTCTTCCTCATCATGCTCGACTCTTGCCAGCGAGACGATCTTGCCGCCCTCGGCAATCTTCATGACGCGAACACCCTTGGAGGGTCTTGCGCATTCTCTGATTTCAGCCACAGCGATTCTGATAATTACGCCGGAATCGTTGATGATGATGACATCGTCGTCGTCCTCGACAACGCGCACACCTGCGACATTGCCGACCTTGGTGCGGTAGTTGGTGATACCCTTGCCGCCTCTTGACTGCAGGCGGTAATTATCGACCTGAGACAGACGACCGTAGCCGTTTTCGGAAACGGTGAGGATTCTGCCGGTTTCGGTGATTGCGCACAGGCTGACCACAGTATCGTCACCCATCAGGCGGATACCGCGGACACCGGCTGCGGTACGACCCATGACACGAATGTCGGTCTCCTTGAATCGAATTGCAGCACCGTAGTGTGTGCCGACAAGCAGCTCGCGTTCGCCGTCGGTGAGCAGTGCGCCGACAAGCTCGTCGTCCTCACGCAGGGTGAGTGCGATGAGACCGCGCTTGCGGCAGTTGTCGAACGCCGAGAGGGGAGTGCGCTTGATGACGCCGTTTCTGGTCATCATTACAAGATATCTGTCGCCCTCGTAATTGCGCTCGCAGCGGATTACGTTGGTTATCTTCTCGTCCGGCTCAAGCGGCAGGAGGTTGACAAGGTTGATGCCCTTCGAGGTACGGCTGCCCTCGGGAATCTCGTAGCCCTTCAGGCGATAGACTCTGCCGGTATTCGAGAAGAAGAGCACCCAATCGTGGGTGTGTCCTATGAACATCTCGATGGGCACGTCCTCCTCGCGGGTGTGCATACCTGTGATGCCGTGTCCGCCGCGGTGCTGTGTCTGGTAGGTATCCATCTTCTGACGCTTGACGTAGCCGAAAGCGGTCAGGGTGATGACGCAATCCTCCTCGGGTATAAGGTCCTCGATATCCATCTCGCCGGAGATAGCCTCGATCTCAGTGCGGCGGTCATCGCCGAACTTTGCTGCAACAACCTGCAGCTCGTCGCGGACTATCTGCTTGCGGTGGCTCTCGTTTGCAATTATATCCTCGTAGTCGGCAATCTTCTCGCGGATCTCAGCCAGCTCGTTTTCTATCTTCTCACGCTCGAGACCGGAAAGTCGACCAAGCTGCATCTGAACTATAGCGGTTGCCTGTGCATCGGTGAAGCCGAAGCGGTTCATGAGGTTTATCTTTGAATCCTGCACACTCTTGGAGGCGCGGATTATTGCGATTACCTCGTCGATATTGTCCTGTGCAATTTTCAGACCTTCGAGTATGTGCTCGCGCTCCTTTGCCTTGCGCAGGTTGAATATTGTACGGCGAAGAACGACCTCGAGCTGATGATCAAGATAATGCTTGAGTGCATCGGCAAGGGTGAGCACCTTGGGCTCGCCGTCAACGATGGCAAGCATGATGACACCGAAGGTGGACTGCATTGCGGTGAATTTGAAGAGATTATTGAGCACGACATTGGGTGCTGCATCGCGCTTGAGGTCAATTGTGAAGCGCATACCCTCGCGGTCGGAGTGATCCTCGATGTTGGAGATACCCTCAAGGCGCTTCTCTCTGACCATGTCGGCGATAGTTTCGATAAGTCTTGCCTTGTTGACCTGATAGGGCAGCTCGGTTACGACTATCTGATGACGGTTGTTCTTTGTTTCGACTATCTCAGCCTTTGCGCGCACTGTGATCTTTGCGCGGCCGGTGGCGTATGCTGCACGGATAGCAGCCTGACCCATAATTATACCGCCGGTGGGGAAGTCGGGACCCTTGACGTGCTCCATCAGCTCCTCAAGTGTGGCATCAGGATTTTCCAGCAGCAGGCAGGCGGCATTGACCACCTCACGCATATTGTGCGGCGGAATGTTGGTAGCCATACCGACAGCGATACCCATGGTGCCGTTGACCAGCAGGTTGGGGAACTTTGAGGGAAGAACAGAGGGCTCCTTGCGCGAATCGTCGAAGTTAGGGATAAAATCGACGGTTTCTTTTTCTATATCGGAAAGCATCTCGAGGGAAGGCTTGCTCATTCTTGCCTCTGTGTATCGATAGGCAGCAGGGGGGTCGCCGTCGACCGAACCGAAGTTACCGTGACCGTCGACCAGCATTGTGCGCATGGAGAAATCCTGCGCAAGACGGACGAGAGCATCGTATACCGATGCGTCACCGTGCGGATGGTAACGACCGAGCACGTTACCGACTGTGGTAGCGCACTTCTTGTAGGGCTTGTCGGGTGTGATGCCGTCCTCGTACATAGCGTAGAGGATTCGGCGGTGAACCGGCTTGAGTCCGTCGCGGACGTCCGGCAATGCACGGGAGATAATGACCGACATCGAGTAATCCAGGAAGGATTTTTTCATTTCGCTTTCGATGTCAACGTCGATCATCTGACCGCCTGTCTGAATCAAACTGAGGTTGTCCATGTTATCCATGCGTTTATGTCTCCTTTCGCAGGAAAAAGCGCTGCTTTTATCCGTGCGTTTGGTGGTTTATGTGGTTGATTTTATGAAAAATTTTTCCGGGTTATTAAAGAATTAAATGCCGTCAGTTCTGCTGTTCTTCCTTTGTGCCGTAGGTATCAGCCTTGAAAACGGCATTCTCCGCAGTGGTTATCGCCGCCTGAGGCTTGTGCCAGTTCCTGCCGAGCCGCTCGGTGAGAATGCTGAAGAGAAGATTCTTCTGCTCTTTTTCGAGTGAGGAGAGTGGGATCATGTACTTTTTGCCGCGGCTGCCGTAAATCTCTACGCTGTCGGGCTTCTTTACAGCCTTCTGCACCTCATTCCACCGCGTCACGCAGGCAGAAAGCTCTCCGTTTTTCTCACTGATGCAATCATCGTAGACCGAGAGTTCGAAATTTCCGTCGAGTAAGGGTTTTGAGGCGATATATTCTTTTACGGTATAAATAATACGGTATATTGTCTGATAGGAATACAGTACAATGTAGACCAGTAAAAATGCCGAAAACAGCAGTCCGCAGACAGTAATTATCAGCGACTGGCAGGTATCAATGATATCCGCCTGAGATATCACCTGACCAAGCTCGGTGTATTTTGCCACAAGGCGCGCTATTCTGAGAACAAGCTTTCCTGTGCTTATCACATCGCGCACAGAGCCGACAAGGAAAAATCCGATAATCATCAGCGGCAGCAGGAGAATCATCGAGCGGATTCTGAAGAAGATACTTTTTATAATTCCCTTTATTATTGCCGGTCTGCTGTATTTATAGGAAAACTCTGCTTTTTTCTCACCCTGCGGAGTGATTTCGCCCTCGACATACACGCTCTCGGCTGTATCGGCAGCATTCATCGGCGACTGAACCTCGTATTTCTTTCCTGTCTTTTCTTTCAGCAGGGAAGAGAGGCGCTCATAATCATGCTTTGAGATAAATCTTGCCGGCAGCCATATGTTATATACCATCAGCGGAGCAGTAAGAGCGATGTAGATTCCCTCGGCTGACTCTCTGATATAGCTGATATCCTTATAAGAGCAGCTGCCCTTGCTTCCGGAAATCATCTGAGTGATGCTGTCGTCGGCAAAGCGGTAGGTTACGGGATAGTATCCATTCGGATAATCCATCATTCGGATTTTGCTGTAATACTCACGGTTATTTATTTTGTTTTTTCTGGCTGATTTTTTCATCAGCAGCCAGAAGAAAAAAATTATTACCGTGTTCAATATATAGGCTATTGTCATTCCGGCAGAGCCCTCGACCGCATACAGTACAGCGGTTGCGGCACTCAAGAGGCAAACCACCAGCAAAACAGTATTCGCGGCTTTTCTCAGCCGGTTTGTCCAGTGCTTCTTTTTTGATTTTTCACCGAGCATCACACCAAGGCTCTGCTCAATATCGTTTTGGTTTTCCAGAATAGTGATGCTGATGCCGTTTGCGTTGTTCTGCAACACGTTCAGCCTCCTTTCGGAAGATTATGAACGGGAAAAGAGTCATGGGCTTTGCCCCTGAAACCCCATGAGGACTCTGTCCTCAACCTGCAATTTTTTGAAAAAAATTGAGTAAAACTTTGATTTATGATAAAACCTGCGCCGCAAAGCAACAGCTTAGACGTCGAGGTTCTGGACGTACTTGGCGTTCTGCTCGATAAACTCGCGGCGCGGCTCGACCTTATCGCCCATGAGTATGGTGAAGATCTTGTCGGCTGCCTGAGCGTCCTCAAGGCGCACCTTGAGCATGACTCTGGTTTCAGGGTTCATTGTGGTCTCCCACAGCTGCTCTGCGTCCATCTCTCCTAGACCCTTGTATCTTCGGAGTGTAAATGATGAGCCCTGTTGAGCCTTTCTGTACTTCTCCAGTGCCTTATCATCATAGAGATACTCGCCCTCACCCTTCTTTGGCACTACCTTGTAGAGAGGTGGTGTAGCCAGATATACATGACCTTCATTAATAAGGTCTGGCATAAATCTATAGAAGAATGTCAGAAGCAGTGTCGCGATATGTGCACCGTCCACATCGGCATGTG
>JAZNOP010000079.1:0-2699 GCA_045580875.1 Acutalibacteraceae bacterium
AATATCCCAAAATACTGAAAAACAGGGGCTGAGGCACTTGTTGAGACTGTTTCAGCCCCTGTTTTTTGCTTTGTAGAGGCAAAAATGACAGGCTACTTTTTAGGTTTCTTTGCTCAGCTAAGAGTTCGGCAAACTTACGGGTGACAGGATTTGAACCAAAAACAAGCGTCAAATGTCGCTAAAAAGTGACAGGTGCGGCTTGTGAATCAGTGATGCTTGTTGATTGGTGTCGCGGAAATCAAAACGACCTTTTTGCCACGGCAAATCTGGTGTAGTTCGGTAAAAGAGTCCGTCCCGCTGTTACGGAAGCGGTGCGCTTCATCCACGAACACATAGGTGTATTTATCAGTGCCTTTAGCAGAGAACCGGCTATATAAATCTCTTTCAAATAATCGAATCGCTCTTCTTTTTGTTCAGCAAACAAGCATCTGCTTTTCACAATCCAGACAAGCTATATTCACAAGCTTTGTGGCTCTCACTGAGTTGCCGCAACAAGGGCAGATATATTTCCTTGTGCTTGAAGTCTTGCGCGGCGGCGTGATGTCGCTGCCGCCGCGGCTCATCAGCTTTATCTTGCCGCCGGGGAGCTTGCCGTAAAAGCCGGGGATAAGTATCCTGCCCTGCTGTTCATAAGCTCATCAAAGCGGTGTTTTACAGTTTTTTCCTTTATATGTTATTTCGCACATTTATATATGATTTCACACATTTGTTAGTGTCCGTGTTGAAAATTTAACATCGAAAAAGTATATTTAAATCAGTAAACCGCATCATCTGCGGAACGAAAAAAACTTGATTCAGGAGGTAAAAAATTATGAAGTCCAATATCGGTTCCAGCATTCTTGCCGATGCAAAGCAGGCTGGCATTCAGGCCGCCACCGCTGCAAAAGCCGGTCTTTCCGACGTAAAGATCGCCTTCGTTTACTGCAGCTGCGCATATGATGTAAGCGCAGTTATGGCAGGCGTAGCTGAAGCACTTCCCGGCGTTCCCGCACTTGGCAACACCTCTTTCACCGGCCTCATCGTTCCCGAAGGCTTTATCGGCGGAGACGATCCCTTCGTCGGCGTTCTCGTGCTGAGCGATCCCGAGCTGAAGGTGGCTGTGGCTGCAGTTGAAAAGAACGAGTGCGCCGTCAGCAACGGCAAGGCCCTGGGCGAAGCTCTCGTTGAGCAGCTTGGCTGCGCAAAGCCCGATGCCCTGTACATGGCTGCATCCCCCGCAGAGGAAGAGTTCTATCTCAAGGGCATCAGCTCCGTTATCGGCAGAGTTCCTTTCTTCGGCGGCAGCGCTGCCGACAATGCCATTGCAGGTGAGTGGAAGCTCTTCTGCAACGACACCGTTTTTGCAGACGGCTGCATTGCCGCTGCATTCAAGGGCATTAAGATCACCAACCTCTTCACCGGCGCCTACCGTGAGACCGATGACTTCGGCGTCATCACCAAGATCGACGGCAACCGCACCCTCTGCGAGATCGACGGTATCCCCGCTGCCGACAAGTTCATGCAGTGGACCGGCTGCAGCCGTGAAGCCGTCTCCGGCGACAACCTGCTTGTCACCACCATCACCTCTCCTCTCGGCGTAAAGGACAGACTCGGCGACCTTATCGCAATCCGTCATCCCATGGCAGGCAACGAGGACGGCTCCTTCGCAATCGGTGCAAACCTGGCCGAGAAGACCTGTGTCATCCGCATGGAGGCAACCGTTGACGAGCTCATCGCTTCCGTTCCCAACACCCTGAGTGAGCTGCTGGGCAAGCTTGACCACAAGCCCGCCGCTCTCCACCTTGTACACTGCGGCGGCCGCAGAGCAGGCATCGGCGATCGTATCGGTGAAGTTGTTACCGCTGTTCAGCAGGTCGCAGGCGACATTCCCTTTGTCGTCGAGTTCACCTTCGGTGAGTACGGCTATGTTTCCGATAACAACAACACCACCGGCGGCCTGATGCTTTCCTTCACCGCAATAGACTAGACACAAATCCAAACGGGGTCTCGACGAAGAACCCACATCAATGTTAAAGGAGAGTGCAAATTATGTATGGCTACTGGTGCAAGCTGTGCCGCGTCAATCTGAGCGACCGCAGCTGGAAAGTAGAAGATATTGCAGAAGCCGATCTCAAGCTGCTGATGGGCGGTACCGCTCTTGGCTGCAAGATCCTTCTTGAAGAGACACCGGCCAATGTTGACCCTCTGTCTCCCGAAAACAAACTGATATTCGCCCTCGGCGCATTGCAGGCCGGTCCGAACTTCCCCGGCAATGCCAAGTGGAGCGTAGTTACCAAGAGCCCTCTGAGCGGCTCTGTTATGGACAGCGCAGGTGCAGGCGCCTGGGCTCCCGCCTTCAAGCGCGCAGGCTATGATGCTCTCGTCATCGAGGGCAAGGCCGACGCCCCCGTATGGCTCTACATCAATGACGACGGTGTGGAGTTCCGTGATGCCGCTGAGCTCATGGGTCTTGACAGTGTGGATGTTTCCCTGAAGATCAAGGAGATTCTGGGCGACAAGCGCATCAACGCGCTGAACATCGGCGTTGCCGGTGAAATACTTAACCCCATCGCCAACATCACCTGTGACGGTCACTCCTTTGCAGGCCGCGGCGGCGCCGGTGCAGTCATGGGCTCCAAGAATCTGAAGGCCATTGCCGCCTGGGGCACCAAGTCTTGTGAGGTCGCAAAGCCGGAAGAGCTGAAGGCTTACAGCAAGGA
>JAZNOP010000080.1:0-5343 GCA_045580875.1 Acutalibacteraceae bacterium
TACATTTTTACAACCACGAACGCATTCAGCTTAAAACAAAACTGACTCCACTTGAGCAGCGAAGCCAGTTTGTTCCTTAATTTAATATTTCCTACTTAGGGGCTTTTTGTACTGTCCGTACAATTTGGGGCAGTTCACTCAAGAGATTCAGGATGTTATTTTATTAAATTACTTCCGGCAGACTGTTATTCTGACATTGTTTTTCGAGTATGCTCCGCCAATATCCATAACATACTCAAGATCAATCAGTCCGCCGTCCTCATTCATTTTTACGTAAACACGCTTTGTTGTGCTAGTCGTAGGTATCGAACCATACGGAGTTTCAATTGATGCAGAAACTGTTTCTCCAAGGCGCAGATGCATATCAGGCATTGCCGGGTGTCTGCGTTTGATATCAACACACTCAGCCTCAGCAACTATACATGTCGGAACTGCTCCGTCCTCAGTCTGCTCGTCATAGTTGATTACCTGTATTTCCGGTCTGTATGAATACTGACATTCATTCTCGACCGTTATTGAATCCTTCTCACCCTCAACATCAAACGAGGTTTCAATTTTTATCCTGTAATCCATACTCAGATAAAATCCTTTTTTCTTTCAATTGCAAGAGTAATAAGACGGTCTACAAGTTCAGAATTGCTGATGCCGTCAAATTCCTTGAGTTTCGGATACATGCTTATCGGAGTAAAACCGGGAAGTGTATTCGGCTCATTGAGAAGCACTTCGCCATCACTGCGGCGAACAAAGAAATCCATACGTGTAAGACCGGAACAGCCAAGCACACGATATGCCTGAACTGCACGCTTTTTTATGAGTTCAAGAGTTTCATTATCAAATCTTGCAGGAATAAACAGCTTGGACTCAGCATTGTTGTACTTTGCATCGTAATCGTACCACTCAGCTGCAGGTACAATTTCACCAGGTGTAGAGGCAACTGCAACCTCGTTGCCGAGCACTGCAGTCTCAACCTCAGCACCGTCTATTCCCTCTTCAATGACAACCTTGTCATCATTCTGCATAGCAATCTCAACTGCAGCAGCAATTTCTGACTTAGCCTTGACTTTGGAAATACCAACCGACGAGCCGGCTTTTGCAGGCTTGACAAAACAAGGATAACCGATCTCAGTATCTATTGCATCGATATATTTGTCGCTGTTCTCGTTCCAGTCTGCCGAATAGAACCACAGGAACTTTGCCTGAGGTATGCCGCCAAATTCAAGAAGTGTATTTGTGAGTGCCTTATCCATGCAGACAGCTGACGATGCGGTGTCACAGCCAACACAGGGAATGTTTGCAAGCTCAAGCAGACCCTGCATTGTTCCGTCCTCACCGTGCTTGCCGTGCATTTCAGGGAAGGCAGCATCGATATAAATAGTCTCAACTCCGCTTTCGCGCATTACAAGTACACCGTGAGTTGAAGCATCGGGAGAAATAATCGCAGGTGTTACCTTATCATTTTCCCAGCTTCCGTCCTTTATCAGAGCAGTATCACCCTCGTAAAGATACCACTTTCCCTGCTTTGTGATACCGAGCAGAACGACATCATATTTATCGCGCGGTATATTGTTGATTACCATTGTTGCTGACATGAGAGACACCTCATGTTCAGATGACTGACCGCCAAAAATAATTGCAACTGTTTTCTTTTCCATATTAAAGTCACTCCGAAAAATTATTATTGAAAAATTCAGAACATACAAGCTGTTCTCATGTATGTATATTGATTTATCAGGCTGTTTATTCAGCAGCTGAAACTACAGTTTCATTAACCTCCTGCCCGTTTTCGGCACTCTGATCTTCAGGCTCAATGAGTTTAAGCACACACTTATGTGCAACGCCTTCATATTTGACCTTGAACTGATGTTTCCCTCTGTATGTATCACTGCACGACGAGCACGAATAATCAGCAATAAACCATTTATTTTTCGCTGCTATAGGTGTAATTCTGCGCATTCTTGAACCGCACACAGGACAGCGCTGACGAAACAGCTTTTTATCTATCAGCGGATTGTCGATATTGGTCAGTGTGGTGGTTTTGAATGTTATCTTTCTTATAAACTCGCTGTCAGCCCGTGCCTTGAGCTCATCAAAAATCTCCTGATTCCAAAGCTTTCTCAGACATTCCGCCGTTACGATACTGTCATCCAGCGCCCTGTGCATTTCCTTATCCTCACAAGGCACACCAACCTGTTCAGCTATGAGGCTGAGTCCAGGCTGTTTTGCAGCATCTATACCAAGAACGCGCTGACATACCGTCTGTGCATCACAGTAGTAGTCCATTATATCACTGAGCGACTCACGCATACCGTACCGACGCAGGTTTTCAAGTATGACAAGAAGGTCACCCGTACCCCAGCTCATCATACATTTCTCCTCAGTTCCGAGCCATTTTCTGAACTGAGCATATGTATCGACAAAATAGTCAGCAGCACGAACTGCATCATTTGTGATATGAGTTAGCCTTTTTACTCTACCGGTCAGTTTCTTATGGACTTTCGGCCTTACCAATGCCTGAAATGTATCAATCATTCTGAGACTGTCATCAAGCTTGACCGCACCGAATTCTATTATTTCATTGAAATAGCCGCCAGTTGCATACAATGGCATACCATTCCATTCAAGATCAAGAATAATATACTGCAATTTCAACGTCTCCAATATTTTTTCAAATACTTAAAGAATATTATAGCACACAGATACGTAAAAATCAATTTAGACAGTATATTTATTTATCTCCTATATAAGTAAACCGTTCTGTTTTTCCTTCGGCTGTATCAACAATTTCCGACCACATACGCGCAGGACGAACCCATATTCCGCTATCACCGTAAAGCGCTTTATACACAACCATTTCCTCAAGCGTTTCGGAATGTCGTGCTATTCCGATAACTTCATATTCATTTCCTTTATAATGGCGGTATTTTCCTGTTTTAATTCTTGTTTCTGTCATATCGACACCTCCTGTAACACTGTAATTTTAGCATAAACTGCATCTTAATTATATACATTCTTCAAAAACATTCTCTTTTTATTCTGCACTATTGCACCCGATGTCCGTTTGTTTTATAATATTTCAGAGTAAAATTTGAGGGCAGGTATCATGTTGACCTACGAACAGTTCATCGATAAATTCAAAATCAGACTGACAGATCAGCAGTGCAGTGCCGTAAAAAGCGTTAACGGACCTGTACTGCTTCTTGCCGTTCCGGGCAGCGGTAAAACAACTGTACTTGTTGTCAGGCTTGGATATATGATTCATTGCGGCGGAATATCACCTGAGTCCATTTTAACAATGACCTATACCGTAGCTGCAGCAAATGATATGAGAACCCGTTTCCGTTCTGTTTTCGGAGATGAGTTGTGTGCTGCGCTGGAATTTCGCACAATAAACGGAGTATGCGCAAAAATCATTCAGATATATGAGCGAATGACTGGCGGCAAGGCCTTTGATCTTCTTTCTGATGAAAAGGAAATTTCCGGACTGATTTCTGCTATTTACCGCGATGCTGCAGGCACATTTCCTTCAGAAGGTGATATAAAGAACGTACGCACACTTATAACATATGCAAAGAATATGATGCTTGCCGAAAAGGAGCTGTCTTCCCTTAACCGGCAGTGTCCGCGTTTTTCTGATATTTACAAACGATACTGTGAGGAGCTTCGCCGGCGTGCCGTCATGGATTATGATGACCAGCTGGTTTATGCATTCAATATTCTGAAACGTTATCCTTCCATTCTGGCTCAGATTCAGGAACGTTTTCAGTATATCTGCGTCGATGAAGCTCAGGATACATCAAAAATCCAGCACAGTATTATCTCCCTTATAGCCAGTAAATCAGGTAATCTGTTTATGGTTGGAGATGAAGACCAGAGCATATATGGTTTTAGAGCGGCCTATCCTGAAGCGCTGACGCAGTTCGAACAGCAGCATATCGGCGCAAAAGTGCTTTATATGGAGAAAAACTTTCGTTCCAACGCTTTAATTGTTCAGGCCGCGGATAAATTCATCAGCAAAAACAGCATAAGGCATAAGAAAATCATGGTTCCCTCCCGCCCTGAAGGAGAGAAAATTTGCGAAGTAAAATTACGTTTCAGATCAGATCAATACGAAAAAATAATAGAACTTGCTTCTGCCGCTCCAAGTGAATTTGTCGTTCTTTATCGCGATAACGAAAGTGCGCTTCCGCTTGTTGACCTGCTTGAACGACGAAATATCCCCTATCGCATCAAAGCGGGAGATCCTTCATTCTTCACCCACAGAATAATTCAGGATATCCGCAGTATTATTACTTTTTCAGAAAACCCGTATGATACCGAAGCATTTCTTCAGATATACTACAAAGTATCCACATATCTTAACAAATCACTTGCAGCCGAAGCCTGTGCAATAAGCCGGCAGGAAAACATACCAGTGTGGGAAGCAATTTTCTCTCTGCCGGAGCTGACCGCCGGCGCTGAACGCGGCTGCTGCGCGATAAAGGCTCACACAGAAAAAATTCTTCTGGAATCGGGAGATCAGGCGATCTACCGAATTTACAATCAGATGGGATATCGTGAGCATCTTGACAGAATGGGCATGAAACCGCATAAGATAGCTATTCTTGAGGCCATAGGAAAAGGAGAAAAATCGGTGCAGGGACTCATGCGTCGTCTTGATGAGCTCGAGTCTGTCATAAGAAACAGCAAACCATCATGCAACGCAGGAATAATTCTTTCAACAATTCATTCGAGCAAAGGTCTGGAATATGACAGCGTTTGCATAATCGATGTGTGTGACGGAATCTTTCCGGAAACTGTTATTAGAAACAACCAGAATACAGACCGGAGCCTTCTTCTTGCATACGAAGAAGAGCGCAGACTGTTTTATGTTGGCATGACACGCGCCAGAAATTCACTGTACCTGATTACATACGGAGACTCTCCTTCTTATTTCTGTGATGATATCTTCGAAAAGAATATCCACAAAACGCGTATCTCAGCACGAAAATCGGCTGATGTAAACATCAATCATACAGCAATGCAGAACTGCGGACTAAATGACAGAGAATATACTGATTTCTCTGAGCAGTGCAGCGCCGGCAGCACTATAGTACACCGTTTCTTCGGCAAAGGAATTGTCAGATCGCGCGACGGAGATATCATCAACGTTGAATTCAACAGCGGAATAAAGAAACTTTCGGTTCAATCACTATTTCTGCAAAAACTGCTCCGTTAGCAATGTTTAAATAATTTAATAAATAAATATCCCCCGGTCAAACCGGGGGTATTTCATATGCGGGCAAAGCCCTATGTTCTTCGCGTAACACGTCAACGCGTAAGTACGATCTGCCAGCTGCTTAAACA
>JAZNOP010000081.1:0-2493 GCA_045580875.1 Acutalibacteraceae bacterium
ACATACATTTTTACAACCACGAACGCATTCAGCTTAAAACAAAACTGACTCCACTTGAGCAGCGAAGCCAGTTTGTTCCTTAATTTAATATTTCCTACTTAGGGGCTTTTTGTACTGTCCGTACAATTTGGGGCAGTTCAGGTATGACTGCCGGGGCTTTTTGTATTGATCTGTGCTGTTTTGTGTGCAATCAACACCCTGCCGACGGCGCAGGTGCACCGCCGCACAGCTGCCTGTTTTCTATTGCTGTGCGGCATTCCGCCGCAATCTGCATAACTTCAAACAGGCAAAAACAGGCAAAAAACGGAGCGGTCACCGCAGAAGTGACTGCTCCGTCTGATTTTTGTCAGATTATTTTCCGCAGGCTTTGCCGGACGGAATCATGCACAGCTATCAGGCATCAGCCGACGGCTCGGCATCAATGGGATTGACCTCCGGCATTGCTGCAATCTCAGGGATATCTGCCACTGTGGGCATCTCAATGCTGTCGGTTGTCTGTACAGGCTCAGCAATCTCCTCAGCCGCGGTTTCAGCGGTCTGAATTGCTTCCTCTGCAGTGGTCTCGGCGGTCTGAACTGCCTCTTCTGCAGCGGTCTCAGCGGCCTGAACTGCCTCTTCTGCCTCGTTAAGCTGAGGTGCAGAATTCTCCGTTACAGCAGGCTCTGCGGGCTTCTCGCGCAGACCGGGGAAATCCTCGGGAGAGGCGAGTCCCTGCTCCAGCGCACGTGCCTTCAGGCAGGTGTAAGCCTCGGCTAAAACAGCGTTGGTATAAGGCAGCAGGAAATAATTTCCGAAAGGAACAATCAGTGCGAGCATACGCCAGCCGAGGAAGGAAAGCTCAAGTATGAATAGCTTCCACTTGTAGCCCCTGGTCATTGCTTTGGTAAGCTCGAATGCGCGCTTATAGCCGATTTTCTGATTCTCTGCCAGAATGTAGGGCAGCATGGAATACTCAAGACCCTTTATGGTGGCGGGAATTGTTCCGATGAGAATAACAGCGAAGTACATTGCTAAAACGCTGAAAAGCAGTATTACAACGCCTTCTCCGCTGCTGTAATCTATCGAAGCGAAGGATACAAAGAGCATCAGCGGCAGGAAAATGACGAAAATTGCGATCATCACAGGAATGAATGTCCACAGCCAGATATAGAAATCACGCAGTATCATGGTGCCGAGGTTTGAGCCGAAGTTCTTTTTGAACGGGGTGAGCAGCTCCTTTACGTCAGCGCGGTTTTCGCGTGAATGCAGGAAGAAGCGGGCAAGACCGACGGTGAGCACCGGCATGATAAGGAAGGTGAAGCCCAGCTGGAGTGCATCGAAGGTCATGGAGAATTCGCCCGGCACTGTTGCAGCCTGAAGAGCTGCTGTTGCCTGCTGTGCGTTGTCGTAATCCTGACGGGCGAGGGCGGAAATCATCTCGCCGTAAGCTCTGAAGACCCCTGCCAGGTCATAGTCGATGGCAAGAAGAGACACGACTGCACTCAAGCCGAATACCGCCAGCACAGCGAGAAAAGCCTGCCAGTAATACCTTTTGAGCATCATTTTTGCGTTGGATTTGAAGAGTCTGCGGTCAAACATGGTTATCGTTCCTTTCCTTTTCTTTATGTATGATATACTCCGTCAGCCGTCAAAAGGTGACAGCCTCTGAAAAATATCATCATCTCCTCACTTATTCAAGAATCAGCTCCGCCGCACGCTCTGCGGCATGACCGTCATCAAGCGGCGTGTATTTATCGCAGAATTCTGCGTATTTCGCGCCGAATCGCTCCTGATATTCACCCAGCCGGCAGAGCTCATCTGTCAGCTCCTCCTGTGTGCGCACAACCGGACCGGGCAGCTCGTCGGGCGAGGAGTAGAAGCCGCGGATATCGTCGCGGTACTCGTCGATGTCGTACATATAGAAAATCATCGGGCGGCGCAGGTTTGCATAGTCGAAAAGCACGCTCGAGTAGTCGGTTATCAGCAGGTCGCTGACAAGAAACAGCTCTGCAACCTCGTCTTCGCGCGCGGCGTTGACGACGAAGCCGTCATAGCGTGAAAAATCGAATGAATTGGCAATGAAATAATGCGGACGGAAGAGCACCACCCAATCCTCGCCGAAACGCTCGCGCAGGTCGTCAAAATCGAGCATATTCTGCCCCACGTAGCCAACGCCCGACTGGTGGGAGTTATCGCGGTAGGTGGGTGCATACAGCATGACGCGCTTTCCGGCGGGAATCCCCAGCCGGTTGCGGATTGCTGAGATGCGGGCATCATCAGCGGTGTGGAGAATATCATTGCGCGGATAGCCCGTCTCACGCAGGATATCCGCCTTGCCGAGCGCATCGAGGTCAAAAGCTGAGCACAGGCGCTCCGAGCAGACCGGCGACGGCGAGAGCATGAAGTCCGCCCGTTTCGCGTTGAGCCGGTAGCGGCGGCGGTTATCCTTCGCGCTGTTGAGCCTGTCTCCGCCGGCAGACGGCGCGAGGTCACAGCCGAGGCGCTTGAGGGGTG
>JAZNOP010000082.1:0-66958 GCA_045580875.1 Acutalibacteraceae bacterium
GAGAATATTATTATGTTTGCATGATGCAGATTTATCGAAATATAAAGATAGTATGCGTCCATTGATTGAAAAGGACATGGCAGAAACAGAAAAAATACTGACAGCTTCAGACTTATAAGCAAAGCAAACTTTCAGTTTGTCGGAGCGACCACTCCCAATTCATCTGCCTGACAGAAACAGCCGTCTCCATCACGGAGGCGGCTGTTTTTTCTTCCCGAACGAGAATTTCTCTCTATGGCTGAGATACTGTCCACCGAACACTTTATGTCGTAAACGAAGCTATGTACCGCACTTCTGTTTCCTGTCCCCTGGTTATGCGGTTATCACGCTCAGAATCGACGTTCGGTGGAGATATGTGAATTATTGACTTAAGCTGTCAGGATGTGTAAAATTAGTTAAGGAACAGACAAACAAATTTGAATTTTACGGAGGAGAATGGTGTGATTAAGTTTGTTCATTTATTTAGAAATTATTATTTGGGAATTTCTTTTATTGGAATAATTGCATTTGTTATTCAGGAAATTCCGTACATAATTATGCCTTTAATAAAACCCACATCAAATCCAATAATGAATATGCAAAATGAAATTCTATGGATTGAGAAAGTACAAGGATTGGTTGGTATGCTTTCAATGTTTTTGTTAATGTTGATTGTTAGAGATGATGTTAAGTTCTTTTCAATATCAACAACAAAAGAAAAGACATTTTTTGCGTTGACTATTGGTATGATACTAATAAATTTTGTGGGATGGACATTTTATTATTTGGGATATCAATATGGTTGGTTGATTGTAATTAGTCAATTTGCAGTTGTCCCTTTGTATTATTTATTTTTTGGATTGTGGAAAAGCAATTATTTATTAGTTGGTACAGCTTCATTATTTTTCATAATCCATACTATCAATGGATATATGAATTTTATTATAAAAAAGTGATGCACAAATTTCAGTTTGTCGGAGCAACAACTCCCAATTCATATGCCTGACAGAAACAGCCGTCTCCATCACGGAGGCGGCTGTGCTATTTTTCTGCCTGAACGGGAATTTCTCTCTATTACGAGGATACTGTCCACCGAACGCATTACGTCGTAAACGACGCTATGTACCGGACTTCGATTTCATGCCCCGCGGCAGTGCGGTCTGCGCGGGTATATTTCGCAGTTCGTACGGGACACACATTATTGACCATCTGGCCGCCGATGGAGCCTGCCTCACGGGAGGTGAGGTGACCGTTGTAGCCCTGCTTGAGATTTACGCCAACCTCGTTGGCTGCTTCCATCTTGAAACGGTCGAGTGCTTCTCTTGCCTCGGGAACGAGACTCTGCTTATTGCTGGACATAGTTATTTCTCCTTATTTCTTGATTTATTTCTGTTTGATTCAAACCGGCACAAGCAAGCTGCTCCGGTTTTCAGAGCGGCTGCCCTGAAAGCAGATTACTCTGCCGGAGACGGTGAGTGTTTCACCGCCGGACAGCCGCCGCAACTCTCTGCGTTGTGCTGTCTGTTAGATATTCTGCGCTTCATGCGTGCTGATATAAGTGTAATTATTTGGATTTATGACGTGTGTATTAATTTGTAATCAATAAATGTTGAACAATCAACAAAAGTTGAGCAACAGTTTACTGGAAGTTGAAAAATCAATGTTATTTTATCTGTCGTAAGATAATCCGGAGGCGTTCCGGCAGTAATTTTACCGAAAAGGATTGAAGGGAATGAACATTCTTTACTGCGGTGACAGCAATATAGCCGACGGTGTCGTAATGTCGGTACTTTCGCTGGTCAGACATTGCGCAGAGCAGCTTGATATCTTCATACTGACCGCAGGGTGCAGTAGTGACAGCAGAACATTCCGGGCGATGCCGGAGGATTTTGCACCCTTTCTGGAAAATCTGATAGAAAACAGCGGCGGCAGCGGAAATGTAAAAATCATTGATATAACTGAGATTTTCAATTCACTGCAGCCAAAAGCGAACATGAATACGCGGTTTACGCCCTGCTGTATGCTGAGGCTTTATGCTGATCTTGCCGAAGGAATACCGGACAGAGTGCTGTATCTTGACAATGATGTGCTCTGCCGCGGCGACATCTCTCCGCTTTATGAGCATGATATGACCGGCCGTGAGATGGCGGGAGTGCTGGATTATTACGGCAGATGGTTTTTCCGTAATAGTAATAATATTTTCCGCATGGACTATCTCAACTCAGGTGTTCTGCTGCTGAACATGGCTGAAATAAAGCGGACCGGATTGTTTGAGAAATGCCGTGAGCGATGCCGTAACAAGCAGATGTTCATGCCAGACCAGTCGGCGCTCAACAAGCTGTCGAAGAGCAAGGATATACTGCCGCGCAGATGGAATGAACAGCGCATACTGCGTCCGGATACTGTGCTTCAGCATTTCACCACAAGCTTCCGATTCTTTCCGTGGTTTCATGCTGTCAGTGTAAAACCGTGGAATATCGAAGGAATGCACAATACGCTCAAGCTTCATGAGTACGACAAAATCATAGAAGAATATCTGAATGTAAGGGACGAAATAAGGAGGATCACAAAATGACAGACAAGAATATTATTCCCGTATTTTTTTCGATAGACGACTCGTATGCCCCTTTTCTTGCGGCGGCGCTCAATTCGGCAGTAAAAAACTGCTCGCCTGAGCGTGAATACAAAGCCTATGTGCTTTATGAAAAGCTCAGCGAGAAAAACATGGAGCGGATCGGCAGTCTGGCAGCTGATAATTTCAGCATTGAATTTATCGAAATGCGAAGCGGAATGGAGTCGATTACCGACCGTATGTCCAACCGTCTGCGCTGCGATTACTTTACGCTGACCATTTACTTCAGACTGTTTATACCTGAACTTTTTCCGCAGTACGACAAGGGAATATATATCGACAGCGACGTTGTACTGACCGGTGATATTGCAGAGCTTTATGATATTGAGCTGGGTGAAAATTATATTGCCGCCTGTCCTGATCATTCGGTGGTCGATGTTCCTGAACTGGCACATTATATGGAAGATGCTGTGGGTGTTGACCGGTATCATTACATCAATTCCGGTGTGCTTCTGATGGATCTGAAGACCCTGCGCGAAAAGAACCTGCAGGGGCATTTCCTGGAGCTTCTCAATACCTACCATTTTGACTGCATTGCGCCCGATCAGGATTATATAAATGCCATCTGCTGTGACAGGATACTTTTCCTTGACGAAAAATGGGATGCCATGCCGACACCGGGCAAGCCGCCGGTCGATGACGTTAAGCTGATTCATTACAATCTCTTCTCCAAGCCGTGGTGCTACGATGAGATACAGTACGGCGAGTACTTCTGGAAATATGCAGAGGACTGCGGCTATATCGATGAGATAAAAGCATACAAGGCTGCGTATTCTGACGAGAAAAAGCAGGCTGACAGTGAATGTCTCGGACTGCTTGTACGCAGAGGAAACGAGATACCTGACAATGAGGCAACGTTCAGGAAAATGCATGAGAGCGGAGTGAGAATTAGATTATGATTATCGGTGAAAACCGCGAGGCTGTTATAGAAAACATACGTCATGCCGCTGAAACAGGCGATTTCTACGCAAAGGTAGAACTCAATGATCCGGTGCTGACCGAAGAGGAAAGCGGAGAGATAATCAGTGACTATCTGTCGGCAAGAAACACACCGAAAAAACGCATCAAGTCGGCTGCGGCCCGCAGAGTGGGCAATTTCCTTACAACAGCTGTCAACCGTGACACTGTGATAATCGGTTTTGAAAAGCTTGAGGGTTTTGAGGGCGGTGCTATAATTACCAGCAATCATTTCAGTCCGGTGGAGAATACCGTTATCCGCCATCTTGTGAGAAAGTGCGGAAAAAAGAGACTCAATGTGGTCAGCCAGGTGACCAATTTTGCGATGGAGGGACCGGTAGGATTCCTGATGAATTATGCCGACACCATTCCGATTGCCGAGTCGCCGAGATATCTCTGCAGAGAGTTCACAGAGGTGCTCAGAGGTCTGCTTGAAAATGACGAAATGGTGCTCATTTATCCAGAACAGGAGATGTGGTTCAATTACCGCAAGCCGAGACCGCCAAAGCGCGGAGCATATCATTTTGCGGCACGTCTCGGTGCTCCGGTCATATCCTGCTTTGTTGAGATGACTGATCTGCCTGAGATGGACAACGAAAGCTTTCATAAAGTCCGCTACACGCTGCATATACTTGATGTGCTTTATCCCGATCCGGATAAAAGCGTTTTGGAGAACAGCACAGCCATGTGCGAGCGTGACTATGCGCTGAAAACTGAGGCATACGAGAAAGCATACGGCAGAAAGCTGAGCTATACCTTCGCTCCTGAGGATATAGCCGGATGGGTAGGCGGTGCGCAGTGAAGCATACACCGCAGGTAAGATACTTCAGCAGCTATTCTGATGATTTCGTTGAATCAGCCGATCAGAAATACTGTCTGCCGTACGATTACGAATGGATCAGAAGAGACAGACGTTCACGCTTCCTTTCGGGGCTGATTTACGGTCTGGCGCTGATTTTCTCGACGGTTTACTGCCGGCTGTTCCTGCACGTGCGCATAAAGGGAGCAAAGAAGCTCAGACAGCACAAAGGCGGCGGTTTTATCTATGCAAACCACACCCTTCCTGTCGGTGATGTGTTTGACCCGGCGCTTGCCTGCTTTCCGAAGCGGATATATACAGTTGCGAGTCCGGCAAACCTCGGTATTCCGGTCATAGGCAAGATACTTCCATATCTCGGCGCGCTGCCGCTCGATGAAAGCCTGCACGGTATGAAGCAGCTGACGAAGACTGTGGAGGAGAGAACAGCGCAGGGGTGCTTTGTTGTCATATATCCCGAGGCTCATGTGTGGGAGTACTGCGCCGATATCCGTCCGTTCAGTGAAACGGCATTCAAGTTTCCAGCAAAGCTTGAAAAGCCCGTTTTTGTTCTGACCACAACCTTTCAGAAACGTTGGTTCGGGAAAAGGCCGAAGGTGACGATATATGCTGACGGACCTTTTCTGCCGCAGAAAGACGGAACGATGAAGCAGCAGGCAGAGACACTCTGCCGACAGGTGCGTGAGTGCATGGAGCAGCGCGCGCAGGCAAGTACATACAGATTCATTGAATACAGGCACAGCTCGGAAAATCAGACGATGCGAACAGATGAAAATACAGGCTGAACGGTCGGTGGGAGGATATCTCGCCGGCCGTTTTTGCGCGCATTTTAAAGCATATCGGATAAAATTAATCCTGCGTGTACAAAGCTATTGTGCGTGGCAACGAAACAGGTCAGTCATGTTGACAAAAAACATTAAGATGTATATAATATAATATAAAATGTCATAGCTACGCTTGGACGAGTTTTTTATGCACGATCATACAGAATTCCGGATATTATAATATGGGGTGCTGCATACGATCGTGTTTTTTTGCGCATCGCAGATTATAGTTATACCCTGCAGCACAGTATGTGATACGCACTGGAGAATTCATGCCGCAGACAATCCGGCGATAAAAGACATCAGACAGCAGATAAAATGGCGTTGAGCCGACTTTATTGATCAGTGAGAGGTTTTGTGAATGAATACATCTGTTTTCAATTCCGATTATCAGCGCACAGTGGACAAGAGCCAGATACCCATATGTACTATTCTGGGTGTCAACATAGCAGCTATCAATATGGAATGGCTGCTTGATTATCTCGGAGAGAATATTTCTGAAATTTCAGGTGACTACATTACGGTTGCGAATGTTCATACCACTGTTACAGCGTATGAGGACAAGGAATACTGCGCTGTTCAGAACAATGCGCTCATGGCAATTCCTGACGGAGGTCCGCTTACCAGCATAGGACACAAGCGCGGCCTTGACCAGATGGGCAGAACCACAGGTCCGAGCCTTATGGAGGAGATTTTCGCAATCTCTGCTGAAAAGGGCTACCGTCATTATTTCTACGGATCTACCGAAAAGACCCTCGGAATGCTCAGAGAGAAGCTGGAGGAGAAGTATCCCGGAATGACAATTGCCGGAATGTTCAGCCCTCCCTTCCGTGCACTGACAGAAGAGGAAGATGCAGATATCATAAAAATGATAAATGAAGCTGATGCTGACTTTGTGTGGATCGGTCTCGGTGCCCCCAAGCAGGAGCGCTGGATGGCTGCTCATCAGGGTAAGCTCAAGGGCGTTATGATAGGCGTGGGTGCCGGATTTGACTATCTTTCCGGAAATATAAAGCGCGCCCCGATGTGGATGCAGAATCATAATCTTGAATGGCTCTATCGGCTTTTGCAGGAGCCCAAGCGCCTTTTTAAGAGATATTTGGAGACCAATACAAAGTTCATCTGGAATGCAGTCATCAGAGGCAGATAAAGCAGGGAGCGCAGTATGATAAAGGTTAGTATTGTTGTACCGGTGTACAATGTTGAACGGTATCTGCGAAAGTGTCTTGAGTCGCTTGTCGGACAGACACTGCAGGAGATAGAAATAATCGTCGTCAATGATGGCACCAAGGATAATTCACAGGCGATAATCGACGAGTTCGCAGCACGTTATCCCGAAAAGGTCGTTTCTCTGATAAAGCCCAACGGTGGACTGTCAGATGCGAGAAATTTCGGAATACCGTATTGTCACGGCGAGTATATCGGCTTTGTAGATTCGGACGATTATGTCGATGCCGATATGTATGAGCTCATGTATGCCGAGGCAAAAAAGAAGGATGCTGACATGGTCGTGTGCGACTATGTCAAGGAATACACAGCAGACAGCCAGCTGGTAAAGGCGCGCGAATACACTTCGCGCAAGGATATGTTCCTCGGCGGTCTGGCGGCTGCGTGGAATAAGATATACCGCAGAGCTCTGGTAGAGGAGACAGGAATCCTCTTCCCTGAGGGACTTATCTATGAGGATACCGAGTTTTTCTGCAAGCTGATTCCGCACATCAATGCCTGCGGATATGTGGACAGACCCTTCGTGCATTATGTTCAGCGCGAGGGCTCGATAGCCAATACTCAGGGTGAGAAAGTGGCAATGATATTTGACATATTCGACAATATCATTGCATATTACAAGGAACATGATTTCTACGCCGAATACAGCGATGAGCTTGAGTATTTCATCGTCAGAATACTGCTCGGAAGCTCGATGGAGCGTATATGCAGATGCAGCGATGCGGCGGTGAGAAACAGTCTGCTTGACCGCACAATGGATTATCTTGACAGCCGGCTCGGAAACTGGAGAGCCAACAGATATCTCTCCGGCTGGTCGGACAAGCGCAGCATATATATGCGCAATATACGCAGATGGAATATAAAACCGATAGCAGCGCTGCTCAGACAGCACTTTATCGCAGCAGACAAAAAATTATTCTGATACCTGAAAGGTGAATCGAATGAAGGCAGGAATTATAACCTTCCATAACGTCAACAATTACGGCTCAGTGCTTCAGACCTATGCAACACAGGAGACTTTCAGAAGACTTGGCTGTGATACAGAGATAATAGACTACTGCAGAGAAGATCAGGTCAGTTATATGGCCAAGCTCAGGGATGCCTGCAGCCGTTCCTCTTTTGCAGGAAATCCGCTTCTCAGACTGGCTTATTACGCAATCAAGGCACCGTCGTATATGCGTCAGAAGAAGGTCTTTCAGGGCTTTCTTGACGAGTATGTCACGGTGGGGGACAGAACATACACAAGCTTTGAGCAGCTGTGTGAAAATCCGCCGGAGATTGACATTGCCTGCACAGGCAGTGACCAGATGTGGAACAGTGAATACAACAAGGGCGTCGAAAAGGCATTCTATCTTGCTTTTGCAGATGATGATGTAATTAAAATTGCCTACTCGACAAGCATTGGTCTCACCCATTTTCCTGAGAATGAAGTTCAGGAGACACGGGAATACCTTGAGAAATACAGAGCTATTTCGGTCAGAGAGGCTTCTGCTGTCAGCACGCTTGAGGAAATCGGCATCAGCGGTGCGGTTCATGTTCTTGACCCGACACTGGTGCTCACCGGAGACGAATGGCGTGAAATTGCTTCTCCGAAATACAGTAACAGCAAGCCGTATGTGCTTATCTATCAGCTCAATCCGAATCCGGAATTTGATGCTTTTGCCGAGGAGCTTGCAAGGGAAAAAGGCTGTGAGCTGCTTAGAATTAATCTGCTTTATGATCAGGCGGCAAAGAACGGCAGGGGTGTGAACATACCGACAGTGAATGAATATATTTCACTGTTTGATAATGCGGAATACGTTATTACCGATTCATTTCACGGCACTGCCTTCTGCCTTAATCTGAACACACCGTTCTTTGTGTTCTATCCGCCGAAGTACAGCACACGTCTGGAGAGTATTCTTGAGCTGACCGGTCAGCAGAGCCGCGTGGTGAAGAACGGTGAGGCAGACAGCAGCGAAATTGATTTTGCTATGGTCAACAGGATCTTTGAATCCGAAAGACAGAAAAATATTGAGTTCTTAAAAGAGGCGCTTGGAATATGAAAATACTGTTTGTCGAAAATATGATAATAGGTCATCATGTTCCTTATGTTCAGGCTCTTTCGGGTTCATGTGAATATGACAGTGTTATCATCACTCCGGAAAAAATAGACAGCATAAGCGTAAAGCAGCTGGTATTTCCAAAAATGGATTTCAACTCCAGAAAACTTCCGGATTATATGGAGTGCATCAGCTTCATAGCAAAGACTGCCGAGGAGGAAAAGGCAGATATTATCCATTTCCTTGACGGCGATAAAATCATGAGGTATTTCGGTCTTGGCATGAACCGGCTTTCAAAGATCTGCCCGGTGGTAATAACATACCACCATCTCTTTGAAGGCACTGCAAGAAGAATCAGCTATATGCTGATGAGCCGCGGCAGAACTCCGGTTGTGCATACCGAGGAGTTTCAGCGTTCGCTTGAGCAGTACGGTATCCATAATACAGCTCATGTTGAATATCCCAGCTTCCTTGAGAATACAGGAAGAAGAAAGAAGAATGAAGTGCCGGTAATCGGTATGTTCGGAGGAACCCGTCACGATAAGGGTCTTGACATTCTGATGGAGGCGCTTGCAAAGGTAGAGTCCCCGTTCAGGCTGCTTGTTGCAGGACGTGAGGCGGATTTCTCACGAGAGGAGATCGAGGAGATGTGTGCCTCATTCAGAGACAAGGTGACTCTTGATCTGCGTTTCCTTACAGAGAAGGAGCTTGCCGGCTACTGGGATATGACCGATCTGGTGGTTCTGCCTTACCGTGCAATATTTGACGGTGCGAGCGGTCAGCTGACCGAGGGTGTCAACAGAGAGATACCCATAATCGGACCGGAACATGGAAGTCTCGGCAGCATAATCACCGAGAATCACCTCGGTGCAACCTACCGCACTGAGGACAGTGATGATCTTGCGGCCAAGATAGAAGAGGCGCTTACAAGCGAGTTTGCCTATGACAAGGTTGCAAAGGCATACAAGCGGCAGATGAGCCCGGAGCGATTCTGCGACGATTATCTTGATATTTACAGGTCATTGATATAGCCAGGAACAGGCACAGGACAGAAAGGAGTGTTTTCGTGATCAAAACTGTATGTGAAGTGAATAAATGTGCAGGCTGCATGGCATGCTCCGATATCTGTCCGAAGGGCGCGGTCACAGTGAAAGCCGATGCCGAATGCTGCCGTGCTGTGATAGATGAGGCGAAATGCATCGACTGCCGCCTGTGCGAAAAGGTCTGTCAGGTGCATAACCCTGTGGAGACCGGCGGACAGATAAGCTGGCATCAGGGCTGGGCGAAGGATGAGGCAGTCCGTGCCGGAGGATCATCGGGCGGCGCTGCCACTGCAATAGCCGCTGCATTTATCAGAAACGGCGGTGTAGTATATACCTGTGCGTTTGAACAGGGAAAATTCGGTTTTATCCGCATCGACAGAGAAGATGAGCTTGCCCGTGCAAAGGGCTCGAAATATGTCAAGAGCAGTCCTGAGGGTGTTTACAGAAAAATAAAGGATTCGCTGAAATCAGGCGAAAAGGTGCTTATGATTGGTCTGCCCTGCCAGATAGCGGCGGCGAAGAATTATGCCGGCACCGAACTGCAGAGCGGTCTTTATACAATTGACCTCATCTGTCACGGATCTCCGGCACCGTCGGTGCTTGAGAATTACATGGCAGAGCGCGGATACAGCCTGTCCGTAATTGATAAAATCAGCTTCAGAATCAAGGATAGCTTTGGTCTGACAGCTGAAAAAACAGCAATGAATATTCCGGGCATAAGAGATGCATATACAATAGCCTTCCTCAATGGAATAGCATACACCGAAAACTGCTACTCCTGCGTCTACGCGCAGCGTGGCAGAACCGGTGATGTAACTCTCGGTGATTCGTGGCAGAGCGAGCTGCCTGAGGCGGAAATAAAGAAAGGTGTATCTCTCATACTGACGCAGAGCGAAAAAGGCGAGGAGCTGCTCGCAATGGCAGAGCTTGTCCTTTGCGAGGTGAATGCAGAACGGGCCGCCGCAGCAAATCACCAGCTGAATCATCCGTCAGAGAAACCGGAGAAGCGCGATGAATTCACAGCGAGGCTGCGCGCAGGAGAAAAGCTTGAAGCGGTTGTGCGAAGCTGTTATCCCAGGCAGTATTTCAAGCAGTCGGTCAAGCGTGTACTGAAGAAAATACGCGGCTGAGATAAATGCAGCGGTCTTTGATGAGATTGCTGCGAAGCGGAGGTTAATATGAATATTCTACGCAAAGCAATTTATATGTTGAAGGCCGCCAGTGTCAAGATCAGAAAAAAAGATATGGTCAGGTGCTCGCTGGATACCATAATTGGTGATAACTGCGTGTTTGAAGGACGCAACTTTCTTGGTCAGCAGACAGAGGTAAGCAACATATCAATGGGATATGGATCATATATGGGCGACAGGTGCAGATTATCAAAATGCCTGATTGGCAGATTTTGTTCGATTAGCTTTGATGTCCAGAGGATAGCAGGTATGCATCCAAGCTCAACTTATGTTTCAACTTTTCCTTCGTTTTTCAGTGTGAACCACCCTATTGTCGATTCCTATGTGAACAGTCAGAAATTTCAGGAATACAAAAATGTCGCCGGAAGTGATCTGTCCATACTTATAGGAAATGATGTATGGATAGGAGCTGGAGTGAAAATACTTGATGGCGTAACCATAGGCGACGGTGCAATTGTTGCTGCCGGAGCAGTGGTGACAAAGGATATTCCGCCCTACGCGATCGTAGGCGGTGTGCCGGCAAAGCTGATAAGATACCGCTTTACTCAGCAGCAGATAGAAAAACTGCTTGAGATGAAATGGTGGGACAAAGACCTTGAGTGGATAAAGTCTCATGCAGAGCAGTTTGAAGATATTGAAGAGTTTCTGAAAAACAACTGACAGCAGAAGGTGTGAATTAAGAAATGATATCGAAAGAGCGCCTTATAACCGATATAAAGCGCATCGGAAAACGGCGTGTTGAATATTTCAGAAGAAGCATGAAAAAGGAGTTGAATCCTGTCCGTGTGACACGCAGGCAGCTCAATGATAAAAAGGCTGAATATGATGCAGTGGTCAACTCTCTTGCTGAGCAGATGGAGCGTTACCGCACCAGTCCGGATTACGCGCCGTGCGAAGCTGAAAAGGGGACAGTGCTGTTCGAAGGATTCAGAATACTCAGCTATAATGGCGACATAATGGGCAAAGTCCTTTCCCGCGACGGGCATATCTACCGCGGTGTCTATAAGGAGAGCGTGCCTGCTTTTCTGCGCCTATGGAACAGCGGTCTGCTTCAGGTGTTGGGCGATAACGGATATATACCGGTGACAACGGTTACCGATTATTATACGGAAGAATACCCCATCATCATGGAGCATGAGATTGTGGATATGTCTACCTCGAAGTCGTGGAACCTGCTGATGATAAAAGATGCCTGCATTGCCATGGCAATAATAAAGCGCGCAGCCGCTTCAGTGGGTTATACGCTGTATGACGGGCATCTCAATAATATGACTTTTCACGCAGGCAGACCGGTCTTTACAGATATTGGCTCAATAGTCGAGGATAATGGTCATAATACCGGCTATACCACTGAGCTTTTTTTTGCCGGACTTTACCGTCTCGTTTTTGCAGGTATAGGCAATTCAGTGATGCGCAGAATCCAGATATATGACGAAGACAACAACTCAATCTGGATAACACCGAAATATTACGATGATGCGGTTTTTGAGTGCTATAAGGCGCTGAAGGCATTCAAACGCTATCATTTCTGGCACAGCTCGCCGCTGTGCAGCTGGATGATTTTCCGTATGTTTGACTGCTACGATGCACGACCGGAATTCATCGAGCTTGTATTTGGAAAGACTGCAGGTACAGCAGCGAACAGTGAGCAGGCGGCTGCCGACATCGAACCGACGGTCAGCACACTGGAAAAGCTGCAGCTGGATTTCGCCAGTGCAGTCGATGTGGGCGGCACGTCAGGCAGACTAGCACTCGAAATGCACAGACGGCTTTCGGTCAAGGTGCTTGCGGCAGAAAATGACGAAGCACGTTCTCACCGTGCCTATGAACTGTTCAGAAAAGAAAAGGCTCCAATAAACACCATGATGTTCCAGTATCTTTACGGTGCGGATGACGGCACAAGGGATTATGTGCGCTCAGAGGCGGCGATTGCACTGGATATCACACATAATATGCGCTCCTATCAGCGCTGGAAACCTGATTCATTGATCAATTCCCTGTCCAAAATGACAGAGAAATACGCTGTGGTGACTTTCCACCCTGATGAGAAATACAGCACGGAGTGCTTTGAGCAGTATTTTGCCGACTTTTTTGAAATTGTGCATAAAGCAGATATCGGTTCCGGCGGCATTGTGCTTGTCGGCAGAAAGAAATAGACCGGCTGCAAATGGTTGTCTGGAGGCAATAAAGTGATCAGAAAGTTACTGGATAAGTACAAAAGTATAAATCCTGCAGTGCGTGCCTCGGTATGGTTTGCTATATGCAGTGCCATGCAGAGGGGCATATCACTGCTCACCACACCGATATTCACACGAATACTGACTCCTGAGCAGTACGGTGAATATACAGTTTACCAGTCGTGGTATCAGGTGATATCCATAATCGCCACGCTCAATCTGTTCTTCGGCGTGTTCAATAACGGCATGACGAAGTATTCCGATGACAGACCGAGATTTACCTCAAGTATGCAGGGACTCTGCACATCGCTGACAGCAGGCCTGTTTATCGTCTATATTATCGGAGCTGATTTCTGGAACGGACTGCTCAACATGTCGACGCTTTACATGGTCGCCATGTTTGTAGAACTGCTTTTTGTTCCGGCGTTCAACTTCTGGTCGGCAAGTCAGCGATATGATTACAAATACCGCTCGCTGGTAATCGTTACGGTAATCATGTCAGTCAGTTCACCGCTGATTGGTATCATAGCTGTGCTGAATACAAGCTACAAGGCTGAAGCAAGAGTGCTTTCATTTGTGTTCGTACAGGTTTGCATAGGTCTGATTTTCTATATCTACAATATGGCTAAGGGCAAGCAGTTCTTTCATAAGGAATACTGGAAGTTTGCCCTCAGATTCAATATACCGCTTATCCCGCATTATCTGTCATCGGTTATTCTCAGTCAGGCGGACAGAATAATGATAAGCGATATGATAGGCAAGGGCGAGGCGGCAATCTATTCTGTAGCTTATAATATTGCCACAATGATAACCATAATCATAACGGCGATAAACAACTCGTTCACCCCGTTTATGTACAAGTCGATAAAAAGCGGAGAGTACAGCGCCATAAGAAAGAGTGCTACTCCGCTGATATTCCTTGTGGCGGTGGCAAGTGCGCTGGCAATGACACTTGCGCCGGAGATAATAATGATATTCGCTCCGCCTGAGTATTATGATGCAATATGGGTCATACCTCCGGTTGCCTGCGGTGTATTTTTCAATTTCCTTTATCCGCTGTTCAGTAATGTGGAGTTCTATTTTGAAAAGCCGCATTACATAATGGCGGCGTCATCGACAGGAGCGGTTGCAAATATCATACTCAATGCAATTTTTATCCCGGTATTCGGCTATTATGCAGCCGGATATACCACGCTTTTCTGCTATATCATGTATACGTTTGCCCATTATTTCCTTGCCAAAAAGATTTGCAGGGATAATAATATCAAAGAGAGTATGTTTGATATGAAGCTGATAGCGACAGTCTGCGGAGCAATGCTTGCAGTGATGGTAATAATGTCGCTGCTTTATAATTTCATGATACCGCGCTATATTCTGTGTGTGGCTGAGGTTGCAGCAGCAGGATATCTTGCGAAGAGATTCCTTGATTTCAAGAAAACAAAGAAGGCATGACCTCATCAGGGGCTGTCAGGATAGGAGGAAGATAGTTTGGAAAGCAGTATAGGCAGCAGAGCATCAAAGCTGACGCTGTATGATGTTGTTCGCTTCATGTTCTGGCTTTTTTTCTTCACTCCGCCATGTGTGGAAAGAATGTCCCCTTCTCTGGGCACGCTTACTGATCTGGTCTGCATCGGATTCTTTGCACTGTTCGTGCTGATCAATTTCACCGGCATAATTTACGTGAACCGTTTTCATATGGCAGTTCTTGTGTTCCTTGCATGGTGTACTATGTGCGTTGCACTGTCATCTTTTTCTTCGCTTCCGTATTTTGTGCTCAGAATTTTGTTTCCGGCGTTTGAGGTTCTTGTTGTTATCAATTCATCGGTAAGGAAAAACGGATTCCACGGCATAAAACCACTGTATTATGTATGCTGTATATACATTTTCCTTAACTTTGTATCGATGCTGCTTTTCCCGGGCGGAATGTTCCAGAGTGCTGAGGGTTCGTCAATAGCCAGAGCCCAGTGGGTGCTTGGTTCGAAGAATAACATTCCGATTTATGAAGTCATTTTTGCAACTATCATAATGGCGTTTGAGGCGATAAAGAAGAATGCCGCGCCGAAGAAGCGCAACTATTCGCTGCTGTTCGTTCTCATGGCGATTTACGGTGTGCTGTTCAGCGGAGAACACTATACCGGATTCTTTGAGGGATCATCAACCGGTATTATGGCAATCGTGGCCTGCTCAATGACATTCCTCTACATCAGCAAATTTGAGAGTCTGCCCCGTATTTTCACCGTGTTCAATACAATAATCGGCGCAGCAGTGGCAAACGGATTTCTGCTTGGAGGCATGACATCACCGTTTGTCACAATGATAATCACTGAGGTGTTCCAGAAGAATATTACCTTCAGCGGAAGAACGACTATCTGGCAGACAAATCTGATGCAGGTGCCGGGTTCGCCGATTTTCGGCTACGGAATGAACACTTTTGATGCACCGGTTTATACTGCCGGTGTGCTTACCACAACAACCTACACTTATAATATGTTCCTCAAATATATGATAAGCTACGGGGTGGTGTCGATAATTCTTCTTGTTATTGCGCTGCTCTGCATAAAGCACGGAGATACAACGGTAATTCAGCTGCTGAATGCCGGATTTATCGGAATCATAATAATCGGAACAATGAATGAGGTATCTCTTGCAAATCTGCTTTTCTTCCCGATAATCATGTCGGCGTTGAGCAAGGAGGCGGATTCTGCAGAAAACAGGATACGCAAAAGGCACAGGCGGGGCAAAAATCAGCCTGAAGTGCAGACTTAACAATATACGCCAACCCCCTGATGTGAAAAGCATCAGGGGGTTATTTTTTTGCACGATCAATGAAGCAGAGCAGCAATTTTGACAGTAGTGAGTGCAAAATGACAGCACATAATTAAGTGAAGATGTAGAGACAGTGCTGATTAAAGTAAAATTCTGCATATGACAGGGGTGTACCCATTCTGCACTCCGTCAGAATTCATGCATGAAAGGAAAAATTTATGAACTACAGTGATATTGAAAAATTTTCCTCGGTTTTGCCGCTTACGCTGAATGTGAGCAATGAAAGTAAAAAAGGCGAGTATCAGCAGACAGTGTATGCAAAGCAGGGGGACAGAGAATCGCGTTATCTGGAGGTTACTGTAAAAGACGGCGCAGATACGCTGGAGCTTCCGTCAGATGCGATTGTGCGCATAAGATGCATAAAACCGGACGGCACATCGGTGATGAACGACGGCTGCATTCACGACGGTAAAATTTACGTTGAGATAACTGGTCAGATGCTTGCTGTTGTTGGTGAGGTGCATACGGATATTGGAATTTACGTCGGAGAGTCGATTCTGTCAACAGCAGAATTTATTATTGACGTGGCAGCGGCGCAGTATAATGAGGATCAGCTGACAAGTTCTGATGAGTTCTCGGCGCTTGACGAAGCACTTGGCATAGTAGGTGAAATATACTCTTATCAGACCGAGGTGACAGACATTCGCACTGCGACAGACAGTGCGGTGTACCCTACCGCAGGCGAAGCGGTCAGAGCACAGATAACACAGCTTAAGCCGCAGGCGGCGAATCTATGGAACGCCCAGAATGCTATTGTCGGAAGCTTTATTAATGCAACAAACGGTTCGCTTACTGCAAATGCAGCCATGTGCTGCAGCGATAACATTCAGGTATATCCGGGGGCGGAATACAGCTATCCGAACACCTATGTGCAGGGTGCTTTCTATGATGCAGAGGAGAAGTTTATCAGCGGATTCTCCTGCAACCATGAGTATAATCAGACCTACCCGACCACGCCTTATCACGCTGTCACAGCACCTGCAAATTCACGTTTTGTGCGCCTGTCAACCCGACTGGGCAACAGGTACAGCTTCATCTTCAGCCCGGCAGATATGGTGATGCAGGTAGACGGCAAACACAAACTGATTGCCTCTGCAGTGCCTAAGAGCCGCGTCATCGAAGAAAACAGTGATGTTATCTACGACGTGAAATTTACCGCGGACAACAATTCCGAAATGGTGAAAAACGGATTCTCATACGCTGATGGATATATGAATTCCTCGACCTCAGGCGCACTGATCAGATATGCAAAGTATGTCACCATTGACCGCAGCCGCATTTCAGCGATATTCAAGACAACTGCAGCCAGCAAAATCCGTTTCGGATACACTGTAGGCTCAGCCTACGGCACAACCGGTATTGACAACGGCGCATTCAGCGTCATGGTTGACACTGCAGCAAAAACCATGACCGCATATCTGTGGAACGGCAGCAGCGATACTACTCTTGCTCAGATAGGTGAGCCGGTTTCTTTCGGCTTTGAAATTGCCAACGGTGCAGAGCACTATATCGAAATTGAAAAGTGTACAGTTAATGAGGTGCGTGTCAGACTGTATAATGCTGATTGCCCGGGTGAAGTAGCCGAAATGACACTGAAAGCGCAGGAAAGTTCCGGCAATGAAAATCTGTACACCGGCTATATGCGCTGCTGGGGCGGCGGTACATTCCAGCTGCTCAGCGGTTCGGTTTCGCTTGGCAGAATGACAATGGTTTCCACCGGTAATCAGTATCCGCGCACAATGGTTATCGGTGACAGCTTTGTCGAACAAGCCGGCAGAAATCCGCTCTGCGGCTACGCTCAGAGAATATACGAAGCTACCCGCGGCAATGTGTTTATTGACGGCAGAGGCGGAGCAACTGCAGCTGATACACTCAAGCGCATTGTCGTATCGCTTGGCTGCTGTCACCCCCGTTATGTTGTGCTCAACGTCGGAACGAATGACAGCGCAGGCAGCGATACCGATGCCTTTATTGAAAACCTCGGAGCGCTTATATCCATAGTAGAAGGAACAGGCGCTGTTCCTGTGCTTGTGACAATTCCGCGCCGCGGTGATATTGACAATCTCGCCTTCATGCGCACGGCGAACAACTGGATAAAAAACAGCGGATACGGATATATTGACCTTGCGGCAGTGCTCTCCACCGGAGACAGCGAAACTCAGGACAGCACAAAATTTATAGCTGACAAGATTCACCCGAACATCAGCGGCGGCGAAGCAATCTATCGACATATCAAAGCAAAGCTGCCGGAAATTATCGGCAGATAAAAGAAACCCCTGCATCGGCTCTGATGCAGGGGTTGTTGCTGTATTTCTTATTGCAGAGATCAGATCAGCTCGCAGTCCCAGACGTCAACGCCGCCGTCCTGAAACACCTCGCGCAGTCTTATGCGTACATCGTCACGGCAGACTCCTTTTTTCATAACAGCCTGAAGGAAGCCGCCGCCGCCAGCGCCGCATATCATTCTGCCATCGAGCAGGTCGTCAACTGACTGGAATATCTGGTCAATAAGAGTGTTTGTGCTGCCGGCATCGATCTGCTTTGACAGCTCCCAGTGAGCTGAGAGCAGCTGAGCGAAAGCATCGATATTACCGCGCTCCAGCTCGAAACGCATAAGCGCTGCAGTGCGCTGGATTTCATTGAGAGCAAAGAGTGCATCTGGCTCGTTCCCTATATAGCGGCCAACAACATCACGCAGCAGGTTGCGCGCAAGACGGCGCTGACCGGTATAGATAAGAATAAAGCGCTCGTTGAGCTCGCGCTGCGCAGCAGAGGGAATTGCTATATGGGTTGTGTTTATAGTCTGCTTCATGCCCGGAGCGGTGGTAATGTACTTTATTCCGATTGTGAGACCTCCAACCTGGTCCTGCCAGCCGCCGCCGGTGGACATTATCTGCTCCATACAGAGCACGTGCCCTGAGAGCATATCGTCATCGCAGGCTATTCCGACAAAGCCGAATAGAGCCTTGACACAGGCTGCAGCGAGTATACTGCTGGTGCCGAGACCGCTGCCTTTTGGAACATCTGTTACCTCGGTCTGCATTATAAAGCCGCCGCCGAGACGGGTGAGAATCTCATCAAGGCTGCCGCCCTGAAGCGGTATAATTCCGCAGGCGAGAAGAGCAGCCTTCTGAAGCACGAAAGGATCATAAGGATCACCTACCGACTGAAGTGCGGTAATCTCATCAAACTCACCGTGGGTATCCATATCGCGGCTGTCGAATATAATGCGGTGCTCGTCAATTCTTGTCAGTGTGACCTCTACAGGCAGCTTGCCGTCAAGCGTTATTGCAGCGTTGAGCACAGTACCGCCCATTTCATTGCAGTAGGGCGGAGTGTCACTCCAGCCGCCGCCCCAGTTGACTCTAAGCGGAAGCTGGACGGTGTGTCGGTCGGTAATTATGCGGCAGGAGGTATTCTGACGCAGTCCGTCAAGGGTGCTTTCAAGAATGCTGCTGCTTATAATTCTGAAGCATTCAGCGATGTGTGTTTCGCCCTCGGAGTTTCCGAGCGCCTTTCCTATGTAGTAATGCAGTCGCATCGCCTCGCCTGGAGAGGCAGCGGCAAGTCTTGCGTCAAGCCACTCGCGCTGTATTTTGGTGAGGGTATCTGCTTTGAGTATATCAGCTGCCTTTTCAGCAGGCTGTCCGGCTCTGATGAGCTTCTCTATGCCGTCCATGCGAACAAGCTCGCTCATGCGCTGATCCCATGCGATAATTGCGTGAGGGTCAGCATCATTGAAACCGGCGCAGAGACTCTTACGAACACTGCTTCGCCACATCTGCACGTCGCCGTCACCGTTTGCCATTGCGTAAATATTGAGCGCATGAGCTACCGCCTCGCGGATACTGCCGCAGGCGGGATAAAGTTCTGCCGTCCACAGCGAGCGGTCACCGCCGCGCCAGAGGTCGGATTCGGACAAACCGTTTTTCTCCATGAATTCAGAGAACGGTCTGCCGAACAGGGTGCAGTCCTCATTGAAAATGCCCTTCGGGTTGTCGTTTATGCCATAGATTCGTGCGACGAATTTTCCGTCATACTGCTTGAGTCCGTGGAGAACAACATTTGCCGGCACAGTCTCATTTTCTATATCAATGTATGAAAGCAGGGTGTTTTCGCCTACAGCAGCGCCGGCACCGACATAGCTGACCTCGAGGTAGCAGCCGGGAGCGCAGTAGGCTCCGGCGGAAAGTGCGCTGTTGTAGCCGGCGGCGCAGTTATCCTTGATACTGCTGCCGACACAGCGGCTCCACCCAAGCTGCTCATACTCAGAGATGCCCGTGTTCATCAGCTTCATTATTTCGCCGGTTGTGCCGAAATGTATAAAACGTGAGGGTGAGAGCCTGAGAAGCTTCATGCGATAAGGACGCAGGGCAGCCCACACAGCCTTTCGTGCCTCGGTAAGCTCATCGCAGAATTTCCCCTCAGGCTTCTCGAGCAGAAACGCTTCAAGTGTTGAATCTGAGGCGAGCGGATAGAGAAAATCGCCGTAAAGCGAAAGCCTGACCGTATCGTTGACAAAACTGTCATAGCGCTTCCGGTCGGTTTTTCCGTTACATGAAACAAGTGAATACAGTGAGGCCAGCATCGCAGAGGAGAAGATGACCGAGCCGGTGTCTATATCCACGCAGTCACGCTCATTGACAGCACCCTTTTCGCGCAGAGTTTCAACTGTCTGCTTATGGAGAAACTGAGCGACACAGCCGCTTTCACCATTGAGGAATACTCCGTGATTCTTTCCTGTTTCAACATTTTCCTTGAATGAGATGGCAGCGGCACCCTCGCCGGAATAGTCTATCTGAAGAGGGTTGAAGAGCAGCAGAACATCGCCCGAGAGAAGGAGCATACCCTCGCGGATTCGTCCTGCGACACCGCTCATTGCAATGATGAATTCGTCAAAGAGGGTGGAGCTTCTGCCATCAGGCAGCTCGTGCGGCACGGGGGAGAAGAGTTTGCCCAGTGCGGAATACTGCGGAACGCGCTTGCTGTCGCCTCCGCTGTGTATGACCAGTATCCTGAGTCCTGAAAAATCGGCTGTGCCCTCACGCTCGGCAATATAGCGTATAACGCCGAGTGTTGCGCCGCCGCTTCCGACACGCTTTCCATCAGGGTCGGGAATGACAGCAAAATGGGTTTTTGAGGGCAGCCTTCCCTCGGACTGACGCTTTTCTATCTGAGCGATAAAGCCTGCAGCCTGTCCGTCATTTGACGCAGTGAGAATTATATAATCCCAGCAGGCAAAACCGGATTGAGTAAGCGAGCGGATGTAATCCTGCCACGCGTCAGTGTAGGATTGCGAAAGAAACAGGGAAACCAGTGATTGCGACATATTATTTTCCTCCGATGATTATTGGTGATATATTCGTCAGGTCTGCCACGATCTGCGGTATTCCGCAGGGGCGATGCCTTCTGTTTTCTTGAACATTCTGGAAAAATAGTTGGGGTCGGAAACACCGCACTGAGCGGCGATCTGTTCAATCGTCATATCAGAATAGCGCAGCATTCGCTTGGCGCGTGTGACACGCTGCTGTGAAATGTATGCGTTTATCGGAACGCCAAACTGCTCGCGGAAGGTGCGCGAGAGATAATACTTGTTGATGTAGAACCGTGCGGCGAGGTCGTCGAGCGATATTTTCTCGGTCAGATGATTGTCCAGATACTCACGTACCTGCTGAAGATCCTGCCGCTTTGAAGACGAGTGCAATGCGCCTGCCGGCTGCCAGCTCTGCTCCATAAGCAGGGTGAGCAGACGGGCGAGCTGTTCGTTGATGCGCATATCTCTGATGTAGTCATCAGATGCCGCTGTGTGATACAGATTTTCGAGCAGGCTGACATACGGCTCACTGCTTGCAGAGCGAAGAACAGGCTGACCGCCGCGCTCGGTGTATTTATCATATATGCTGGTCAGATTGGGACCAAAAAAGTGCGCCCACCGCAGGGTCCACAGGTCAGTTGAGCTGCGGTGCGAATATGGTTTTGCGCAGTTGACAAAGGCGCAGTCGCCTGCCTGCAGGCTGTAGGTGCTGCCTTCATACTCGAGCGTTCCGCTGCCTGAGATAACAGCAAAAAAGAGATAGGAGCTCAGCGCCTTTCGCCGGCTGGTGTGGGGCTGCTGAGCGGTAAGAATTCCGGTTTCCTGAAGATGGAGAAGGCTTGAGCGTGCAAATGCAGATGGAGTGTAGATTATTCTGTCGGCATTGACAGTATCGCCCTGGAACATTGCATCCATACCTTTTCATCTCCTTTTTCTGCCGTAATTGATCCAATTAATTCCATTTTAGCACAAAAGTCAATATTGTGCTACATAATTTCAAGATATTGGCTTTTTTATTTGTATTTTTGCGGATAAAATGAGTAACATAATTGTTAAAATGCTGTGCTTGCAGTTGATCGGCAGTGCGGCGCAATAAAAACGAATTTTGGAGGATTAACATGAAGAAAGCATTGATTACCGGCATCACAGGTCAGGACGGTTCATATCTTGCCGAGTTCCTGCTCGAAAAGGGCTATGAGGTTCACGGTATAACACGCCGTGCTTCCATTTCCAATACTGCCAGAATCGACCACCTCATCGCTAAGAATTCCATAACTCTGCATGACGGCGACCTGAGCGATTCTTCTTCGCTTATCCGCATTATCGGTCTGGTCCAGCCGGACGAGATATATAACCTTGCAGCACAGTCCCATGTTCAGGTTTCATTCGATGTTCCTGAGTATTCCGGCGATGTTGACGCCCTCGGCGTTCTTCGTGTACTCGAGGCTGTACGTATTCTTGGCCTCATCGAAAAGACCAAGGTTTATCAGGCTTCCACCTCTGAGCTTTATGGTAAGGTTGAGGAGGTTCCCCAGCGTGAGACTACTCCCTTCCATCCCTACAGCCCCTACGCTGTTGCAAAGCAGTACGGCTTCTGGATCACCAAGGAGTACAGAGAGGCTTACGGAATGTTTGCTGTAAACGGCATTCTCTTCAATCACGAGTCTGAGCGCCGCGGCGAGAATTTTGTCACCAGAAAAATCACCCTTGCAGCCGGCAGAATTGCTGAGGGTCTGCAGGATCACCTCGAGCTCGGCAATATGGACTCCCTGCGCGACTGGGGCTATGCCAAGGACTATGTTGAGTGTATGTGGATGATTCTTCAGCACGACACTCCCGAGGATTTCGTCATCGCTACCGGCGAGCAGCATACTGTCCGCGATTTTACCGAGAAGGCATTTGCTGCCAACGGTATTGAGATCCGCTGGGAGGGTGAGGGCCTTGACGAGAAGGGCTACGATGCAAAGACCGGCAAGATGCTTGTCTGCGTAAATCCTGCATGGTTCCGTCCGACTGATGTTGACAATCTCTGGGGCGATCCAACCAAGGCAAAGACAGTTCTCGGCTGGAATCCGCAGAAGACTTCCTATGCTGATCTTGTCCGCATAATGGCTGAGCATGACCGTGAGCTTGCAAGAAAAGAAGCAGCTGCACAGAGAACTCTGAATAACTGAGGTATACTGCTATGATGGAGAAAAACGCGAAAATATATGTTGCCGGACACCGCGGAATGGTTGGATCAGCCATCGTCCGCGAGCTTGAGCGGCAGGGATATACCAACATAATCACCAGAACCCATGCCGAGCTTGACCTTTGCCGCCAGGACGCTGTTGAGCGCTTCTTTGCTGAGGAAAAGCCGGAATATGTTTTCCTTGCAGCCGCAAAGGTCGGCGGAATTATTGCCAATCAGTCGGCACTTGCTGATTTCATGTACGACAACATGATGCTTGAGATGAACGTCATTCATGCTGCATGGCAGAACGGCTGCAAGAAGCTTGAGTTTCTCGGCTCCTCCTGCATATATCCGAGAATGGCTCCCCAGCCCATGCCGGAAAGCTGCCTGCTGACCTCCGAGCTTGAGAAGACCAACGAGGCTTATGCTCTGGCAAAGATATCCGGTCTCAAATACTGCGAATATCTCAACCGTCAGTACGGCACGGATTATATTTCTGTCATGCCGACCAATCTGTACGGTCCGAATGATAACTACCACCCGACCCACAGTCACGTTCTTCCGGCTCTTATCCGCCGCTTCCACGAGGCAAAGGAGCAGGGGCTGCCAACAGTTACCTGCTGGGGCGACGGCAGTCCACTCCGTGAGTTCCTGTATGTTGATGACCTTGCCAATCTGTGCGTATTCCTGATGAATAACTACAGCGGCAACGAGACGGTCAACGCAGGCACCGGCAAGGAGCTCAGCATTAAAGAGCTGACCGAGCTTGTGGCAGAGGTTGTCGGCTACGAGGGCGAGATTCTGTGGGATACAACAAAGCCCAACGGAACACCGCGCAAGCTGCTTGATGTTTCCAAGGCGAAGGCTCTCGGCTGGAGCTATATGACCGAGCTTCCTGACGGAATCCGCCTTTCCTACGACGATTTCCTCAATAACCCCATGAGGGCAGAAAGATAACCAATACGCTGAGAAACGATACTTGCCATTAACGGCAGGAAAGGAATTATAATGAATATAATCCTGCTTTCCGGCGGCTCAGGAAAAAGACTGTGGCCGCTTTCAAATGATATCCGCTCAAAGCAGTTTATCAAAATGTTCAAAACTGAAGACGGTGAATACGAGTCAATGGTTCAGCGTGTTTACCGGCAGATCCGCACAGTTGACAGCGATGCTGAGGTAACCGTTGCTACCTCAAAGACTCAGGTTTCGGCTATCCGCAATCAGCTTGGCGCCGGTGTTGGAATTTCGGTTGAGCCCTGCCGCCGTGATACATTCCCGGCTATAGCACTGTCGACCGCATACCTGCATTATGTCCGCGGAATACCTGCTGATGAGGCGGTTGTGGTATGTCCGGTTGACCCATACGTTGAGGACGATTATTTCCTTGCGCTGCGCGACCTCTCTGAGCTTGCACAGAAGGATACCGCAAATCTGGTGCTTATGGGCATTGAGCCGACCTATCCGAGCGAGAAGTATGGCTACATCATGCCGAAAACAACCGATAGCGTCAGCATGGTTGACTGCTTCAAGGAGAAGCCTGATGCAGCCACTGCCGCTGAATATATAAGTCAGGGTGCATTGTGGAACGGCGGCGTTTTTGCCTACCGTCTGCAGTATGTGCTGGACAAGGCGCATGAGCTGATTGATTTTACTGATTATGACGACCTTTTCTCGAAGTATGAAACACTTCAGAAGATAAGCTTCGACTATGCCGTTGTTGAAAATGAGCAGAGCATAGCCGTTCAGCGATTCAACGGTGAATGGCGTGACCTTGGAACATGGAACACCCTCACCGAGGCTATGGGCGAGAATATCATAGGCGATGCCCGTCTCAACGAGACCTGCGAGAATGTCCACGTCCTCAATGAAATTGAGGTGCCGATAATCTGCATGGGTCTTAAGGACGTAATTGTTTCGGCAAGCCCTGAGGGAATACTTGTTTCTGACAAGGAGCAGTCAAGCTACATCAAGCCGCTTGTTGACCAGATCGATCAGCAGATAATGTTTGCTGAAAAGTCATGGGGCAGTTTCAAGGTGGTCGATGTCGAGGACGAAAGCCTGACAATCAAGGTAACCCTCAACCCCGGACATAAAATGAACTACCACAGCCATGAGCGCCGTGATGAGGTCTGGACAGTTATCTCCGGTGAAGGCAGAGCAGTAGTTGACGGAGTCTCGCGCAGCATAAAGGCAGGCGACGTAGTTACTATGCCGGTTGGCAGCAAGCATACAGTAATAGCTGATACTGAACTGAAAATAATTGAAGTTCAGACCGGCTATGAAATAAGCGTAAACGACAAGATAAAGCACGATTTCGAATAATCGGAAAAATTAAGCGTCAATGCATGCTTTATGCATTCCGTAAGCCCCGGATACTGGATTTATCTCTCTCCTTTCCAGTCCGGGGCATATTTTTTATAAGGACAAAGCCGGAGGTTGAAAGTGGAGCGCGCGCTGTGATATACTGAAAACAGCCTGAAAGAAATGCGAAAATCATATTTACTTCAATACAAAGAGGATAATTATGAGCAAAAAATACATAGCGTTGACTTTTGACGACGGTCCGAGTGCAGATATCACACCGGCGCTGCTCGATATAATAGAAAAATATTCAATCACAGCATCCTTCTTTGTCTGCGGTCAGAGTGTGACAGGGGAAACCGCGCCCATCATGCGCAGAGCGTTTGATATGGGCTGTGAGATAAATAATCACTCAAACACCCACCCGGCTTACACTGAGCTTACCGAAGAGCAGATGAAAGCTGAAACAGACATAACCGATGATATTGTCAGGAGAGTGATCGGCATTTGTCCGCGCTTTTTCCGCCCGCCCTTCATCAGCGTTGATGAGCGTGTTATGAATACTGTCAGCAAGCCGTTTATCTGTGGAATCGGAACAGAGGACTGGGACGACAGCTGCACGGCTGAAAGACGCTTTAACGATATCATGGCGCAGGTGTGTGACGGCATAATCATACTCATGCACGACATGACCGGCAATACAGCCAATATTGAGGTTGTCGGCAGACTTATACCCGAGCTGCTCAGTCAGGGATATACCTTTGTTACAGTATCACAGCTTTTTGAGATAAAGGGCGTTGTGCCGGAGGAGCACAGGGCTGTTTATTCCATAGTACCGCAGGAGGAAATGATGTACCGCGAGAAATGGTTTGTTTCAGAGGGCGAAAATGAATGACGAAAGAATGATATCGGTCTGCGGTGATAACTGCGCTGTGTGTCCGAGATACAATGCAAAGAGCGAAGAGGAACTGCATCGGCTGGCTCAGCTGTGGCACAGAATCGGCTGGAGAGACAGGGTTGTTGAGCCTGATGAAATGAGGTGCAGCGGCTGCGGCTCAGGAAAGGGCTGTGCTTATCAGCTCAGAGAGTGCTGTGCAGAGAATAACGTTGAGCGGTGTACGCAGTGCAGTTGTTTTCCGTGCGAAAGGATCGCGGCGCTGCTGGAGAAGTCGGCTTACAACCGCAGCAGATGCTTCGAGGTGTGCAGCGAGGAGGAGTTTGCGCTGCTCGACAGAGCCTTTTATCAGAAGGAAAAATATCTTGGTCTGCTGCCGGAAAGCAGCGGCAGGGAGGATTAATTTTGGGCGAGACATACGAAATGAAAATAATCGGACATATCCGCAGTGACTTTCCAACCAAGTTCGGAATACCGCGCCAGAGCGGTCTTGTCGAATCGCTGACAGCTCAGATAATTTTCGAGCCGGAGTACCGTGTGGCAGATGCTTTCCGCGGTCTCGAGGGATATTCCCATATATGGCTGCTGTGGCAGTTCTCGGCGGCTCTGCGTGAGGGCTGGTCACCAACAGTGCGTCCTCCGAGACTTGGCGGCAATACGAGAATGGGTGTGTTTGCGACCCGTTCTCCCTTCCGACCGAACAGCATAGGGCTTTCGGCGGTCAGACTTGACAGCATCGAGCTGCACCCGAAGCTCGGACCGGTACTGCACATATCCGGTGCCGACCTGATGGACGGAACGCCTATATATGACATCAAGCCCTATCTGCCGTATACCGACAGCCGCCCGGAGGCGACAGGCGGGTTTGCTGCAGAGGTGTTTGATTACAGCCTGGAGGTGGATTTTCCGCCGGAATTGCTTGAGCGTGTGCCGGAGAGCCGCCGAGAAGGACTCATCGGTGTTCTTTCACAGGACCCGCGTCCGGCGGTACACAATGACCCCGAGCGTGTCTATGGAGTCAGCTTTGCCGGATTTGATGTCCGTTTTTGCGTGAGCGGCGGACGGCTGACAGTGGTCGAACTGGCAGAGGGGAAATAGTGCAGCCCGTCAGCGGTTCAATGCTGTTATCGTGCTGTCGGATATCTTGACAGGCTATGTATAAGTTGTATAATTGTAATTGATAATATGGAGTGGGATCCACAGTGAATCATCACTCGGAAATTATGGAGAACTTCTGATGTGCTTTGATTTCTTCAAAAGAAAGTCAACAAAAAACAGGAAAGCTGAAAGAAAAATGAATAAGTTTGAAGTCAGATACGGAAATGAGATTGACCGCAGTATTCTTGAGCAGGTGTATGCTCTTGATGTAATGTGTTACGAGAAGGAACTTCAGGGTGAGCTTGAAAACCTTATCAAGCGCTATGAGTGCAACAGAGATACCTTTATCTGCGTTATGGACGGTGAGCGCCTTGCCGGATACATCAATTTCTTTCCAATAGGTGAAAAGCTGCACGAGGATCTTTTTGATGATGATCACCGCGAGATACGCGATGATGACATTGAGCCGGAGGAAATGGCTCAGTATACAAAAGACGGCGTAAACAATATCTTTATCATCTCTGTTGTGGTGCACCCTGACTACAGAGACGGTGAGACGGTAAAGCTTATTGGCAGAAAATTTGCGAAATTCATTGCAGACAAGCAGGCGGATGGATATAACATCGGCGACATAACCGGAACAGCAGTTTCGGGCGGCGGACGCAAATTCCTTTCCCGTATGGGCTTTGAGCCGCGCAGAGAGCTTGAAGAAGGCTACGTGCTGTATGTCTGTGACGGAGAAAATCTGGAGGAGCTGATTGAAGATGGCAGAGAATAAGAAACAGGAATACCGCAAGACGTATAAAAACGATCTGTTTTTCTTTATCCCTTATGCGATGAACAAAATGGATCAGGAGCTTGATGCTGAAAAGATAACCGAGCTGGTTGGTGAGGCTGGCAGGGCTTATATCGAGGCAATCGAGGAGAACGCAGTTTATGAATGTACCAACCATGTTGTAAATCAGATGCGCCGAATCTGCCTTGGCTCATATAAATTCGCCTGCATGAACGATGATTACGACGGTACAGTGCTGGCGTATGAAGATGCAGAGTTTGTGCTCACTGTTCATGAGAACAGCGGTCTCGGCGTTCTGTGCATAATCATTCCCGACAACAAATTCTCAACTACCCAGCTGGAGGATCAGATGTCATCGAGACATCTTGAGGTGCTCGACGAGCGTACAGGTAAGAATATCAACATCAACGAGCTCATGCGCGAGAAGTTCGGCATGGAGAACTGCGGTGATGCAAAGTGCCTTGTGTGTATGTCAAACGAGCCGGAAAATCCCGAGGAGATGGCATATATTCTTGCGGCTGAGGCTTTCAACAGCTCTCACATCGATTACAGAATTGTCAACCGCGATGTTCTCGACTGGAAAGATCATAATATTGCGAAGTATGACTACTATGACGCATACCTTTCCGATTGCGCAATAGCCTTTGTCATGAAGGATTATCCTGAGGATTTCGCTGAGCGTCTCGGAATTGAGGCAACATACCTTTTTGTCGTAGAGCTGACTGTTTTCCAGCACTCGGCTGTTACACGCACAAATATGCGCATTGTCGAAGAGCTTGACTGTCCCCATGGCACCGACCTTGACTTTGTTCAGGAGCTGTACGATGAGTTCGGCAGAACAATACGCTTCTGGGAATGGGACAACTTCAAGTACCCGATGGCTCAGTGCGAGGCCGATGAAATAATCAAGGCATTCGACACAAGAAAGATAATGAGTACATACAACCGCAATCAGGCATATCTCGAGCGCTTGATCGAGCTGAGAAACGCCCGTTCAAACGAGCGCGAGAACCGTATGCTGAACGCAACCGTTCTGGTGCTTACCTTCCTGCAGATAACAACGGTCATTACCGGTGCTGTTCACTGGCTGATCAATTTCTTCGGAATAAACCAGAAGGTCGAAATTCCGATGAGCATTGCGCTTCTGGCTCTTGTACTCGGTGCGGTTATCTACATCATGATCAAAATGTGGCGCCGAAAGAAAAACTGACGATATCAGATGAAAACAGCAAAACGCATAGTATTCACACTGCTGACGGTGCTGCTGCTGATATTCATTTTCGGCAATTCAGCCGCTGACGGGGACGATTCGTCATCGCTCAGCCTGCGTGTTACCGAATGGCTGAATGCATCGCTGTCAGCACTGAGCATACCGCTTGAGCTGTCTCATGCATTCGTGCGCAAGCTGGCGCATTTCACCGAGTTTTCCGCGCTCGGATTTCTGCTGACAATGACAGTATGGTCATGGCAGAAAGAAGCTGAGTCATGGAGATTCTGCAAGGTATGGATATCTCTTGCCGGCGGTCTTGCTGCAGCCTGTATTGATGAATATCTGCAGACCTTTGTGCCCGAGCGGCATGGCTGCATTGCCGATGCACTGCTGGATTTCAGCGGTGTTCTGTGGGCTGCGCTTGCGGCAGCGGCAATAATTGCGGCTGTGAGCAGAAAAAAGCGAACTGAATAAAAATAAACCGCCGGTATCGGAGAGTTTTCCGATGCCGGCGGTTTTGATTACAGCGTTACTTATGAAGCTTGAAGGTTTTAGGTGCAATGGTGTAGGCAAGTATCAGTGCGATAATGACATAGATTACACAGAAGATGGTCACTGCAAGGCAGAACCAGAAGGTGGGCAGCTGAACCTGCAGACCGAAATAGCAGATCATATAGGTCAGCGCATTGACAACTCTGTATGCGGCGCCTTTTATTTCCATGTTGAAATTATAGGGCTGGAAGAGATAATAAAGCACCAGATTATGCACAGAGAAGAACACCGACATGGATATTATTGCCGAGAAGGAAAGCAGATAGTTGAGCGGCTGGTCGGTTCCTCCGGTGATGAAGAGCAGCAGAGGCAGACCGACAGCAATGACCGATGCAGGCATCAGGTTTATCATTGTGATGTACTTGAGTCGCTCGGTGAAAAGTGCCAGTATAGCTTTCGGCTGACGGAAGAAACGGTAGGAAAGCATGCTGTGATCGCAGTTCATGAACATTGCCTGCGAAATAACCGCGCCCTTGTTTATTATATACATGATAAACAGGAAGTAGGGCAGAGAATTGAGCAGCAGCTCATTGATTGTCTCACTGACCTCGGTGGAGAACAGCGATGCGGCAACTGCAATTACAAGTATCACAGCGCAGACGATTGTGGTTGTCTTTGCCGGACGTGAAAGCAGCTTTGAGTGACGCTTGACAAACAGCTCGTTGAAGTATTTCCAGCCGGTCTTGCTGCTGGTGACCTCCACCTCGCTGATGGTCTTTGTCATGCTCTGCTGGTTTATGTTGTTCTCGGTGGTGTTGAGTGCGGCGATGGTCTCAGGGTTGAGAATAACGCGGTAGAGTGCGCGGTAGCTCTTAAAGCGGAGTATACAGATGTATCCTGCAATACCTGCGAGAGCAAAGACGGCAAAGAGAATATAGAACAGCGGCTTGCTGATTGCTGTGCCGAGCAGCAGCGGCGGCAGATATGCAGCGACAAGGCATACTGCAGCTGAGATAAATCTGAACAGCGGTCTGATTTCTTTTACGGTGCCGTCTTTGCGCGGCTTCATGTAAAGCAGCTGGAAGGCTCCGAAGATAAGCTTGACAGCCACGACATAGAGCGGGAGCAGCAGACAGGCGATGACGTCAACGCCGCTGATCAGACCGAAAATAAGGGTGAACGGCAAAAATCCGACGATGGTCTTGAAAAGGAAAAATCCGTAGTTTGCGAGGGTGTATTTTGCCGGATCCATGCGCATCGAGAAGATGGCATAGTATTTGTCCATCGATGGGTCAAGCAGGTCTGTATTGAGCAGTCCGCCGATGAATGTAAGGAAGAAGAAAACATGGAGGAATGCCGCGCCGGTGTCATCTGCAAGGAACATGGAAACCGGGAAGATCATTGCGGCAATGTAGATAAGCTTGCCCATGAATACCGACATTATCTCTGAGAGAATGCTTATCACTGAGGCGAAGGTCTTGAGCCCCTTTGAAGCATACAGCTTTTCAGGCAGCAGACGCTTTATGAGCGGCAGTGTTTTCAGCGAGAAAATGACACTGTTGGTTTTGTAGGCAATGCGCAGGCGGAAGGAATCACGGAAGGTCTTAAGCATCCTGCTCACCTCTCAGCGCAGCAATTATCTTATCCTTGAAATCGTCGTTGTCAAGGTCGTTTTTGTCAATGAGCGACAGCACGCCCTCGTTGAGAATGACTATCTCGTCGCAAAGGTCAAGCGCCAGCTCCATGATATGGGTGGAGAAGATGATTATGTGCTCGTCCTTCTTTTCGCGAAGCAGCTCCTTCATCTCGTCTGCAACAACAACGTCAAATGAGGTGAGCGGCTCGTCGAGCAGCATGATGCCGGGGTTGGCGATGAAATTGACCAGCATCTGCACCTTGTTTTTCATGCCGTGGGAGTAGTCCTTGATCAGACGGTCGCGATCCTCCTCTGCCATCTGCATCATGTCGAAGTATTCATCGACCGAACGCGGGTCGGTTATTGTTTTTTTATTGATATCCATGAAGAACTGAACAAACTCTCTGCCGGTAAGGAATTCCGGAACAACAGGAGTCGAGAGGACATATCCGATATCTTCTGCGCGCACTGCACGTGTCGTGCCGTTCTCCTCGATGCAGAATGAACCGCCGTCAATGGTCAGGTCTTCGTTGATGCAGTTGAAAAGGGTGGTCTTGCCGGCGCCGTTTCTGCCGAGAAGACCGTATATCTTGCCCTGCTCGAAGGTAAAGGAAGCGCCTCGCAGGACTTCCTTCTTTTCAAAGCTTTTTCTGATATCGCTTACGATAAGTTTCATGGTGTTGTCACAGCCTCCGGTTTATGATATGAAATGACAGTGTTGTGCTTTACTGTGATAAATTCTAACACATTGTTAAATATTCGTCAATATTGAAAGCCGCACGATAAATGGTGTTAACGTGCGGCTCTTTTTGTATGTAATTTTCTGATTAAGAATCAGTTCAGATTCAATTTATACTCTTGCGTAAATGCGCTCAATCAGCTCGCGTGAGGAAACAGCGTTGTCATTGACAGTATTCTCAAGGGTTGCCTGAACGCAGGGCTTTTTGGCTTTGAGAAAGCGAAGTATTTCTGTGTAGTCCATTTCACCTGTGCCTGCGGCAACGCTTATCAGCTTACCGTCCTGACGGACAAAGTCCTTGATATGCACCACAGCGATGTGGTCGCACAGCTTCTCCATTGCTTCTCCTATCACGCGCTCTCTGTCGTCAGCATTATCCATGCACAGAAGATTGACCGGATCGAGAATTATGCGCAGATTGGGACTGGCAATTGACTTTATTACCCTGAGTGCGCGGTCAGGATTGTATACGATGTGATTCCATACTGGCTCGATTGCCATTGTGACGCCCCAGTGCTCAGCGCATTCCACAACATCAGCGAGATTGCGGGTGAAGATATCGAGCGCCTCGTCGGTGTGAGTGTTGGCATCAAGCTTGTATTCAGCATTGGGCGAGCCGGTCTCTGTACCGACAACGCAGGCGCCGCACAGCGAAGCAACACGCAGATTCGCGTAGTAGCGCTGCTTTATCTCAGCAAGCTTTGCGGGGTCAGGGTGGGCGAGATTAAGATAGCAGCCGAGTACAGCGATATCAAGGTCGTGTCTGCCGAAAACGCGCTTGAAATGCATGGCCATACCCTCGGTCATCGCGGCATCGTCAAAGGTGATGCCCTTCATGACCTTCTGCGGAGCAAGATGAACACAGCAGAAGCCTTCTTCCTTAGCCTTTGCGGCGCGGGCTTCTATTGTTTGCAGCTCTTCGGGACAGCCGGTGTTTACGTCGTGAAGTCTTATTCCGATCTGAAGCATTTGAAACACCTCATAATGAATTATATTTATTATTACAGCCGTCCGGCATTGTGAACACACCGGACGGCTGCCCATTGTTGGAGTATGCCGTTATCTGAATTACTTCAGGCAGTCGCCGAAGTTGAAGTAGTTGACAGTGTTGTTGTAGCTGATGTTCTCAACGACCTTGCCGAGGAATTCGAAATCAGCAGGATACTCGCCGTCCTCGACCATCTGACCGAAGAGGTTGCAGAGTATGCGGCGGAAGTACTCGTGACGGGTGTAGCTCAGGAAGCTGCGGGAGTCGGTGAGCATTCCGTTGAAGGTGGCGATAACGCCAAGGCTCATCAGGCTGGTCATCTGCTGCTCCATGCCGGGCTTGTGGTCGTTGAACCACCATGCAGAGCCCTGCTGGATCTTGCCGGGGATATCGCTGTTTGTCTGGAAGCAGCCCATGATAGTGCCGATGATGCCGTTGTCTGCCGGATTGAGGGAATAGAGGATAGTTCTGGGCAGTGCATCAGACTCTTCCATCTTGGAGAGGAAGCGTGCAAGACCGTCAGCGTTTGCAGCATCGTTCATGGAATCGAAGCCGGTGTCAGCGCCGAGTTTTGCAAACATCTTGGCGGAATTGTTGCGCAGGCAGCCGAAGTGCAGCTGCATGACCCAGCCGAGGCGGTAGTATTCCTTGCCGACAGCAACCAGCATTGCAGTATGGAATGCAAGCTGCTCGCGGACGGTAATCTTTCCGCCGTTCTTTGCACGGCTGAGAATATCGTCAAGCTCAGCCTCGGTTGCTTCCTCGCAGAAGCAGAAGTCAAGAGCATGGTCGGAAACGCGGCAGCCGTTCTCTGCAAAGTATGCGATGCGGTCAGCCATAGCTCTGCGCATATCGTCAAACTTCTCGATAGAGTAGCCGACGACTTCCTCGAGCTTCTTTACGTAGCCGGCGAACTCCTCCTTGTCAGCGCGCATTGCCTTGTCCGGGCGGAATGCAGGCAGAACAGCGGCAGGAGCGGTGGGATCGGCGGCAATAAGCTGATGAGCCTCGAGGGTATCGATGGGATCATCAGTGGTGCAGATGAGCTTTACGTTGGACTTGCGGATAATGCCGCGGACGGTAAGGTCATCACCTGCGAGAAGCTTGTTGCAGTGCTGGTAGATATCCATAGCGTTTCTGCCGGTAAGCGGCTCGGTTACGCCGAAGTAGCGCTGAAGCTCAAGATGGGTCCAGTGATAGAGAGGATTGCCGATAAGATTCGGAATGGTCTCAGCCCACTTCTGGAACTTTTCCTCGGGAGATGCATCGCCGGTGATGAAGTGCTCTGCAACACCGCAGGAACGCATTGCACGCCACTTGTAGTGGTCGCCGCCAAGCCATACCTCGGTGATACTGTCGTACTTCTTGTCCTGATAGATCTCCATAGGATTGATGTGGCAGTGATAGTCGATGATGGGCATCTTCTCAGCGTGATCGTGATAGAGAATGCGGGCAGCTTCTGTTCTGAGAAGAAAATCCTCGTTCATGAAAGGCTTCATATTGTGTGTCCTCCGTTTTCTTCATTGTTTTTATTATCTGTAAGCAATATATTGAATTGATTGATACAATACTATAATAGCACAAACTGTGCATAAGGCACAGCCCTTTTGTGAAAAAATTATTACAGACAGACGCCGTCCTTGAAGATGGATATCTCACGGAAGCCCTGCTCTTCGGCCCTTGTCTGCTTTCCGGAAGCAACATCGAGCACAAGGCTGAAAAGGTCGGCGGCGGCTTCATCGATAGTGGCGGTACCGTCAGCGGCAACACCGGCGTTGAAATCAATCCATGTGCGCTTCTTTTCCGCGAGGGGAGTGTTGGTGGCTATCTTGAGGGTGGGAGCCGGAGCACCGAAAGGGGTGCCGCGTCCGGTGGTGAAGAGGATAATGTGAGCGCCGGCAGCGGTGAGGGCAGTTGCCGAAACAAGGTCATTGCCCGGGCCGTAGAGCATGTTCAGCCCTTTGACGGTCACCTGCTCGCCGTAGCCGATAACATCGGATATCGGAGCCGAGCCGCCCTTCTACACGCAGCCGCAGGATTTATCCTCCAGCGTAGTTATGCCGCCCTGCTTGTTGCCCGGGCTGGGATTATCATAAACCGCCTCGCCATGGCGGATAAAATAAGCCTTGAAGCCGTTTATCATGTCAGCGGCTTTGCTGAATATTTCCTCATCTGCACAGCGGTTCATCAGGAATCCCTCTGCGCCGAACATCTCGGGCACTTCGGTCAGCACAGTAGAGCCGCCTCTGGCTACCAGCATATCGGAGAATCTTCCGACAGCGGGGTTGGCGGTTATGCCTGAAAGTCCGTCAGAGCCGCCGCACTTCATGCCGATAACAAGCTCGCTGCAGGGGATAGCCTCACGCTCGAACTGAGCGGCAAAAGCGGCACATTCGGCAAGGAGAGCAGCGCCTGCCTCCATTTCGTCATCGACTTCCTGACAGGTGAGAAACTTCACTCTGTCGGTGTCGAAATCGCCGAGTTCCTCAACAAACTGGTCATGGGTGAGATTCTCGCAGCCGAGGCTGAGTACAAGCACCGCGCCTGCGTTGGGGTGACGGGTCAGAGCAGCAAGAAGACGGCGCGTCTGAGCGTGGTCACCGCCGGTCTGGGAACAACCGAAGGGGTGGGGGAAGGTATAGAGACCGTCGATGCTGCCGGTGACAAGATGCTGATTCTCGCGCACAAGAGCCTTTGCTACGTCATTGACACAGCCGACTGTGGGGATAATCCATATCTCGTTGCGGACACCTACCTTGCCGTCGCGGCGGCGGTAGCCCATGAAGTTTTCCGGAGCGACAGGCTCAAGAGGATGAACGTCGGGGGTGTAGGTGTATTCCACCTCGCCGGAGAGGTTGGTGGTCATGTTGTGGGTGTGTACCCAACAGCCCGGATGTATATCAGCGGTAGCGTGACCGATTGGAAAGCCGTATTTGATGACATTATCACACTCGGCAACAGGCGAAAGAGCTATTTTGTGTCCCTGAGGAATATCCTCCGAAGCAGTAACAGTGAAGCCGTCAACCGAGCAGACAGTACCCTTCGGTGCGGCGTGAAGTGCGACAGCAACGTTGTCGGCAGGGTTTATGCGAATGAAATCCGGCATAATTACTCTCCTAACTGTTATAATCGTTATATTATATTACAATATGTAATGTGAATACTTACAGGCAGGAAGCGTAAGCGGCAACAGCGCCCTTTTCGCGGATAAGCTCAAGTCCTGCGATAACAGCCTCTTCGAAACCTTCGATTTCAGTGAGGTCACAGCCCCACATCTGCACGTTGGTCATGACAGCGCGGACAAGCTGGGCGACACTGTCGTTTCTGTGGCTGTAATAGAATTCGAGTACCCAGCGGTCGTCAGAGCAGACATATTCGTTGCCCTTGGGACGGCGGCAGACAAGACCGCTTTCCTCAAGGCGCTGTATATCATTGGAGAAGAATGCGATGTATGCAGCGAAGCTCATTGTCAGGCAGGCGGGAAGAGCGCCGTTGAGCTTTATATAGTCGAGAAAGCTGGGCATATTTCTTGCGCGCCACTTGGAAGTGGAGTTGAGGGATATGCTCATCAGCTCGTGATTGACAAAGGGATTGTCAAAGCGGTCCTGTACAGCGGCAGCGAAGCTCTCAAGGTCTGCCTTGTCGAGCGGCAGAGTGGGAATGACCTCATCGTAGAGCATCCTGTTCATGAAGCTGCGGACAGTGTCATCGTGCATACAATCTCGCACGATGTCGTAGCCGCCGAGATATGCGCCAAGCACAAAACCGGTATGTGCGCCGTTGAGAATGCGAACCTTACGCTTTTTGTAGGGTGTTACATCGGGAACAACAGGGCAGTTGACGCCGGCGGCTTTGAAGGGAAGCTTTTCCTCAAGCCATGCCGGACCTTCGATGTTCCATACACCGAAGACCTCACCTACATCAATGAGATCATCTTTGTAGCCGTTGAGTTTCTCAAGACGTGCAACTTCTGACTCATCGCGGATTCTGCCCGGAACAATGCGGTCAACAAGAGTCGAGCAGAAGGTGCAGTCATTGCGGCACCAGCTGAGGAATTCATCGCCCAGCTGCCACTGCCCGATGTACTGCTCAACGCATTTGAGCAGCTCTTTTCCATTATTATCTATAAGCTCGCAGGAGAGAATGACGAGACCCTTTTTGCCTGCCTGCCAGCGGTGGTAAAGCACCTGTGTCAGCTTGCCGGGGAAGGAAGAAGCTGGAGTATCGCCCGGCTGACACTCGGGGTCGTAGACAATGCCTGCCTCGGTGGTGTTGGACACGACGTACTCGAGGTCGTCAGATACTGCGATCTCCATCATTGCATCAAAGCCTTCCTTCTTGTAAGGATCAAGGCAGCGCGAGACAGAGGAGATAACGCGGCGGCTGTCTATCCGCTCGCCGTTTTCGGTGCCGCGCAGATAAAGGGTGTAAAGACCCTCCTGTGCGTTTATCATATCAGAAAGACCAAAGGCGATAGGCTGAACAAGTACGCACTTGCCGTTCCAGCCGACACGCTCGTTGGCAATATCAAACCAGTAGTTTACAAAAGCTCTGAGAAAATTGCCCTCACCAAACTGGAGAACCTTTTCAGGAGCATCCTTTAATATGTATCCATTATAACCAGAGTTTTCGAGAACTGAATAGCAAAGCTTTTCCATAATTGATCAAACCTCCGCACAGCGCAAAAAGAGCGCAGTATTATGGAAATAATTATATATGCAAAGTTTTTCGCGCAGAATAGCATACTTTGCGAATATACTTTGCAATTATTGCGGAAGTAGTTGTTGACATCGTACAGTTTATGCTTTATGATAGTGGTGGAGGATGATGCAAATGGGAAGTAAACTACAATCATACGACCCGCGTCAGGTAATGTGCCGTTCCGATTATGAGATCGCCCACAAGCGTGACACCTATCTTAAAGATGTAGAGCTTCATCACCATGACTTCTATGAGGTGTACTTCCTTGTTTCAGGAGATGTCACCTACACCATAGAAAGCCGTATCTACCGTGTAATGCCGGGAGATATGCTGATAATAAGTCCCCGTGAGCTGCATCAGGTGTACATTCAGCCGGATATGGCACCTTACGAGCGGTTTGTTCTGTGGATAGACCCGAAACTGCTCGACGGGCTTTCGACCGAGGGAACAGATCTTACACGCTGCTTTAATGCGAGCGTAAAAAATTTCAGCAACCTTCTCCATCTGCAGCCTGAGCAGCGGACAGCCGTCTGCACGCTGATGGAGGATATTCAGGCAGAAACTGAATCTGCAGGCTACGGCGCTGACCTCATGCGTAATTCTCTGCTGACCCGTCTTATGGTGCTTGTCAACCGCATTGCGCTTCAGGAATCGATCCAGCAGGAGGATATCACATACTCCAGCCGTGTGGTCGCAGATGTTATCAATTACGTTAATCTCCATTACGGCGAGCCGCTGTCGCTCGACGGTCTTGCTGAGAGGTTCTTTGTCAGCAAGTATCACCTGAGTCACGAGTTCAACCGCCACATAGGCACAAGCGTATACAGATATATACAGAAGAAAAGGCTGCAGATAGCAAGACAGCTTCTTGCACAGGGGCAGAAGCCGAACAAGGTGAGCGCCGAATGCGGCTTTGGTGATTACACCGGCTTCTACCGTGCTTTCAAGGCAGAGTACGGAATCGCTCCGAGAGAGTATGCCGTTTCAGTACGTCAGCCCGGTTTTTTGACCGAGCAGTAATAATTAAGTATTTTATGGGTCAACGACCCGCAGGAGGAATATCCGATATGAATGAATTACAGCAGAAGGTTAGTTCCATTGGTATCGTTCCGGTCATCAAGCTGACCAATCCGGAGCGTGATGCAGCACCGCTGGCAAAGGCTCTCATCGAGGGCGGCGTTCCGGTAGCTGAGGTCACATTCCGCGCAGCAGGTGCTGCAACTGCTATCCGCATCATGAAGGAAACCTATCCCGAGATGATGGTAGGTGCAGGCACTGTCATGACCACAGAGCAGGTCGATGAGGCTGTTGCAGCGGGTGCAACCTTTATCGTCACCCCCGGTCTTGATATTGATATCGTAAAGTACTGCCAGGAGAAGGGTGTCACAATCTTCCCGGGCTGCACCACTCCGACAGACTATCACGCTGCATTCAGACTCGGTCTTGAGGTTCTCAAGTTCTTCCCGGCAGAGCAGTCGGGCGGTCTTGACAAGATCAAGGCAATGGCAGCTCCCTTCCCGATGTTCAAGGTAATGCCCACCGGCGGCATCGGACTCAAGAATCTGGCAACCTACGCAGCATGCCCGGTTATCGCAGCATGCGGCGGTAGCTATATGGTTACTGCTGATCTCATCGAGAACGGCAAGTGGGACGAAATCACTGAGCTCTGCAAGAAGAGCGTTGAAATCATCAAGGAGGCAAGAGCATAATGGGAAAGGTAATTACTTTTGGCGAACTGATGCTGCGTCTGCAGCCCTACAACTATCTCCGCTTTGTCCAGACTGACAGCTTTGAGGCTACCTTCGGCGGCGGTGAGGCAAACGTTGCAGTTTCTCTGGCAAACTACGGCATGGACGTTGACTTTGTCACCAAGCTGCCGGCTCACTCCATCGGTCAGATGGCTGTCAATTCTCTGCGCAAGTACGGCGTAGGCATCGACAAGATCGTCCGCGGCGGCGAGCGTGTCGGTATCTACTATCTTGAGAAGGGCGCTTCCCAGCGCGGCAGTGTCTGCATCTATGACCGCGCTCATTCTGCTGTCGCTGAGGCAGCAAGAAGCGATTTCGACTGGGATGCTATCTTCGAGGGTGCTGACTGGTTCCATTTCACCGGTATCACTCCGGCTCTGTGCCCCTCCATGGTTGATATCTGCGAGGACGCCTGCAAGGCTGCAAAGGCAAAGGGCGTAAAGATTTCCTGCGACCTTAACTACCGCGGCAAGCTCTGGACCCGCGACGAGGCAAGAGCTGCTATGACCCGTCTGTGCCAGTATGTTGACGTCTGCATCTCCAACGAAGAGGACGCAAAGGACGTTTTCGGCATCGAGGCAGAGAACACCGATATCAACTCCGGTAAGCTCGATTTCGAGGGCTACAAGAGCGTTGCACGTCAGCTGGCTGACAAGTTCGGCTTTGAGAAGGTTGCAATCACTCTTCGTGAGAGCATCTCGGCATTCGACAACAACTGGAGCGCAATGCTCTTCGATGTTGCTTCCGGTGAGTACTGCTTCTCCAAGAAGTACAATCTTCACATCATCGACCGCGTAGGCGGCGGTGACAGCTTCGGCGGCGGTCTCATCTACAGCCTGCTCTCCGGCAAGTCCACTCAGGACGCTGTTGAGTTTGCAGTTGCTGCTTCCGCACTCAAGCACTCCATCGAGGGTGACTACAACTTCGTTTCTGTTTCCGAGGTTGAAAAGCTGGCAGCCGGCAATGCTTCCGGTCGTGTCCAGAGATAATTAAATAAAACAATTCAGCGAGCATTGCCATGTTGCGGTAATGCTCGCTGTTTGCATTTTATCATGTATTGAAGTACGTGTGCAGTTAAAGTCGCACTGACGGCTATTTATATAATCATACTTATCTTATAATTTCCGGCTCCATTCTGTTTGCCCACGTCACACGTCCGTCAACGGCCGGCTTTTCAATGAATCGTGCGGTGCGGTCGCGATCGGTGCCGCCCCATTTGTCAAATCCGCAGGAGGCGATGTGAGGGGCGTATGTGCAGCTGTCGAATACGCACAGACCGTAATCTCTCCACGGGCGGGCGAGGTAGATACTGCCGCTGTCGACTCCTTCGTCACAGGTGATGCGGCAGTGCTGGAATAAAAATCCATCCGTTTGTGCAAGACTGTGTGCCGGAGCGGCAATATATCCTATCCGGCGCGCGTCGTTCAGCGATTTTATCTCGCAGTCTTCAAAAACAGCGTTTCCGCAGCCGAAAATGAAGTCTACAGTACCCTCGATAAGGCATCTTGTAAAGCGCTGAGTCAGCAGCCGATCACCTCTCAGCTCGTCAGAGAGGAAGTCTTCATATCTGCGGATAAGGTCAGGCGGCAGCGGACCGAGAAACAGTGTATCCTGTGTTGATGAAAGAGTGCAGTCTTCCATGACAAAATTATCACCGTAAACAGTAAGAGCCACCTCCTGACCCTTTGTTTCAGGGGACATGGAGTCATTTTTGACAGAAAGTCCGCGCATTGTGACATTGTCAGCGCAGACAGCTGTTGTGTAAGAGCGGAAGGTGCCAAGCTCCATTCCGTATTCATCAAGCTTTTTGGCGTAATCATTATATACAATAACGGTACGGTCAGCCCCCTCGCCGATTAGTGTTATGCCGGGCGTACGGATAACGGTTTTCTGACGATATTCTCCGGCGGCTATGTATATTTCTGACCCGGGTAATGCATGATCCAGTACAAAATGTATATCGTCGCCCTGTTTGATATGTACTTTTTGTGCCATTTTGGTTCACCTTTCATATCCGTTTATGACATATATGTCCGTTTTTGACATATCGCGTGCCACAAATAACATGTCGCTATTTTGCTCTCTGAGGGGCAAATTCTTGACAGTTATCAGTAAAACGGCGTTTTTTAACTTTATTATAACACATTGATAGAAATAAACAAAACCTGAGAATTAAAATGACTTTTTTGTGCATAAAGTAAATTGTTTTTGATATGTACAGATTCTTTCGGCAAGATTAGAATAAAGTCAAGATAGAAGTGTGCTATGAAATATCTTATTTTTTAATCTTGCTCAAAATTATCTCCTCGATCGGAAGAGGTCAGCCGCCAGAGGTATCTGAACGCACCTGATGACCGAAAAGGGAATATGGTGATTATTCCCGGCGGCTTCTCAGCCGATATATCGAAAACGGAGCATAAGGAGCTCAATGATGAAACGACAATTCACATTTTCGCAGTACCGCATGATAGACCTCGGTCTGTTTGCGGTGATGCTGTTCATATTTGAATACATAATAGTATCCGCTGCAACAAAGTGGTTTCCCGGTCAGCCCTTCACCGTATCGGTGGTGGCGGCAGTGACAGGCATTGTGATGGTGCGCTGGGGAGCATGGGGCGGAATACACGCGGTGCTCGGCGGTCTGATGTTCTGTATGTTCTCCGGAGCAGAGCCTGAGCATTACATTATATACGGTCTCGGCAATCTGCTGTCGCTTCTTTCACTGCTTCTTATAAAGTGGCAGGGCGACAAAAAGATAAGAACAACCCCGCTGCTTGCGCTGACATATGCTGCAGGCACACAGCTGCTGATGCATATCGGACGCATGGCTGTGGCGGTGGTACTCGGACACTCGCTGAGAAACTGCTTTGGATTCATAACCACCGATGTGCTGTCGGTTATCTTCACGATGGTGATAATCTGGATAGTAAGGCAGCTCGATGGATTATTTGAAAATCAGAAAACCTATCTCCTTCGCCTGCAAGAGGAGCGCGAAAAAGAAAGGGGAGAATAATTCTTGAAGAAATTTAAGAAGGCAAAATCAGCAGACTTCCTCGTTTACGATGAGGCTGCACAGGTCTACCGCGAAGACCCGGAACAGGCGGTGCGCGACGACGTTGAAAAGCATTACTGGCTGCACGTCGGACGTACCATACTGAAGGACTGGCGCCTTTACGCCATGCTGGTACCGATGATACTGGTGTTCCTGTTCTGGCGTTACTTCCCGATGTATGAGCTTCTCCGATGCTTCAAGGTCAATGACGAAGTCAAACCGGTAGCAGAGCAGTTCTTCTCAGGCTTCTCTTATTTCAAGAGACTGCTTGTCGGCGGCGACAGCCTTTCCACTGAGTTCTGGAGAGCACTGCGAAACACCTTCCTGCTCAGCTTCTACGGTCTCTGCTTCGGCTTCCCGATGCCGATAATTCTTGCTCTCTTCTTCAACGAGATCAAGTCGAATATCCTGCGAAGCGTCTATCAGGTGCTGACCTATCTGCCGAAGTTCATTTCCACCGTTGTTATGACCTCGCTGGTAACAATGCTCGTAAAGCAGGGCTCGCTCACCTCCAATATGGGTATCGTATCACAGCTGTTCACAAATCTCGGCTGGATATCCGAAGAGGTTGCAAATGCCGGTCTGCTCAACAACCCCAGCTTCTTCCGTGCAATCTATCAGATAAGCGGTATCTGGGAGGGCGCAGGTTATGACAGTATAGTTTTCTTTGCTGCAATTATAGCCATATCACCGACCAGCTACGAAGCCGCTCAGATAGACGGCGCAGGCAAGATGGCACAGATGAGATACGTCGTACTGCCGAGTATCCTTTCCACCATCGTCATCATGCTCATCACACGAATCGGCTCGCTGCTCAATATCGGTTATGAGAAGGTACTTCTTCTTTATAATCCCAATACATACGTAACAGCCGACGTTGTTTCCACCTTCGCCAACAGATACGGTATGCTCGGCGCCGCAAAGGGTATAGCCTCGGCGGCGGAAATGATGAACAACGTCATCGGTATGCTGCTCGTCATCGGCGCAAATACCATTGCCCGCAAGGCGTCCAATGTATCACTGTACTAAGGAGGCCGCCAGATGAAAAGAAAACTTGAGATATCCGAGCTGATTTTCAAAATAATCAGCTACACACTTCTTACCGTATTTGCTCTGTGCTGCCTTTATCCCTTTGTTTATGCGATTTCCGCATCGATAAGCGGCAGACACGCTGTTGAGTACAGTGAGGTCGTCCTTTTCCCGAAGGACATTCAGTTCGAGGCATTTTCCAAGATGTTCAATGACAATATGTCCTGGAACTCCTACTCGAACACTCTTTTCCTTACCTTCTACGGTACAATCTGGGCTCTGGGCGTTGCCATACTCGGCGCCTACGCTCTTTCCAAGAAGAGACTTCTCTTCAGAAAATTCTTCAATTTCTTCCTCGTTTTCACAATGTGGTTCTCCGCAGGTATCGTACCGCAGTACCTCAACTACCTCGATACTCAGGAAGTCTTCCAGTCGATCGGTATCACCGATGACAAGTGGCTGGTAGTTATCGCAATGGGTATGGCGGCAATGAATATCATTCTTCTGAGAAACGCATTCGAGGGTGTTCCCTCTGAGATCGAAGAAGCCGCGATAGTCGACGGTGCTACCGAATTTCAGGTTCTTTCCAAGGTCTACATTCCGATGTGCAAATCCACTATCGCAACCGTAGCACTTTTCTTCGCAATATCCCGTTGGAACGGTTACTTCTGGGCACGTCAGATGATCTCCAACTCCAATGAGCATCCCCTTCAGGTTTTCATCAGACTCAAGCTCGAGGAATACACCGATCCTGAGGCAATGGCTGGCTGGAACGAAGTTTTCGCTTCCGATTCTGTCATCTACGCCCTCATCGTCTGCTCCATTGTTCCTATTCTGATCATCTATCCCTTCATTCAGAAATACTTTGCCAAGGGCGTAAACGTCGGCGGCGTCAAGGAATAATCGCAGACATAATCAATTCAGTATGTTATGGGTCAAGCCAGGCTCAGAAAAACATAAACAGAAAAAATAAAATTATTTCAAGGAGGCAAATCATGAAAAACTGCAAATCTCTGCTTGCTATGCTTCTCGTTGCTGCAATGCTCGTCTGCATGTTCGCAGGCTGCAACCAGCTCGAGACCCCCACTGTAAGCGAAACCGACACACCCGTTGTAGAAGTTGATCCCCTTGCATTCGCTGAGGGCACCGTGCTCCGCATGGCAACTGGTTACAACAACGCAAAGACCGGTCTCAGCTTTGACGCTGAGGTTGCAGGCGAGGGCATCACCCTTGCAGACGGCAACACCTACCACACTGGCGACCTCAAGCCGACCTGGGTTGAGGTTCAGAACCGCCTTGGCTTCGTTATCGAAGACCTCTATCAGGGCAACAGCGCAAAGAACGAGTTCGAGTATTGGAAAGAAAGACTCGTTGAGGTTGACGTTCTGAGCGGTACCGCTTCCCTCCTTTCCGAGTACGGTGAGGCTGGCAGCATCATCAACATCGCTGAGTACCTCGACATCATGCCGAACTTCAAGGCTTACCTCGATGCTAACCCCATCGTTCGCCTTTCCATCACCGGTAACACCGACACTGGTGCTATCTACTTCTCCCCGTACTTTGACGGCGTAAACGACATCGAGCGTATGCCGCTCATGCGTACTGACTGGGTTCAGAAGCTCCTCGACGGCGAGGGCGAGTTTGCTGCTGACAAGAGCACAAACCTCTCTGCTGCTGTTTACGAGCCCTACATGCCCACTTCCGGCAAGATAGCTGTTGACGTTGTTAAGGCTGACGGTTCTGCTGTTGAGTCCATCAGCAAGGATTACGATGCAGCTGGCAACATCGTTGCTCTCATGAACGAGGCACTGGCAAGCGGCAACGTCTCCGGCGTTGAGGCTGTCAACATGCTCCGTACCTACATCGACACTGCTTACAACGGCTACTACGGCACCGAGCGTTCCAACCTCTTCATTGGCCAGAACGCTGCTTGGGATGCTGACGAGCTCGTCGCACTCCTCCGCTGCGTAGTTGCTAACGCATACACCCTCAACGGCACTGATTCTGTCCAGGGTCTCTTCAGCCGTGAGGACAACAACAACCAGCGTCGTGTTGATATGTTCAGATTCGCTGGCACCCTGTTCGGCGTTCGCGGCCTTGAGTCCCGTCAGGATTACCTCTTCGTAGGTACCGATGGCAAGCTCCACGATGCACGTCAGGAAGCTGACACCTACGAGGCACTCGAGAGAATGAACGCTCTTGTTGCTGAGGGTCTTATCTCCAAGGCATTCGTTGATATGTCCGAAGAGAATACTGCTAAGTATCTCGAGAACGACATGGGCTTCATGCACTACGACTACAACCAGACTCAGACCGTCTATAACGAGACCAAGCTCCAGGACGGCGAGAAGTACATGGCTGTTATGGTTCCTGTTGCACGCTGGTATGACGGCTCCAACAAGAACGGCGTTTACATGAGATTTACTGAGTCCTGGCGTTCTGTCAAGACTGACGGTTGGGGTCTCTCCGTTGCTGGTATCGGCGACGATGTTGATAAGCTCCACGCAGCTCTTGCACTTATCGACTATGCATACAGCGAGGAAGGCCAGATCCTCATGTCCTACGGTCCTGACGCATTCATCAAGACCAGCGCTGACGGTTCCTATGTAACCTTCAACTTCAACGGCAAGGAAATGCCTGTTATCGCTGACGCTACCTACGCTGAGCTGTGGGAGAAGGCTTCCGGTAACTACACCAACTATGCTCGTCAGTTCCTCGGCTCCACCCTTTCCTTCGCAAAGAGCCAGGCATTCGAGTATCAGTGCACTCACGAGGTCGGTAAGGAAGGCGCTGGTTACATCTCCACCGCTATCGGCCTTGGCACCATCAAGCATCCGGAGCTCGCAATCGCTGAGAACTCCTGGTACACCTCTGTTCCTACCGTTCTCCCGACCACTACCGTTGAGAACGACACCATCAACACCTACACCGATCTCAAGACCAAGTTCGACTCCGCTAAGGGCGGCGAGAACATCCTCGTTCAGATGATCGTTGAGGGTTACTCCATCGAGGGTATGTCCGATGCAGCTACCGCAGCTTCTGCTGTTGCTGACACCATGGGCGGCGTTCAGTACATCACTCTCAAGCAGGCTGCATGGGATCGCCTTGTAGACTACTACGAGAACCTCGCATAATTAACCGAACATAAACTCATCGGTTAATATATATCCAAAAAAATTAAATGCAAACCAACGCGGCACCGGCGTTACGGTGCAGGCATTGTCAGATGATAATGCCCAATCCCACCTAACCTGTGGTTACGCAGTTGATTGCTAATGCCTGATGTTCCGGGAAAGGGTTCATGAAAGTGGGCTCTTTCCCGGTAAACAGGATTACATTCAACGGGGAGGTCATTATGTATAAAAAGCAGCTGGCATTTCAGAAATTCGTTTGCCTGCTTGCCATTTTCGGCGGCGCAGCGGTTTTTGTTTATTCTCTTGGTATTATGACAGATCTTTATGACTGTCTGTATTCAACAATGATGAATCCCAACAACCTGTCTCAGACAACTGTTGAGGGTTCGATCGTCTATTATGATATGCAGGGCTTCAACCGTATGTTCCTGTATTCGGGCATAGCAATGATTCTCATCAATTGCCTGCTCTTCCTTACAAATACAAATACACGCAGAAAGTATTATGTCGGCAATTATGTCGCAACTGCACTCAATGTTGTTGCCGACCTTGCCATCGCAGTATGGGCTCATTTCGAAATCGAAAAGTACAAGGCTCAGTTTCTGCAGATAGATTTTGAGGCACTCAAGGCTCATTCTGAGCTCTGGAAGACCGCCTACACCGAGTCAACATTCTGGTTTGATCTGCACTACGGCGTATTTGCCTTTGTGCTCTTCTCGGCAGCTCTGTTGATAATCAACCTGATCTGGAAAGTTATTCTGATGAATTCAGAGAAGCGTCTGATTGAAAAAGGAAAGGGTGCTGCAGCATGACTAAAGAAGAAAAAGTGATCCGCAGGGATCGTATGCGCTTTACCAAAAACACACTCTCCTCCGGACTTGCCCTTGTTGCAATTCTGTTCAACGTTTTCTATTTTGTCAGTATCTATAAATCCGATGTCGGCTCCTACTACTATCAGATTCTGATCGGCGCAGACATCGTCTATAATCTTTTGTTTATGCTCATCGTATTTCTCTCATCTGAGGGTGTAAAGAATTACAAGATGGCATACAGCTTTGTTTTGCTGGTTATTGGCATTTTGCAGATCGGAAGAATCTTTGTAATCCCGCTGCAGGCATACAATTCAAGTGTTGTCATAATGGGTGAAGAGATTCAGGTCATGCAAACCGCGCAGTTTGTCAGCATCGTGGTATTTCTTGTAATTTCCGCGGTATGCTGCATCGCCGCTGGAGTCAGCAGCTTTATCCGCAACTGCGCACTTGCCTCGCACATGGCTTCTCTCAACGAGAAAACCGCATGAGGAGGAAGTAAAATTTATGGCACAGCTCAGCTTACAGCATATTGAAAAAGTATATGACAACAAGGTGAAGGCAGTTCATGACTTCAACCTTGAGGTAAAAGACGGAGAACTCATCGTTCTCGTCGGTCCGTCCGGCTGCGGAAAGTCCACCACACTGCGCATGGTCGCAGGTCTTGAGGATATCACCAGCGGACATCTCCTGCTTGACGGAAAGGATATAACTGCCACTCCGGCAAAGGACCGCGACATGGCGATGGTTTTCCAGAACTATGCTCTCTACGGTCATATGACCGTTTATGAAAACATGGCATTCTCGCTCACACTGCGTAAGGAAAATCCGAATGTCATTCACAAGAAGGTGCTCGCAGCTGCTGAGATACTTGATCTTACCAGCCAGCTCAACAAGAAGCCTGCACAGCTTTCGGGCGGTCAGCGCCAGCGTGTTGCAATGGGTCGTTCCATTGTCCGAAATCCCAAGGTCTTCCTGTTTGACGAGCCGCTTTCCAACCTTGACGCAAAGCTCCGCGGTGCAACCCGCCGTGAGATTCTGCTTCTGCATAAGCGCCTCAAGGCAACTATGCTCTACGTTACTCATGACCAGACCGAGGCACTCACCCTGGCGGACAGAATCGTCTGTATGTCCATGGGCCATGTCCAGCAGGTCGGAACTCCGCTTGAGCTTTACGATTCTCCGGCAAATCTCTTTGTTGCAAGCTTTATCGGTCTTCCGCCGATGAATTTCTTCGATGTAAAGGTCGAGGCTGACAAGCTTGTCGGTGACGGCTTCAATGTACCTCTTACTGATGAGGACAAGGAACTTCTTAAGTCGTATGTCGGCAAGGAGATCGTACTTGGTCTGCGCCCCGAGAATATCACTCAGGGCGGCGATATCCAGATGAGAGTTTTCATGAATGAAAACCTCGGCATGAATACCCTTGTCCACGGTCATATCGGCACCTCCGACAAGGCCAGCACAAAGATATCCTGTAAATTCCGCGGCTGGTGCGACTACAAGGAAGGCGACACAGTGGGTGTTTCCTTCACCCGCAAGCACTTCTTTGACAAGGAAACCACCAACGCCATCAGGAAGGAGGAGGAATAATGAGCAAGAACGCAGAAAAGACAAAGAGTCTTTCCGGGCTCAAGGAGTTCGGACGTAAGTTCATTGTATCACTCAAGCGCCGTCCGCAGATAATTCCCGGCATTGCAATGGTTATTGCATTCCTGCTTTATTCACTCAACCTTACCGATGTATCTGATACAACAGCGAAGATTCAGGGCCAGGGAATGGGATTGTGCGGCTTCTGCACAATGCTTTTCTCGATTCTCTCCTTTGTATGCTTCCTTAATGCATTCCCCCACCGCAAGAAGGTTAATATTCCGATGCTCCTTCTCATGTTCGCCATGTTTGCGGTAATTATATTCTGCGATATTCACTACACCGGACGAGTTGCCGCTGCTATCAACAGAGCGGACAATCCGATAGCCATCACGACGAATACCCAGTATATCGTCGAGGCTTACAATATGCTGAATGTACACATTGTGATTCTTGCGGTGGCTGCCGGTCTGATAGTTCTTCTTCCGGTATATGGCAGACTTATAAAGAAAATCAACACCTCTATCGATGTTGAGGATAACGGCTCGCTTGCCGAGATTGAAATTTCTGACGAGGATTAATGCCAGCCGGCTGACGGCTGCCTGACATAATATGGCAGAAAGAAAATGGGAGGCTCGGCACAGATCCTCCCATTTTTCAAAAAACGACAGTATAAACGCTTCTTAGGAGTATGACATGGCATTCAGAAAAAAAGATACTGCAGCGCAGACCGATAGTGTAAAGCGCACAGATGAATACTACAAGCTTAAGACTAAAGCTGTTGATGACCTTGTAAATGCTGACGAAAGCAATTCTCCGGTCGTTTCACAGGCAGAGCTTGACAGATACCGTTCAGGAAGCAGCAAGTTCAGACTTCCTGAGTGGGTCAAGGCTGTGCTTATCAAGTCATGGTTCGGCGGTGCGGTCTGCTTCTTTATTCTCTGGGGTTTAGGGCTTTATATACCGCATCAGCTGGATATGCTTCTGGTGCTTGGTATCGCACTTGGCCTTGTGACTGATATACTGGTCAATAATATCTTCCGCTTCTTTGAGAAAACTCCCGGGGCAAATGACCGCTGGATGATGTTCCCTAAGAAGGGAATGGGCAGCTTTTTCCTGAACATTCTCTATTGTTTTGTTATTCTCTTCTGTGTATATACCCTCTATAATCTGATAAACATGGGCATAATCGCAGTGACCGGTGCAGAGGATACCGTTCCGTTCGGCGTGGAGCCGCTCTTCTTCGGTACCTTCTATATGGCGTTTGATATGCTGTTTATCGGCATGAAGCACACCTTCAGAAAAATCATTGATGACGCAAAGAAAAGCGTCGGAAAATAAACCTGAATAAAGAAAACCGCCAAAGAGCGGAAAGCTTCTTCGGCGGTATCAGACAGTGAATGTTGTATTTTATTCATCGTCTTCATCATCATTCTCATCAAGAATGATTTTGATGCTGTCGGAATCAAGCGTGGTATCCAGATCGTCGTTCTGCTGAGAGTTAAGATAATAACTGGGTGCCACACCATATTTCTTCTTGAACATACGAGAGAAGTAAAGGGGCTCGCGGAAACCGCAGCTCTGAGCGATCTCAGCAATACTGCTTGAATCGCTGTAGGAAGAGCTGAGCATATCAGCCGCAGTCTTCAGGCGCTTGTCATGCAGGTATTTGTGAGGAGTAACGCCAAGCTCCTTCTTGAAAAGCTTGCGGAGATAATCGTAGCTGAAATGAAGAGAGCGCAGATACTCATCAAGCATATAATTGCTGTCAGGGTAGTTCTGAATGATATTGCTCTCGATTTCCTCAACTATCGGGCTGAGCTGATGAACATTCTGATATGCGCTGAGATAGCAGGCAATCAGATCGCCGTATGCTGAAAGCAGCATGGTGCGGCGTTCAGGATCGCTGTAAAAATGGAAAAAGGCGGCAGAGAATGCATTCAGTATGAACTGATTGCTGTCGTCCTTGATAATCAGCGGAGCCTTGAAGGTCAGAGTTGTGTTGGTCATGTTGAGGTGAACGTTGGTGAAACCCTCGCTGCTTGTGTTTGAATGGGGGACATGAGGCGGGATAACAACTATGCAGCCCTTTTCATAAGGCAGAGTGGAGTCATCGAAGTCAAAATGACCCTTTCCGCTTGTGCAGTAGACCAGCTCCCAGCTGTCATGCGCATGGCGCGATACAGTGAGCGTAACAGAGTGCTTGCCAGCATAGACTATATTGTTCATAAACCAGTACCCCTTAATTACTGAAAATTCTGAGTGATAGCTTAAAATCAGACCGGATTTATGTCAGTAATTATTATTGTAGCAAACAATGTCTGTTTTGTCCATATGTATTTTTTAATAAGCAAATATTGCAATTTTTGAAGATAATCACAATATTTTTGCTTTTTCGGCAAATTTGTCAAAAAATAATTGACTTTTTTAATCGGTACACCACTGATCAAATCCGAAGATTACAGAGCGTTTTGATTGTTTCAAAATAAACAAATCCGTTTCGTGTATACTCTGGCCGGCAGTTGTGCCGAAGCCTGTTCAAAATAAATCAGTTAAAAATCAATCATATCCTAAATCTTTCAAGGGGGCTTGAATTATGGCATATTTAACGCTGAAGGATATCAATAAAATCTACCCTAACGGCTTCCATGCTGTACATGATTTCAATCTGGAGATTGAAAAGGGAGAATTTATCGTTTTTGTCGGTCCCTCCGGCTGCGGAAAATCAACAACTCTGCGAATGATCGCCGGTCTGGAGGAAATCAGCAAGGGCGATTTCCTTATAAATGATAAGCGCGCAAATGAAAAGGGTCCCCGTGAGCGTGAAATTGCAATGGTTTTCCAGAGCTATGCACTCTATCCGCAGATGACAGTATACGATAACCTTGCATTCGGTCTTACTTTGCAGGGTGTTGATGAAGATGTCATCGACGAGAGAGTAAAGAAGACTGCAAAGATTCTCGGTCTGACAGAATATCTTGACCGTCTGCCCAGAGCACTTTCGGGCGGTCAGCGCCAGCGTGTTGCGGTTGGTCGTGCCATTATCCGTAAGGTCGGTATTTTCCTCATGGATGAGCCGCTTTCCAACCTCGACGCAAAGCAGCGTGTAACCATGCGTTCTGAGATAACCCAGATACACCGCGAGACCGGTGCGACTACCATATACGTTACCCACGACCAGACTGAGGCTATGACCATGGCTGACAGAATCGTCGTAATGAAGGACGGATATGTACAGCAGATTGGTACTCCCTTTGAACTCTACTTCAAGCCGGTCAATGTCTTTGTTGCTGGATTCATCGGCGAGCCGCCCATGAACTTTATCCGCTGCAAGGTGGAAAACGGCTGTGTTTCACTTGGTGAGGCAAAGCTGGATCTTTCGGTAAAACTTGGCGGCAAGCTTGGCAGCTATGAGGGCAAGGAGATAATCTTCGGCTTCAGACCGGAGGCAATTGTTCTCGGCGAGCAGGAGAATTCCTACGTTGTCGGCTGCAATGTTGAACTTACCGAGATGCTCGGTGATAACGTAAACGTATATATTGACATTGCGGGTGAGAAATCCATCCTCAAGGTTGATCCCCATCAGAAGCCTGAAATCGACAGCGATATCAGCTTCTCCATTCCGTATGAGAGCGTTTATCTGTTTGATGGCGATACCGAAAAGGTCATCGAGCTTTAATTTCAAGAGTAAATTATAACTGGATACAGGAGGTTTTTATGGATATTCGTTATTCTGCAAGTCCCAATGACATCAAACGCTATACTACCGAGGAGCTTCGCAAGGAATTTCTCATTACTGATCTTTATCAGCCCGATACCGTTCAGGTAACATATTCCCATGTCGACCGTATGCTCATTATGGGCATCATGCCTGTCAATGAGGCTGTCGCGATGGATAAGGGTATTGACGTATGGGCAAATTTCGGCACAAGCTACATTCTTGAGCGCCGTGAGGCAGGTGTCTTCAATCTCGGCGGCGCTGGCTGGATCGAGGTTGACGGCACACGCTACGAGCTTGGTTTTGAGGATTGCCTTTATATAGCAAAGGGTGCAAAGTCGGTAGTATTCGGCAGCAATGACAGCGCAGCTCCGGCTCGCTTTTATCTTGCTTCCACTCCGGCTCACAAGACCTGCAAGACCACCTTCCTTTCCATCGCTGATGCAAACAAGCGTCCCTGCGGCGGTGAGGAGAATTCCAACAAGCGTGTTATCAATCAGTTCATTCACCCCGATGTGCTTGAGACCTGCCAGCTTTCCATGGGTCTTACCAAGCTCGAAAAGGGCAGCGTATGGAACTCCATGCCCTGTCATACTCACGAGCGCCGCATGGAGGTTTACACCTACTACGGCTACTCTGAGAACGACATCGTCATGCACTTTATGGGTCAGCCCGACCAGACCCGCAACCTTGTAATGAAGAACTTTGATGCAGTTATTTCTCCGTCATGGTCGATTCACTGCGGCTGCGGCACATCAAACTATACCTTCATCTGGGCAATGGGCGGCGAGAATCAGGTGTTTGATGATATGGACAATCTTGTTCCGAGCGAGCTTAAATAATTATTGCGCCGTAAGTTCTCAAGCGCAGCAATACCTGCTGTCTTGCTTTGCGGCATCAATTCTTATAATGATGTGAGCAAACGGCGGCTGGGAGGTTACCTTGCTGCCGTTTTCAAATATATTCATATTAATTCATATCAGATTCATAACTATTCATAAGGAGCAGCTATGGAGTTTCGTGAAATATTCCGTTCATCGGTGTCGCTCTGCTTTGAGCTGATTAACGATGAGCCTTATTATTCGGACAGAGCGTACGATGTTGCGGTCAACGGTGAGGTAATTCTCAGTGACGTGAAGACAAACGTTTTCTCTCTGTTCGACCTCAGACCGGATACAGCCTATTCGGTCAGCGTTGGTGAGTTCACAATGGAAATATCCACACTGCCGGAGTCAGCCTGCATTAGCTCGGCTGATTTCGGAGCAAAGGGTGACGGACACACCGACGATACCACCGCCCTTCAGACAGCGATTTTTGCCTGCCCGTACGACGGCAGAGTCAGAATAGAGCCGGGTGTTTATTATGTCAGACCGCTTGTACTCAAGAGTAATATGACACTCGAGCTGTGTGAGGGTGCAGTGCTTCTGGGTGATACTGACCCGAGCCATTATCCTGTTTGGCCCGGAGAAATAACCGATCCGAATACCGGTGAGATGGTGCAGATAAGCAGCTTCGAGGGCACTCCGATGGTGTGTCATCAGAGCTTTATCAGCGCTCATCACTGCAGGAATATAAGCATTGTCGGCAGAGGCGTGATTGACGGCAATGCGCAGAATTCCGAATGGTGGATAAATCCGAAGGAAAGAGTAACCGGCAGACCGAGGCTTTTCTTCTGCAATCAGTGCGACGGCATAACCTTCCATGGCGTAACCGGACGCAATTCGGCGGCATGGAATTTCCACCCGTTCTTCTCAAAGAACATCAGCTTCTACGACATGGCGGTCGAAGCACCTAAGGATAGCCCGAATACCGACGGTACCGACCCTGAATCCTGCGACCGCGTAAACTATATCGGCGTCAGATTTTCGGTCGGTGACGATGCAATTGCAATCAAAGCCGGCAAGATGTATATGGGCATGAAGTATAAGACTCCTGCAACAAATCATCTTATCCGCAACTGCCTGATGGAGTATGCTCACGGTGCAGTTGTTCTCGGCAGCGAGATGTCCGGCGGAGTAAAGGATCTGACCGTCAGCCAGTGTTATTTCAGCCACACCGACCGCGGTCTGAGAATCAAAACACGCCGCGGCAGAGGAAAATACGCAGTAATTGACGGTGTTGAATTCTCCAATATAAAAATGGATAATGTCCTGACGCCGCTTGTAATAAATATGTATTATTTCTGCGACCCCGACGGCAAGACCGAGTTTGTCTGGAGCAAGGAGCCCCACCCGGTTGATGACACAACGCCCTATCTCGGCTCGTTTACATTCCGGGATATTGAGTGTACCGACTGTGAATGGGCGGCAGGATTCTTCTACGGTCTGCCAGAACAGCCAATCGGTTCGATTACCCTTGAGAATGTCAGCTTTACCTACAAAGAAGATGCTACAGAGGGTTATCCGGCGATGATGAGCTATATAGATAAGCACTGCAGGACCGGTCTGTATTTCAACTGCGTTGATAAGGTAACGCTCAGAAATGTGAAGATGAGCGGTCAGAACGGTGACAGAATTATAACTGCCAACACAGGTGAGGTGGTTGATCAATGAAGATAATTGAGAGCTACATAGAGCGCCTGATGAACGATTCCTCGCCCGATAAGCCTCTGTGGAATATCGAAAAAATCCAGCAGGGCAAGATAAACGGCTGGAATTATATCGACGGCTGCATGATGATCGCGCTGCTTAATCTTTGGAAGATAACAGGCGAGCGCCGTTATTTCGACTTCGCAGAGAATTTCCTCTCCTATTACGTTTTTGATGATGGAAGTATGCGAGGATACAGCGAGGAGGAGTATAATCTCGACAACATCTGCGAGGGCAGAGTGCTGTTTGATGTATATCGTGAAACAGGCAAGGAGAAATACCGCAAGGCTATAGATGCGCTTTACGGTCAGCTTCTCCGTCAGCCGCGCACTCACGAGGGCAGCTTCTGGCACAAACAGATATATCCGGATCAGGTATGGCTTGACGGACTTTACATGGCGCAGGTTTTCTATACGCGCTATACCACAGAGTTCGGCGACTGTGCTGATTATGACGATATCCGCAGACAGTTTGCTATAGTCCGTCAGCGTATGTTCGACGGCGAAAAAGGGCTTTACCGCCATGGCTACGATGCCAGCAGAAAAGCATTCTGGGCAGACAAGGAAACAGGCTGCTCAAAGAATGCCTGGCTGCGCTCGCTGGGGTGGTTTTCGGTCGCGCTGGTCGACGTCATTTCATACATTGCACCGGGCAACGACCAATTTGTCGCAGAGCTCACAGCAATAGCCCGTGAGCTGGCGGCAAACCTGATGAAATATCTCGATGACAGCATCGGAATGTTCTATCAGGTGCCTGATCTGCCTGAACGCGAGGGAAACTATCCTGAAACCTCCGGTTCGGCGATGATAGCCTACTTCTTCCTCAAAGGCGCACGAATCGGTGTGCTTGACGGAGATTTTGCAGCAGTCGGTGAAAAGGTATTTTCCAGCATCTGTGAGCGCTGCCTGACCGAGCGTGACGGCAAGCTCAATCTTGGCGGAATATGTCTTGTGGCAGGTCTTGGCCCGGAGAATAATACACGTCGAGACGGCTCGTTCGAGTATTATATGTCTGAGCCTGTTGTTGAAAATGATGCAAAGGGTGTTGCACCCTTCCTGATGTGCTATACAGAAATATTACAGAAAAAGTGAGGTAATTAAAATGCTTAATATGTTTGATCTGAGCGGCAAGGTCGCTCTCGTTACCGGTGCCAGCTACGGAATCGGTTTTGCAATTGCTTCCGGTCTTTCTTCTGCCGGTGCAACCATCGTGTTCAATGATATCAATCAGGAGCTTGTCGACAAAGGCCTCGCAGCTTATGAGGAGAAGGGAATCAAGGCTCACGGCTTTGTCTGCGATGTCACCGATGAGGCTGCTGTAAATGCTATGGTTGCCAATATCGAGGAGACCATCGGTGTTGTCGATATTCTTGTCAACAATGCAGGAATTATCCGCCGCATTCCAATGTGCGACATGAGTGCAGACGAATTCCGCAAGGTTATTGATGTAGATCTCAATGCTCCGTTCATTGTCTCCAAGGCTGTTATTCCTTCAATGATCAAAAAGGGTCACGGCAAGATTATCAACATCTGCTCCATGATGAGCGAGCTTGGCAGAGAGACCGTTTCAGCCTACGCTGCAGCAAAGGGTGGACTCAAGATGCTTACCAAGAATATCTGCTCTGAGTACGGCGAGTGCAATATTCAGTGCAACGGTATCGGACCGGGCTACATCGCCACTCCGCAGACTGCTCCTCTTCGCGAACTTCAGGAGGACGGCAGCCGTCATCCGTTCGATCAGTTCATCATTTCCAAGACTCCTGCAGGCAAGTGGGGCGACCCGGAAGATCTTGTCGGACCGGCTATCTTCCTTGCTTCCGATGCTTCCAACTTTGTCAATGGTCATATCCTCTACGTTGACGGCGGTATTCTTGCTTACATCGGCAAGCAGCCGTAAAAATTGTACTATTCAATCAGATAATTTCGCTTAAACAGTACAGCCGCTGCCGGTGAGCATAATCACTGGCAGCGGCTGTTTCTGCATTTGTGTTGACTTGCAGGTCAATGTGTGCTATTATGAAATCATAATTGACCAATAAGTCAATAAAGGAGTGAGTGAAAATGAAGTTTAATGCCTTTGAACGCCTGCCGGAGGAGAAGCGGCGCAGCATGACAGATACCGGCATAGCTGAGTTTGCAGCGTATACCTATACCGAAGCCAGCACCGACCGCATAACCGCTGCCTGCGGAATCTCCAAGGGCCTGCTGTTTCATTATTTCGGCTCAAAGAAAGAATTTTATCTCTATTGTCTGAGTAAGGCTCTTGATCGTCTGCTTGAGGACAGTCATCCTGAGCCGGCAGGCGATTTTTACGACATTCTGTTTTCATTTATGGATAGAAAGATAGCGCAGTGCATACGGCTGGCGAAAGAGACAGCAATGGTAAACATGGCATCGCGCGAGAGCTGCTCGGCTGTGGCGCAGGGAAAGGCTCGTGTAATGCTCAAATACCGCACTGCTACTGCGCTTGCGTCTGACAGGCTGATTGGCGCAGCAGTTGATGCCCTGCCGGTAAAGCTTGCTGACCGGGCACGTGTCAAAGAGGGTCTGCAGATATATATTTCGGCGGTAATGAATAAATATCTTGTGAGATATCAGACACAGCCGCAGGAGTTTTTTGCTGATATAGATGAGATAAAAGCTGAGTTCAGAGAGTATATCGACCTCATGCTGTACGGCATAGCAGCAGAGAATGCAAGGGAATAAGGGGGATAATCATGGCAAAGACAAAAAGATTCAGAACGGGTATACTGGGTGCAATGAAGCTCTGTGGCAGCTACAGTAAGCTGACAGCGGAAAAGCGCAGTGCATTGCAGCGCAGACGTCTTGAGAGTGTGGTAAAATGGGCAAAGGAAAACAGCCCGTATTATGCAGAGCTCTACCATGATATCGGTGATGCTTTTGCGCTCTCCGACCTGCCGCCTGTCAGCAAGCGGCAGATGATGGAGCACTGGAATGAGTGGCTTACCGATAGAGAGGCAACGCTTGAGCAGATGTATGCCTTCATGGAGGATAAGGATAATATCGGACGCAAATGGAACGGCAAATACATGGTGCTGACTACATCAGGCTCAACCGGTGAGCCGCTTGTCGCGGTGTGCGATGATACGGCAAACAGCGTCATGGGTGGTGTCAGTGCCTGCCGCGCATTTGCCCGAAAAGAAGATTTCCGCAGATTTCTGAAGCAGGGCAAAAAGACAATAGGTGTCTTTGCTGACGGAGGTTTTTATCTTGCAAACAGCACGGTGCGCGCGCGCCTTCTGCAGATGCCGTGGAAAAGCCGTCAGACGGCAATTTCGAGCGCACTTCGCCCGACAGATGATATAGTACGTCAGCTCAATGACTTCCAGCCGGCAATGCTGGGCGGATATCCGTCCAATCTTGAACTGCTGATAGAAGAGCAGAAAAGCGGCAGGCTGAATATCTCGCCTGTTGTGATAATGACCGGCGGGGAATATCTCTCAGACGACCTGCGCGCAAGGCTTTCAGAGACCTTCGGCTGTTACGTGCAGACCGCATACTCCTGCACAGAGGGCGGCACTGTTGCCTGCGAGTGCAGTCATAAGCATTTCCATATAAACGACGATTGGGTGATAGTCGAGCCGGTGGATAAAGATAATCAGCCGGTGCCTGACGGAGTGCGGTCGGACAAAATACTTCTGACAAATCTGTTCAATTACACTCAGCCGTTTATCCGGTATGAGATAAGCGACAGGGTGATTATGCACCGCGAGCCGTGTGCCTGCGGAAATCCTTCGCCGTGGATCGAGCTTGAGGGACGTACAGACGATGTGGTGGAATTTGCATCATCTGCCGGAGAGGGAAATGTAAGCATGGCACCGCTGACGGTGTATGCCGCGCTCAGCAAGGTGCGTGAGATGCGCCGATATCAGCTGCTTGTACACTCTCCGGAATACGCAGAGATTCGTATTGAGCCGGCTCAAGGTGTGAGTGTTGAGCAGGCGCTCGCTGCAGCAAAAGCCGGACTTGAGAAGCTTCTGAACAGCTTTGGAGCAAAAATGCCGGAGGTAATTCTCTCGCAGGAAGGACCTCAGCAGCACCCGAAAAGCGGAAAATTCAAGCACATTATTAATCTTGCGAAGAATGAAAATAAGTGAAAGAACTGAGCGAATAACAGATATTGAAAGGAATGCAGTATGAATATAAATGAAATATTGAGAATGCACGCCGGTTTATACCCCGAAATGAAGCCGGCAGATGTTGTGAAGCTGGTGTTTCAGAATGAGTTTGGCGGTGGACATCTCATAGAAGACCCTCAGGCAAGTCTGGCATACCTTATCAGTGAAGCAGAGGGTACTCCCTCGAACGAAAGCCTGCCGCTGTTTGTTCCGATTGGAAACGGGCTGGTGCGTGTCAATATTGCAGCGGTGACAAATTACAGGCTGGATTTTGAGCAGCTCAACGATATCTTTGTTGAGTCGGCAGCAAGGGTAAAGGGAAGCGCAGAGAGCTTTTACGAAAAGCTTCGCGAAGCGTCATCGGCGGTTCAGGAGGGAGTGTTTGGCTTCTCAGAGGATGAATTCGGCAGATATCTCGAGGCATATATCGCAGCAGGCTGTCCGATGGTATCTCACAGCGAGACCTACAGGGAGATTTATGCTCCGGCATACCGTGTTGTACTTAAAGAAATTCTGCCGGAGGAAATAACAGCTGACACTGGCTGCTGTGAGCAGTAATTGTGTGATGCAAGAATTTCTGATTTCCGGCTGTACTTTCAGAACTAAATAACAGACATAATAAAACCGGAACTCTGAGCGCAAAGCCTGGAGTTCCGGTTTTGGTTTGTGTTTATTTTATTCGAGTGGCTCACCGATAGCTTCAAACACCAGCTGACGAAGCTCATCGTCTGAAGCACCGCGGCTGATTCCGTCAGAGAGAAGCTCGATATGCTTCTGGAAATCGCTGTCTTCAGGGATACTGCCGATAGCGGTGAAAATCTTGTCGTGAGTAGTGGGTTCAACCTTTTCAGAAAGCTGAACAAGCTCCTCATAAAGCTTCTCGCCGGGTCGCAGTCCGGTCACTTTTATCTGAATATCCTTGTCAGGCTCAAGTCCGGAAAGCTTTATCAGGTCGCGCGCAAGGTCATAAATCTTTACCGGCTTGCCCATATCGAGCAGGAATACCTCACCGCCGGTAGCCATTGTGCCGGCAATAAGTACCAGCGATACAGCCTCGGGTATGGTCATGAAGTAGCGGACTATATCCTTGTGAGTGATTGTTATTGGACCGCCGTTTGCAATCTGACGCTTGAAAATCGGTATAACACTGCCGTTTGAGCCAAGAACGTTGCCGAAACGGACAGCTGCCATTGCACAGTCAGGACTGTTCATGTGCTTGACAAGCAGTTCGGCAACACGCTTTGTAGCACCCATGATATTGGTCGGTCGGACAGCCTTGTCGGTTGAGATGAGGATACAGCGTGAGGTTTTGTGCTCTTTGCAGCACTTGAGGACGTTTATTGTACCGAAGATGTTGTTCTTTACTGCCTCGACCGAGTTGAGCTCCATCATAGGAACGTGCTTGTGAGCTGCAGCGTGAAGTACAAGATCGGGCTTGTATTTGTCAAATACATAATCAAGACGCTGCTTGTCACGTATTGAGCCTACAACAAGCTCATAAAAGCTGCGGTCAAAATTATCCTTGAGCTCTTCGTCGAGGGCGAAGAGACCGTTTTCGTGGATATCAAAGACGATAAGACGGCTGCAGCCGTGGGTGAGTACCTGACGGCAGATTTCGCTTCCGATTGAGCCTGCGCCGCCGGTTACAAGAACGGTCTTCCCTTGAAGAAGCTCAAAAACCTTGGTCATATCCGGACGGATAGTCTCGCGGAAAAGAAGATCTTCAATGGATACGTCCTGAAGCGCCTTGTGATTGCCGACAAGATAACTGTCGATGTCAATAGCTTCACGGAAAACGCGCAGACGAAGCCCGGCGCTGCTGCAAATTTTATAGATATCGTTGATCTCTGCAGAGCTGAGGTTAGGTACAGCGAGAACAGCGTCAGTGGCGTTGTATTTGCGGGCAATCGCCGGAATATCGTCGTCATTTCCGACAACAGCAACACCGGAAAGGCGCATATGCTGCTTAGCGATGTCCTTGTCGACCATTGCCACCGGATAGATATCGCTGTGACTTTCCTGCATCTGTCTTACCAGTGCAGCACCGGTTGAGCCGGCGCCGATAATGATTGCACGTGCCTGCTTTTTGGTGGAATACTCAGAAGAGAGCCACTGTCTGAAGCGCGGGAAGAGGCGCAGGGTGACAGTGAGCAGGAACACGATACAGCAATAGATAAGGGTTATTGAGCCGGAAATGTGGAGAGTAGGGCTGATAAAGCGATACAGTCCGGTATACTTGATGAAAAGAAATACCATTCCGGAAATGCTTGAGCAGATAAACTGCCGCAGCGTATCAGAAAGTCCCCAGTATTCCCACAGACCGCTGTAGGATCCGAAGAGCAGACCGGGAAGTACGATGGAGAGCACAGCGGTCAGAATAAAGAAACCCATGTTCTCCACGTAATCATAACGTATAAAGCCTTCAAAGCGAAGCCATGTAGAAATATATATAGCCAGACCGCTCAGGATTATATCGCCAAACAGATAAAGCAGCTGGTTTTTCTTGAGCCTGGCAAGAAATTTACTCATTAGCATAGCCCTTCATTCAAACTAAGTTATTGGAGCGATGAGAAATCGTATCAGTTTTCTCCGGATTCTCCGTTTTCTTCAGATTCAGGAACAGCGCCCTCAACTATGCCGTCGCTGCGCAGTACCTTTATTATTGTCATAAAGAAGCACTTCAAATCAAACATGAAGCTTATCCTGCGGCAATATTCGCCATCATAAGCAGCTTTTACAGGAACAGGAAGCTCATCGCGTCCGTTGACCTGAGCCCAGCCTGTCAGACCGGGGCGGATATCATTTGCGCCGTATTTGTCGCGCTCAGCAATAAGGTCTGTCTGATTCGGAAGAGCCGGACGCGGACCGATTATTGACATATCTCCGGAAAGAATATTGAAAAGCTGAGGAAGCTCATCAAGGCTTGTCCGGCGGATAAAGCGTCCGACAGGAGTGATGAACCGGTCAGGATCATTAAGCAGATGTGTGGGAACATTCTGCGGTGAATCGGTGCGCATCGAGCGGAATTTGTACATAAGGAAAACCTGCTTGCCTGCACCCACGCGGTTCTGTCTGAAAAGAGCCGGACCTTTTGAGGTCAGCACTACAGCCAGCGCAACGATTATCATGACAGGAGAGAGTATGATTATTCCGAGCAGGGAAAGAATTATATCAAAAGCCCGTTTGACAAAGCGGTACATTTTGACAAGCCTCCAGTGGCAAAATAATTCGAAAAGAAATCATTTTGCAGTATAATTTTTCGTCAGACCGAAAAGTGAAATACGTACTGAGATCAGATAAGGAAACCTGAAGCGGACAGATAAATTATTCAGCAGAAGCTTCTGCTTCCTCATCCTCTTTTGCAGCACGTTTCTTAGTGATGGAACGGTAAACCAGCATACCGACAGCGCCGATTATGCCGGTGACGGCGAAAATAATGATCGCCTGAGTGTAATCACCGTTCATGATGCTTGCGCCGCACCATGTGGAAGTCAGCACAGAGGGAATACGTGCGACAAGAGAAATAAGCAGGAAGGTGTGCAGCTTCATGCGTGTGGTGCCGACAAGGTAGGTAAGCGCATCCTTAGGAGTGCCGGGCACAAAGAAAATAAGGAATACAAGGGCGTTAAGTCGTGTATCACTGCGGATTATGGCGAGGTCGTTAAGCTGCTCTTCGCTGACAAACAGCTCAACAAACTTATGACCGAGAGTCTTGGAGAGAAGAAAAATAACGCTTGAACCGATAGCAACACCGAGCAGCGAGAGGAAAAGACCCTCCCATGCGCCGAATGCAAGACCGGCAGCAAGCTCGACAGCCTCACCGGGGATAAAGGCGATGAATACCTGCAGTATCTGAATGCCGATGTAGATAAGACGTCCGGCTATCGGGCGGCGCTGTACCATTTCGGTAAAGACCTCTGCGCCGTTTTCTCCGCCGAAGATAGCTTCGATGAGCGGCTTGCCGATGGCGTAGGTTATCCACAGAAGTACGCCTATAAAAATAACAAAGGAAATGATGCCGATGGTACGCTTGAGCGCAAGATTTTTGCGCGGTGCGGTGGAATCAGTGCTGCTTGTGATATCGCTTGTTTTCTTCATATCAGAAGCTCCTCAGAAATTATATTCAATAAATTATATCATACATATGCATCAATAATCAATACAAATCGTACTAATGCGTTATATTGAACGCAAAAACGACCCGGGAGGCAATCCCGGGCCGGACAGAAATGCATTGGTGTATCTGTTGTTCAATGACTATTCAATGACAAACTCGGCGTAGCAGAGATATTCAGTGTAGTTGCCAGGGCCGTGGAAGTCCATTATTTTCTTGGCGATGCGGTAAGTGCCGGGCGAAAGCTCACCATAGAGAAACTCCCAGTTGACATCCCATGCTGTGGTACCGCCCATATTGATAAGCCACGCCTCCATTGTCCATGCCAGCTCGCCCTGACTGCCGTCATAGACGTAGTCAACAACCATCCACTCGCCGTCGACCAGCTTGTCGATGCGGTACCAGCTGCCAGTGTTAAGCTCACCCAGTCCACCACCACCTGACTGTGTGCAGACGATAGTCATTCCGGTGGGGGTGACATTCTCGGCAGTCAGCGTTATACCGAGAAAACTGGTGTCGGTGTCATCCTCGGGTGCTGGAGTGCTGGCAGTGGTGTCGGCTGTGCCGGCGCATCCGGTAAGCGCAAGGATGAACAGCGCTGTCAGCAGCATGGTGATTTTTCTTTTCATGATGATTCCTCCTTGGTCTATTCGCAGGTTATGCGGACGTCAATATTTTCTACTGTGACCGAAACAGTGATGTCCTCATCGGTTGGATTCTGGACAGCAACGCCGATCTTGAACCATGCGCCCCGTTCGACATCCATGCGTACAGGCATTCCCGGAGTAATGTATGTCGGCTCGTATGCGTTTTCCTCCCTGACCTCGACAGTTTTGAGCACCACCTCGGTGTCGGGCAGGTTATCGCCAGACCATATGACAATGGTATCTCTGATTGGCGAGATTTCCTCATCGGAGTAGACAAAGCTCTCGGTACGGCCAGCCGGAATGGTGATATTTATTTCATATGAATGTTTCATGCCGGAACAGCCGGTCAGTGCAAAAATAAGCGCTGCAGCCAGCAGCATTGTGATTTTCCTTTTCATGATTATTTCCTCCTGTCGGGATTTTACTGTCGTATATATAACTTCGCAAAAGGGAAAATGGTTGGTATGATCCTGTAAATTTTAATTGCAATTTTTACAGAGATACGATGAAATGAATAATGCGGCACGGTTGGACTTTATCTCAGAAAGGTCAGCTTCTGTTGATATTCATGCAGTTTATTGCCCTTTATCATTGACAATTTGAAATTTAAGTGTTAAGATAAACTTTAATTAATATTTATATTAATATGTTTTCAATATTATTTTTATATATGGAGGAAATTCATCATGGCAATCAGCGAAGAACAAATCAGCATTGCGAGACACTCTCTGGCACACGTTCTGGCTAAGGCTGTCACAAGCGTTATCCCGGATGCCAAGCTCGCTATCGGACCGGCTATCGACGACGGTTTCTACTACGACTTTGACACTACCACCCGTCCCATCACCGAGGCTGACTTCGAGACTATAACTGCCAGGATGACCGAGATCATCAAGGGTCAGGAAGCCTTCGAGCGCAAGGACGTTTCCCGTGCCGAGGCTCTTGAGATTTTTGCCGATCAGCCTTATAAGATTGAGCTTATCAATGATCTCCCTGAGGACGAGCAGATTTCCATCTACTACACCGGCGAGGGCTTTGTAGACCTCTGCCGCGGTCCGCATATCGAGAACACCCGTGAGCTGATGAAGTGGGCATTCCAGATCAATTCGGTCACCGGTGCTTACTGGAAGGGCAGCGAAAAGAACAAGATGCTCCAGCGTGTCTATGTTTTCGCATTCCCCGACAAGAAGCAGCTCAAGGCTTACATTGCAGCAAGAGAAGAGGCAAAGAAGCGCGACCACAACAAGCTCGGACGTGAGCTTGAGTATTTCACCACTGTTGATTATATCGGTCAGGGTCTGCCCATCATTCTGCCGAAGGGCACAATCGTAATGCGCACCCTGCAGCGTTTTGTTGAGGATATTGAGGAGCAGAGAGGCTATCTGCAGACCAAGACCCCGATGCTTGCAAAGCGTGAGCTTTACAAGATAAGCGGTCACTGGGATCACTACCGTGACGGTATGTTCGTCATGGGCGACCCCACCACATGGGAAGACGAGAGTGAGGAAATTCTTGCTCTGCGTCCGATGACCTGCCCCTTCCAGTTCCAGGCATATCTCAACCGTATGCGCTCCTACCGTGACCTGCCGCTTCGTTACAACGAGACCTCGACCCTTTTCAGAAACGAGGCTTCCGGCGAGATGCACGGTCTTATCCGTGTCCGTCAGTTCACTATTTCCGAGGGTCACCTTGCCTGCCGTCCCGACCAGCTTGAGGAAGAGTTCAGAGGCTGTCTCGACCTTGCAAAGTTCATGCTCGAGACTCTCGGTCTTGACGAGGACGTAACCTACCGCTTCTCCAAGTGGGACGAGAACGACCGCGAGAAGTACATCGGCGACAAGGCAGAGTGGGAAAAGGTTCAGAATGCAATGCGTGAGATCCTCGACGATATCGGCATCGATTACTTCGAGGCTGACGGCGAGGCTGCATTCTACGGTCCCAAGCTTGATATTCAGATCAAGAACGTCTTCGGTAAGGAGGATACCCTCATTACCATTCAGATCGACTTCCAGCTTGCTGAGCGTTTCGGCATGGAGTATGTTGATTCCGACGGACAGAAGAAGTATCCGTATGTTATTCACAGAACCTCTCTCGGCTGCTACGAGCGTACCCTCGCTCTGCTCATCGAGAAGTATGCAGGCGCACTCCCGCTGTGGCTCATGCCGGAGCAGATCCGCGTTCTGCCTATCACTGATGCACACCTTGACTACGCTAACGGCATAGTCGACCGCCTGCGTCAGGCCGGCTTCAGAGCTTCCTGCGATGCACGCAACGAGAAGATCGGCTACAAGATCCGTGAGGCACGCGGCGAGCGTATGCCTTATATCCTTGTTG
>JAZNOP010000083.1:0-1532 GCA_045580875.1 Acutalibacteraceae bacterium
AGCAGGCCGTGAAGACTCCGTTACTGTTTTCGGCAACTACGGCAACCCCTCCACATTCGAAGACCTTACATCTGAAGACGGCATCCTTGCAGGTCTCTGCTTCAGTGACTACTACACAGAGTACAGCACAGCTATGAGCTACGCAATGTACTTTGCAGTAACAGGCATCACAGCATACAGCGAAGGCTATGCAGCAACTCCCGAAATCGCCTTCTCCGTATTCCCTGTAACACGCGAAACAGCAGAGCTTTACAGAACTCTCTCCCGTTGGGATCTGGCTGTTGAGCATGCATCCGGCAACTAAGTCAAAAGGCATATAACACCTAAATAAACATAACAGTTGCCCCGCTGTCGCAACATGGGCAGCGGGGCAATTTTAAACCAGCAACCTTTTTGGGGGTAACAACCTATGAGCAGCAAAAAAACAAGAACGCTTATAACGTTGGGCCTTGTTGTGGTGGCATTTATTCTCTTCTCTGTCACTACCGACACATTCTTCAATCTGTCCAACTTTTCAAATCTGCTTCGTGACGCAGCATATATCGGCACAGTTGCGATTGGCATGAGCGTTGTTATGATAAGCGGTAATATAGACTTGTCCGCAGGCGGTGTGATTTGTCTCTCCGGCTGCGTCGGTGCCCGTCTTGCCGTTGCAGGCGCACCCGCTTTTATAGTCGTCATCTCTATCATCCTTACAGGTATCGCTCTCGGCTATTTAAACTCTGTCATGATAAACCACCTGCACCTTACCCCCTTTGTGGCAACTCTGGCTGCAGGCTTTGTATACTCCGGTCTGGGACTTCTGTCCGCTTTCCGTGACGATTACGGACGTCTTACAAACGTTATGATTATGAACAGGAGCTTCACCTCGCTGAGTAACCGCGTTGGAATTTTCTATTTCAGCGTTATCGCATGGATAATTCTCACCGTCGTTGTATATTTTGTTCAGAGCAGAACAAAATTCGGTCTCCATACATATGCCATGGGCTCTCACGAGTCCGCGGCTCAGATGTCGGGCGTTAAGCTTGTGCGAAGCAAGGCAATGTGCTATATGATCTGCGGCGCGCTTTGCGGTGTGGCAGCAGTATTTACCGTTGCGTATAACCAGACAGCAACTCCCGCGCTGGGCTCAAGCATGGAATTTCAGGCTATCGCAGCCTGTGTTGTCGGCGGTGTGGTTATGTCCGGCGGCAGCGGCAACTCCATAGGCGCAGCCCTCGGCGCTCTGTTTATGGCTATGCTGACAAACGGCATGCTTAAATATGGCATGAACACCGACTGGCAGCAGATTTTCCAGGGCGCTGTTATCATCATCGCCATCGGCTTTGACGCCATCTTCACACGCGTAACAACCGCACGTCTGCGTGCACAGAACGAGTGAGGAGGTGCGGAACAATGTCAGAAATCAAAAATGAAGTCTTTCTGGAATGCAAAGGCATCCTCAAGCAGTTTAACGGCATCGAGGTTCTTAAAAGCGTAAACCTCGAAATCCGCAAAGGCGAAGTTCACGCTCTGATGGGCGAAAACGGCGC
>JAZNOP010000084.1:0-9669 GCA_045580875.1 Acutalibacteraceae bacterium
TCCTTTTTGTTCGGTAAAAAAGGAACCAAAATACCGTTTAAAAGGTCGTCTCGTATTTATATCGAATTGCATGTGTTTCAGAAATAATTCTGAGCGAATCATTTCTGAAAACCTCAATTCGGAATAAATACATGTAGCTTGAGCCACTGTCCGGCGCACATTCACCGGAGTTAAGTGTGGTGATTGCCAGCGCTTTATCATCTTCCGCACTTCCACCCCTCGCCGATATAATTCCGGCTCGGTCTTTGGGTCGGGCGCAGCCTGTGCATTACCGAAAGGTAATACGCTAACCCAAAATCCACCGCACCGCTGACCTGATTAAAAATGTAACTATGTTTAAAAACACTAAAATATATTGCAAGAATTATTGATATATATTACAATATCATCATAATTGTGTGGTCGCAATTGTGATATCGTGACTGCGGTGCCGCGCGGCAGGAGTTTATTATTGACCGTCGCGGCAAAATATCATCTCAAGGCATACCGCCGGAAAGAGGAATTTTATGAAAAGATGGGCAAGAGCAGAATTCCAGCCGAATCTCCCCCTTGAGCCGGGTAAATACGTGACTGCCTGCGCTGAGCATATCGCGCTGTCGAAAAAGGCAGCCGCCGAGGGCATGGTGCTTATCAAAAACAACGGCACTCTCCCTCTCGACCGCACCTGCGGCGTTGCGCTCTTCGGAAAGGGCAGCTTCGATTACGTCAAGGGCGGCGGCGGCTCGGGCGACGTCACAACAGCCTACGTGCGCAGTCTCTGCGAGGGCTTTCGCGAGCTCGGCGTACCGGTTTATGAGCCGGCTGCCGATTATTACAGAGAATACGTCTCCGCGCAGTATGCCGCCGGCGCGCAGCCTGGAATGCTCGCTGAGCCTGAGCTTGACGAAGCGCTGGTCAGCGGCGCGCGCCGGTTTACTGACACGGCAATAATTGTCCTCAGCCGATTCTCAGGCGAGGGCTGGGACCGCTCAAGCATTGAGTGCAACTGGGAGAATCTCCCGTGGATGGCAGGAATGACCATGCCAAAAATCTGCGGTGAGGTATTCCCCGATGGCGATTTCTATCTCACAAAGGAAGAAAAGCAGATGATAGCCCGCGTAACAGCGCAGTTTGACCGCGTTGTTGCGGTGCTGAACATCGGCGGAGTCATCGACACATCATGGATAAAGAATGACGACTCCATCAGCTCCGCGCTGGTCATGTGGCAGGGCGGCATGGAGGGCGGTCTCGCAGCTGCAGAGATTCTTACCGGCATAGTCAACCCCTCCGGCAGGCTGCCCGACACCTTCGCTGAGCGCATAGAGGACTATCCTTCCACCGAAAATTTCCACGAAGACTTCGATTATGTCGATTACACCGACGACGTCTACGTCGGCTACCGCTACTTCGAGACCATACCCGGCGCGGCAGAAAAGGTCTGCTACCCCTTCGGCTTCGGTCTCTCATACACCACCTTCGCGCTGACCGGTCTGCGCGCATGGGAGGAAAACGGCGAGGTCTGCGCCTGCGTCACAGTTGCAAACACAGGCAGCGCCGCCGGCAGAGAAACTGTTCAGCTTTACACCGGCTCTCCGGACGGAGTTATAATGAAGCCGGCAAAGGAGCTTCGTGCCTTCGCAAAAACGGCTCTGCTGCAGCCGGGCGAATCGCAGGAGATTGTTCTGCAATTCGACAGAAATGACATGGCTTCCTACGACGACCTCGGCAGAATCGCAAAATCCGCCTATGTGCTCGAAAAGGGCACCTACGCTGTCTACGTCGGAACAAGCGTGCGAGATGTTGTGAAGGCTGATTTTTCTGTTGTAGTCAATGAAACACAGACAGTCCGTCAGCTTTCGGCAAAGCTCGTACCCACCAGCCTTGAGAAGCGCCTGCTTGCCGACGGCACCTTCGAGACTCTGCCCACCTCCGAGCCTCACGACATAAACGAGTGTATCTTTGAGAAGATGATTCCCGGCAGCGAGGAGGCAATTGCGCCTGAGATAAGGGGCGAGAGCGGCAAGCTTCTCAAGGGACTCGCACCCGTGCCCGAAATCACCCTCATGCAGGTTGCAGAGGGCAAAGCATCGCTCGATGACATGATGGCGCTGCTAAGCGACGACGACCTGATAAGCCTTGTCGGCGGACAGCCCAACACCGGTGTTGCAAACACCTTCGGCTTCGGAAATCTGCCCGAATTCGACGTCCCCAATATCATGACCGCCGACGGACCTGCCGGCGTGCGCATAAACGAGGACTGCGGCGTCTGCACCACCGCATGGCCGTGTGCAACACTTCTCGCCTCGACATGGGATTATGACATTGTCAGTCAGGTGGGCGCAGCAGGCGGCAGAGAGCTCAAGGAAAACAACCTCTCGGTCTGGCTGACACCGGCAGTAAATATCCACCGCAATCCCCTCTGCGGCAGAAATTTTGAATACTATTCCGAAGACCCGTTCCTCACCGGCAGACTCGGCGGCGCGATGGTCTCCGGCATACAGTCGCAGGGCGTAGGCGCAACCGTCAAGCATTTCGCCTGCAACAACAAGGAGACCAACCGCAAGCACAGCGATTCCCGCCTGTCGGAAAGAGCTCTCCGCGAGATTTATCTCAAGGGCTTCGAGATGATAGTAAAGGAAGCCGACCCGTGGGTGATCATGTCGTCCTACAACGCCATAAACGGTCACCGCGCATCTGAAAGCCGCGAGCTGCTCGAGGATATCCTGCGCGGCGAATGGGGCTACAAGGGCGTGGTCTGCACCGACTGGTGGAACCGCGGCGAGCACTACAAGGAGATTCTTGCCGGCAATGACATAAAGATGGCCTGCGGTTTCCCCGACCGTGTCAGACGCGCAATGGAGATGGGCGCACTCACACGCGCTGACCTTGAGGTGTGCGCAAGACGTGTTCTTGAGCTCATTCTGAAGATAGACTGATGCGCATATTTTTCACTGTATTTTATCTATAATAATCAATAAATAAAAACTCCGCCGTCAGATGGAAGCACCTTCGCTTCTGCCTGACGGCGGTTTCTTTTTTATCACATTCCGGCTGTTATTACCGGCAATTGTTGTCTCTGAAAACAGATGTCGGTCAGATGGCTTCAAGCGCAGCACAGCCCGTTTTACCTGTATCGTCTCTCAGATAATTCTGTACGGAAAAGCTTCCGGTATACCATGCCGGAACACGCGGAGTTATCCACATTTTCTTCGTCACACTGTCAGTAATTGTACTCTGCAATCAGACAGAATCAAATCTCTCTCCGGCTGAATATCTTCTGCGCCAGCCGGAGCAGACCGAAGCCTGCCGCCGAGCCTGTGATATTGAAAATCAGGTCGTCGATATCGCACACTCCCAGCAGCGTGAAAAGCTGCACCAGCTCGACCGCTGTGATTATCAGCGCGGTTGCGGCGATAACCTTCAGGCAGGTGTTTATCCGCCGGAAAACAAGCGGCAGCAGGCAGCCCAGCGGCAGGAACATTCCTATGTTGCCGCCGAGGTTTATGACCGCCTGACGAATCTTTCCGCTGTCTCCCGAAAACAGATCACGAATGTAATTAACCGTGGTCCGCATCGGCACAAGAATGCAGTTTCCGGCAACCCGGCTGAGATAATCGCCCGCGTGCAGGTTTGCCTCCCTCTGACCGAAGAGCAGCCACACCATCAGCAGCGTGTAGGCGGCAAAAGCCACCGCCGCCGGACTGACCACTCTGCGCCGCGAGCTTTTCTCTGAAGCTTTCTGAGGTGCATTCTGCGAATTTCGCTGTGAAATTCGCTGTAATGAACTCTGCAAGGCTTTCATTCTCTCCGCCCCTTCTGCCGTTTTTCCGCGCTTTCTGCTTTTCTGTATCCCGCTGAGGATACACACAGCCATGCGCAGGTCAGGTCGTTTTCCGCTGAATATTCTAATTAAATAACCGTATCGGTTTTCAATCAGCTCTCGCCGTATTTTGTCAGAGCCCGCGCGACGTCAGGGCTTGAGATACGGCAGTTGACGCGGTCTAAAATGGAGAAGTGTCCGCAGTCCCACCAGAAGCACTTTATGCCCACCTCGGCGCCGCTCTTTGCGAAATGATAGGCATACTTCGCCCTCTCGGGGTCGTTGTCTTTTGATTCAACGCCGAATTCGCCTATCACAGCCGGCACACCGAAGCGCTCAGCGTGTGCCGCAATGTCGCGCATCGAGCCGTAGAGCAGCTCCATGTCAGCCTCGTCGCCCCACCAGTCACGCATGGGCGGCTGGTCGGAATTGCGCCAGCAGAAGCCGGTCGGATCGTAATTGTGAACCTGCAGGATAAGGTGACCCTCCGCACTGTCCTCCGGCATGGAGAATCCGGAAAGGCGCTCGTTTGAGTGAGCTCCTGCGTAGGGCATGACCATCAGGTTGCGGCATTTGTTGTAACCGCCGCGGCTGCGCACTGTGTCGACAAACCGCTGGTTGTACATCATAACCGCATCGTAATCCGCCTGACGGGTGGAATTCCACTCGCCGGCATCGTTTAGCGGCTCGTTGACCGCCTCGAATATCAGCCTTTCGCCATAGTCGGCAAAACGGTCGGCAATCTGCTCCCACAGCCGCGCAAAACCGTCGCCCACCCTCGCGTAGGTCTCAGCCGAAGCGCCTATCCACGAGCGGCAGCCGCCGTCGTGATGGGTGTTGATGATGCAGTACATATCGAGCGAGAGAATCCAGTCGGCAATGGTCTGTACGCGGTCCATCCACTGGCTGTCGATGTTATAACCGCTGTCAAAATGATGATTCCATGTGACCGGCAGGCGCACCGCATTGAATCCGGCATTCTTTATTTCAGCGAGCATCTCACGCGTTGTCAGCGGATTGCCCCATGCTGTCTCGTAAGCCTCCGGACCGCCCACAATAGGACCGCCGTCAAGGGTGTGATTTGTTGCATCGAGGGTGTTGCCCAGATTCCAGCCGGCAACTATATTTGCCACCGCCTCAAAGGCGCTTTCGCAGGTGTAATTTTTATTATCCATACTTTATCTCCTTGATTTCTGCAGTTTACGCGCCCTTATTATATAGGCATATTCTACAAAAATCAAGCCGATGTAATTACTTATTTATGAATAATATGTGATGATTTATATTTTCTCCACCTTGCCGACCTTTGCTTTCGGAGAAATGTCAGCATTTTCGGTGTACTGAACAACCTCGATCTCACAGCCGTCGCCGATCTTCACGCACCGTCCGCTCACACTTTTCGCACTGGTGTGCTCTATTTCTATGTCGTCACCCTCGATGGCGTCTGTTACGGTGAAGTGAGCCATTCTGCTTCCGAACAGACCGCTGAAGATTCTGCGGCTTTTCTCAATTACAATCCTGCTGCCGCCGATGCTTACCACAGCTGATGAGCTGCTGCCGGCTATATCGACATACAGCTGCTCTGCGTTGATAAGACCGCCGCAGACGATGCCGCCGGAGATACGGGCGTTTTCCGCCTCGACGTCACCGCTGATTTTTGCACCGCCTGAAATCCTGATTTCAGCAGCTCTGAGATTGCCTTTTGTTCTGAAGCTGCCGGAAATACCGACCTCATCTGCGGTCACATCTCCGTCGTTTTTCGCGCTTCCGGAAACATAAAATCCACCGGCTTTCACAGTTTTCGCATTTTTGAAAGAGCCTGAGACACGCATATCGCCCTCGCATTCAATGTCCGAATTGCCCGAAAAAGAGCCTGAGCAGCGCATACCCCTGCAGCGGATAAGACCCTCTGAAGCAGCGCTGCCGCTTATACTGATCACATCGTATTCGCCGGCAGTCAACCTGCCTGAACCGGAAATATTCATATCCATGATTGATTCTCCTTTACAGTTGAGTTATTGTCAGATTATAGAAATTCGTCAGTCAAGCATTGCGCTCAGATCGGTGCATTCACCGTTTCCGAGTATTTTCTTTATACTTCTGATGTCTTTTATATAAAAACTTTTTTCGCCAAAAACCGTATCAATAACAATTTTTGCGCTGTTTTCAGCTTCGCCGGAAATCTTCTGTGCCAGGTCATCGAGCAGAATTTCTTCCTTGGTAGAGATTATCAGTTCGACTCTCTCTGTGATAAGATCCTTCGGGAAAAAGGTCTCCTGCCCTGTGGGGGTTGATTTCTTGATGAACCACTCCTCAGGAATCAGACCTTTTCTCTTCCAGCGGTAAAGCGCGCCGTATGAGATGGAATATTTTTCAAGAAGCTTCTTTTTTGAAATCAGATTCTCATCGTCAAACTGCATATCCAGACCTCCTTTTATCAGTGTAACAATGTTACGGTGATATGATAGCATAACAATGTTACGCTGTCAATGCAATTTTCAAAAATTTTCCGGATAACTGCAGCCGGCGGCAGATGACGTCATGCACAGCAAAAGACCTGCCCCGTTATTTCCGAAGCAGGTCTTTCTTCTTTATTGATGAATTATCACGCTATTTTACGTTCACGGCATTTTCGTCAATCCGCCGCACAACGCTGTGGGTATAGACTTCAAAATGCTTTCTCCAGAAATTCAGTGCAGTGGGATTGAAGCTCTCGCAGTCGACACCAAGCCGGTTGTATCCTTCCGCGCGCAGAGCCGACAGCGCATAATCAAGCAGTGTCTGCATTATGCCCTTTCCCCTGAACTCCGGCTGGCAGTAAGCTCCGCAGATGTTGAGCATATCTGGCACACAGCAGGCGAAATTCTCACCCTCCGGCTTCATCTCGATATACGCAGCAATTACGCCGCCGACCTGCGCTGCAAAGGTGCGCGGCGGATTCTTTTCCTTTTTGCCGATCCAGCCCTCTATATCCCCGGGCAGGTCTTTCATAAAGCAGGGGCTCTGCGCAAGGTGGTCAGAGAGGCTGTGGCGCATGGCGCGCAGCTCACACTGACGGTCGGCAGGCAGTTCAAAGCAGACGCAGTTTTCCGCAGTCGGGTGATTAATTTTCTCAACTGTGCGGATCAGATCAAGACAGCGCACTCCGAAGCCGTACATGAAGAAAGCCTCGTTTGCGGCTGTATCGTGGGCATAGAGCGTAACAGCGTGACTTGCCGCGCCTGCTCCGACCCACTTTTCCGCCGCCGCCTGATACATACGCTGATATATCCTCACGCGGTTATCCCTGACCGCCGCATGAGCGTGCAGTGGTGAGAATACTCCGCGCACATTCTGCGTACAGAACACCGGCTCCCACGGACCGTATGCGCCGAGAAATCCCAGCAGATCATCTCCGTCGACCGCCGCCGCTCCAAGTCCGTTTTTTGCCAGTTCATCGAAAAAAGGCGGCAAAGCGGTATTCTGACAGGCGAGCGCCGGCACGACCTCGCATTCCTCTGCGTAGTTTTCCATAGCCAGACGTCGGGCGGCAGGCAGCAGTTCTTCTGTAAAATCCACTATCTTTATATTCATTGTGAATAATTCCTTTCGTAAAACAAAAAGCACCCCCGAAAAACCGGAAGTGCAAGGATTTACTGTACGAACAGATGCAGGGATGCCTACCTTGTGCAGAGTGCGCGAACAGCATTACTTCCAATTTTCATCAAGAATAAGGTCTTCATAAAGCTGTTCACCTGCCTTTCTGTGATGCATTCAGTTTAACACCTGCCAAAGAAGATGTCAAGATGCAATAAAAACAGCCTGCCGCCGCACTGGCAAAAGCAGGCTGTTTTCGTCTGTTTCAGGCGTGAATCCCGAGTTACCGCGCGTTCATGCCGGGTGCCTGATACTGGCACTTGTCGAAACCGGGGTTGATTGCGTAGTAATTCTTCTCATTGAGCCGGTCGGTCGCGATGCGCAGAGCTTCGCCGAAGCGCTGGTAATGCACTACCTCGCGGGCGCGCAGGAATTTGAGAACCTCGCGCACATCTGGGTCGTCATTGATGCGCAGCAGGTTATCATAGGTGACACGCGCCTTCTGCTCTGCAGCGAGGTTTTCGTGAAGATCGGTGATTATATCGCCTTTCGACTGGATATACGATGCCATCCACGGCACACCGGCGGCAGAGGAGGGGTACACGCCGTTGGTGTGGTCAACAAAATAGGCATCGAAGCCGTTCTTCTTTATCTGATCCTCGTTCAGGCATCGGGTAAGCTGATGCACTATCGCGCCGATCATCTCGAGGTGACCGAGTTCTTCCGTACCGACATCGTTGAGCACTGCCTTTACCTCCGGAAAGGGGGCGGCGAAGCGCTGGCTGAGATATCGCAGAGAGGCGCCCAGTTCACCGTCCGGTCCGCCGTACTGGGTGATAATTGCCTTGGCGAGAGCCGGATTTGTGTTCTTTATCCTCACGGGAAACTGTAGCTTTTTGTCATAAGTCCACATACAAGCAGATCTCCTTTTGGTGTGTTGCTTTTCAGGTGCCTTGATAACATGATATGCCGCTGGAGCGCGTGTGTTACTGCTCATCTGAACGATAGAGCCTGCAAACGTGCTGTTTTTGTGTAATTCATTGCTTTAACAGAATGAATTACACCTTGTCCGCCGCCCTGTTCTCTGTTATAATCGTAGCATGGATAATCTCTGCCGGATTTGCGGAGTTTTATTCACAATGAATAAAAGAAAAAGGGGATAAATAAATGGATAACTGGGAAGAGTATCTGCAGTCGCAGAGGAGTACGGTATCGGCTGACAAACCGGCTGAGGATAACGGCAGCAGCGGCGATTATGTCTCTGACGGCAGCGCTGCGGCGACCTACGGAAACACTTCGGCAAAGAAAAAGAAGCAGGTACGCATGGTGCGTGTCTGTCCCAAGTGCGGCACCGAATACAGCGCACACACCAGAATGTGCATCTCCTGCTATGAGCGCCTGCCCGACCCTGTTTCTCCCGAAAAGGCTGAGGAGACTGCACTCGACATCAGGCTTGCAAACGGCTCTGACGAGAACGGAATCCAGACAAAGGATCTGAATACAACGCGAAAGGTCGGCGCGCTGCTTTCGATAATCGGCGCTGCTATAGCCTTGACGCAGATAGTGCTGAGCTACATAAGCATGAGCAATCAGCTTGCCGGCGGCAGTCAGATTGACATCGACCAGAGGGTCAGCTACCATTTTCTGTGGATTCTCATATACATTCTTGCGGCAAATATTCTCAGCTGCATTTTCCCGAAGGCGGCTGCATGGTTTGTGCAGGTTGTTCCTCTCGCCCGCCGTCACAGGGGACTTTACCGCATGATGCATGATCCGATTGACAGGAATGAGGCGCTGTCATTTGTCAGCAGAGCAATCATCGTCGTGCCGATAATCTGCATCATCATCGCCGGATTCATATTCTACAGCTTTTACAACATCTACCTGTTCGCGATATGGGGGTAAGATAACCGCCGCGGCGGCTTTTTTAGTGAAAAGTGAATGGTGAATAGTGAATAAGTGTTTACTCCCCACCGCCGGAGGAAAAGCAAATGGAGTAAGATAAATTTTGGTTTATCAGTTTAACAGCGGCTAAGAAAGTGAGCCGCTGTTAAACGTCCGAATTGTATCCGTCGGCCTTAAATCAAAGCCTCCGGATAATTCGGACACGCTTAAGCCACTGAACAGCGCTTCTCGTAAAGTGCCATGCGGAAAATTTCCGCACCGACCGCACCAAACCTGAATCCTCGCCGGAATTATATCGGCGAGGTCAGCAAAGCTGAGAAGCTGCAGTGAGAGCCCATAGCTTAGATCCGAGCCGGATATCAATCGGCGAGGTCAGCCGACCGGAGATA
>JAZNOP010000085.1:0-19432 GCA_045580875.1 Acutalibacteraceae bacterium
CTTTTTCGATGAGAAGTTGAGGCTTTGCCTCAAACTCCACGAGGGCGCTGCCCTCGACCTGCCACCTTTGAAAAGGTGGACGAAACTTTTAATCTGCCTGCGCTTAATCGCATAAACCAAAATTTACACAACTTATTTACAGTCTCATTACAAGGAGAAAATTATGGCCGAAAATCCCAAACTGCCCGCATTGCGCAGAAAGGCAATGAAACTGCCTCTGCGCCCGGGTGTATATATAATGAAAGACAATACAAACAAGATAATATACATCGGCAAGGCGAAGGCGCTGAAAAATCGCGTGAGTCAGTATTTCGGCTCGCAGGAGGGGCATAACCGCAAGGTGCGCAAGATGGTCGAGCACGTCAATGATTTCGACTATATCATCACCGATTCGGAATACGAAGCCCTCGTGCTCGAGTGCAACCTCATCAAGCTTCATAAGCCGCAGTATAATATCCTGCTCAAGGACGACAAGGGTTATCATTATATCCGTATAACCAATGAGGATTATCCCCGAATCAGCGCAGCAAAGCAGATAGGCGATGACGGCGCAACCTATCTCGGACCTTATACAAGTGCCAGTGCAGTCAAACAGTCGATAGATGAAGCACTCAAGGTGTTTCGCCTGCCTTCCTGCCGTAAGCGTTTTCCGCAGGAGCTGGGGAAGGGAAGACCGTGTCTTAATTACTCGATAAAGCAGTGCATGGGTATCTGTCGCGGTCGTATAAGTCCGGCAGAGTATAAGGAAGCCGTTGACGATGCTGTTGACTTTCTGCGCGGCGGTACAACCGACAGCATAAAGCGTCTGACCGAGCGTATGGAGGAATATGCAGAGAATCTCGAATTTGAGAAAGCGGCCAAAATGCGTGACCGGATAACGGCACTGCGCAAGATGAGCGACCGTCAGAAGGTAGTCATGACAAAGGTTGCTGAGCAGGACGTTTTTGCAATAGCCCAGAGCGGCAGCGATGCCTGCGCTATGGTGTTCCGCTTCCTTGGCGGACGCATGGTCGACAGTGAGGCGTTTGCGCTCGGAGATGTATCAAATATGGAATATACCCGCGCACAGCTTATTCTTCAGTTTTATTCCATTCGCCAGCGAATACCGCCCCGTGTTGCCGTTGATGGCACGGTCGAGGATTCTGTACTGCTTGAGCGTATGCTCAGTGAGCAGGCAGGGCGCAAGGTAAGCATCTTCCTTCCGCAGAAAGGCGAGTCAGCACAGCTTGTGGAAATGTGCCGTCAGAATGCGGCGGAGCATCTTGCAAATCCCCGCGGCAAGTTGGGCAGTCATACAGCTGCGGTAGACGAGCTCGCCCGCCTGCTCGGTCTTTCGCGCGCACCTGAGTATATCGAATCTTACGATATCTCAAACACTGCAGGCGAAAACAATGTTGCCGGTATGGTGGTGTTTGAAGACGGACTGCCGCTTAAATCGGCTTACAGAAGATTCAAGATACGTACAGTTTCCGGACAGGACGACTACGGCTCAATGAGAGAGGTCATCTGCCGCAGAATATCTGAATACCACGAGCATAAAGATGAGGGCACAGGCTTCGGGCGACTGCCTGACCTTATTTTGCTTGACGGCGGTGCCGGACACGTTGCGGCGATAAAACCGCTTATTGAAGCGAGCGGTCTGGATATTCCTGTTTTCGGCATGGTCAAGGACGATAAGCACCGCACACGTGCAATCTCTGCTGACGGCGGCGAGATTGCCATCTCAGGCACGCGCGCGGTATTCACGCTTGTTTCCACCATTCAGGAGGAAGTCCACCGATTCGCCATAACCTACCACCGGGCACAGCGCAGCAAGTCGATGAAGGGCTTGTCGCTGATGCGCATCGAGGGCATAGGAGAGACCCGCGCCCGCGAGCTGATGAAGCACTTCAAGACCATCACAGCAGTAAAAAAGGCATCAGTACAACAGCTCGCCGAGGTGAAGGGTATGAACTTGGCTGCCGCCCAGAAGGTCTATGACTTCTACCGTATGGAGGAGAAGCAGCAATAAGCCTTAATTTAGCGGAAGGTTCTAATATGAATGAGCTTAAGCTTTTTGATAAATTTCTGAAGCAGTTTCCGTTGGATAATAATCCGATAATACCGGGAGAAGATTACCTGAGAGATATGTCACCGCTTGTGCCAGCCGAGCTTATCCTGTTTTGGAAAACGCATGGCTTTTGTTCCTGCGGAGACGGTCAGCTGAAGATAATTGATCCGGTGCGGTATATGCCATCGCTGTATACATGGCTCGGCAGAGAGGATCACAGCAAAATTCCGATAATGGTAACGGCGTTCGGAAATATTTTATACTACCGCCGGCTTGATGAAAACGAGGACGATATCTGCCTGCTGGATATCCACAACCGAAAAGTAGAAGTGCTGTCTTACAGCTTTGCTGATTTTTTTAATGTGACAGCGGATAATAAAGCGCTTATGTCAGAGATATTTGATTCAGAGCTGTACAGACAGGCGGTAGCGAAACTCGGAAAGCTTGAAATAAATGAGATATTTTGCTTTGCACCGGCACTTATCGCTGGCGGTGAACGGTCTGTGAGCAGTATCAAAAAAGGTGATGCAGCGGTTCATCATCAGCTGCTTTTTCAGCTTGGATTGTAGAGTTGAAATAAAAACGAAAGTGGTGATAATATGGATATCAACGAAATATACAGCATAAAGGACGAAGCCGAGCAGGTGCAGAAAATCTACGAATACTTCAATGAAAATACCCGGCTGAATCATTCAAGGGCGGCAAGAGTGGAGTTTCTGACCGCTGTGCATTACATCGAAAAATATCTGCCTATGCATGGACGGATACTCGATATCGGAGCAGGCGCAGGTGAATACAGCCTTTATTTTGCGCGAAAGGGGCATGAGGTGTGCGCCCTTGAGCTTGCTGAGAATAATATAAAAGCCTTCCGCGAAAAGCTGACACCAGAGGATAAAATAGACCTTGTACAGGGCAATGCACTTGATCTGTCGCGCTATGCTGACGAATCGTTTGATGCAGTCCTGCTCTTTGGCCCGCTCTATCATCTGCACAGCGAGGCAGACCGCCAGCGCTGTATAGCTGAAGCACTGCGCGTCTGCAAGCCGGGCGGCAAGGTGTTCTTTGCTTTCATCAGCAACGATATGGTGTTTATGACCGAGCTGATGTATGACGGAGATTATTTTGCGGGCGGGGATTACGACAAGGAGAGCTTTAAGCTAAATGATTTTCCGTTTGTTTTCTTCAATGTAGATGAATGTAGAAAAATGCTTGCTGACAGCGGGGTGAAGCTCCTCCATGAGGTCGCGGCTGATGGCTTCAGCGAATTGATGTCGGAGCGCATCAACGCTATGGATGATGAAAGCTATCAGCAGTATCTGCGCTATCATTTCTACCGCTGCGAAAAGCCCGAGCTGCTCGGCGCTACAAATCACCTGCTGTTTGTGGGTGAGAAATAAGAGGTCGGAAATGGGTGTCGAAAGAGAGAAAATGGGCAGGCTGAGAAATATGACAGCCATCTATCTTACTGACGGTGAAAAGATACTGCTGCTGTTTCGTCATCATAGATTTATGCTAGTTATAGCAAAGTGTACAATGAGTAGTCAAGATGGTGATTCAGAGATTCAAATCGATAAACTCAAAAAGAACAATAAGAACGCAGAAACCGCACTGTCAGATGCTGTTCCTGCGTTAGAATTAAATAAACGAAACCCCAGCCGCCGTCAGGCGACTGGGGTAGTTTGCTTTAGTAGGGGCTAAATTACTTAACCTCGACCTCTGCGCCAGCTTCCTTAAGCTTGTTAGCGATCTCCTCAGCGTCAGCCTTGGAAACGCCTTCCTTAACGGGCTTCGGAGCGCCGTCAACGACTTCCTTAGCTTCCTTAAGGCCGAGACCGGTGATCTCACGGACAACCTTGATAACGTTGATCTTGTTTGCACCCGGTGCCTTGAGGATAACGTCGAACTCAGTCTTCTCGTCCTCAGCAGCAGCAGCGCCAGCAGCAGGAGCAGCAACTGCAACAGCAGCAGCAGCGGAAACGCCGAAAGTCTCGCAGATACCGTCTACGAGCTCCTTAACCTCCATGAGGTTAAGACCCTTGATCTCTTCAAGGATGTTCATAATCTTCTCAGACATGGTTTTTTCCTCCATATAAATGTGTTTAGAATTTTTTTAGTTTGTACGAAATTAAGCATTCTCAAGCTGCTCTGCACGAGCGTTGAGAGCGACAGCGAGCATATGAGCACCCTCGTTGAGTGCGCAAGCCAGCTGAGAAAGCAGAGCCTCCTTGCTGGGGATCTTAGCGAGAGCGACAACCTCCTCAACGGAGATACCCTTACCCTCGTAGTAACCAGCCTTGATCTTGTAGGTCTTGCTTCTGGACTTCTCAATGTAATCATTGATGATTCTTGCAGCGGAAGTATAGTCGGTACCGATTGCGATAGCAGTGGTTCCTTCAAGTACATCCTCGAAGCCGGAGATACCAGCCTCCTGAGCAGCACGCTTAAGAAGGGTGTTCTTAACTACGCGGTAGTCAACACCAGCCTCACGGAGCTCACGACGGAGCTTTGTGTCAGCATCAACGGTGATACCCTTGTACTCAACGATAACGCCGGAAATGGAATCCTTCAGCTTTTCGGTGAGTTCAGCAACGATCTGCTGCTTCTGTTCAAGTATAGCTTTGCTAGGCATATTCAATTTCACCTCCTGAATAAGAATATCAAGCAAAAACAAAAGCCTTTTCCGCAGAATGAGGAAAAGGCATAATAAAAGCAATGTTACTTTATTAAATGCACTCCTCGGCAGGCTGATCGTAAGATCGGTTAGGACAAAGCACCTGCTGTCTACGGATGACGGTAATAAATTACCGCAACAATGATATAATAACACATTTGCGCCGTGATGTCAATACCACGGCGCAAATTATTTCGAAAACTATTCGATTCAGATTACTGAGCGAAGGTCATGGTAACCTTAGCGGGGTTGATGCGGATGCCAGGACCCATGGTTGCAGCTACGACACAGCTTCTGATGTACTGACCCTTTGCTGCTGCAGGCTTAGCCTTGTTGATAGCAGTCATAAGAGCGTCGAGGTTCTCCTGGAGCTTCTCAGCACCGAAGGAAACCTTGCCGATCGGGCAGTGGATAATGTTGGTCTTGTCGAGACGATACTCGATCTTACCAGCCTTAGCCTCGCGAACAGCCTTGCCGACATCAGGGGTAACAGTGCCAGCCTTGGGGTTCGGCATAAGACCACGGGGACCGAGAACCTTACCGAGACGACCGACCATACCCATCATGTCAGGAGAGGTGATGAGAACATCGAACTCCATCCAGCCTTCCTGCTGAATCTTCTGGATGTACTCATCGTTGCCGACGTACTCTGCGCCAGCTTCCTTAGCAGCCTCGAACTTGTCTTCCTTACAGATAACAAGAACGCGGACAGACTTACCGGTACCGTTGGGGAGAACGATAGCACCACGGACCTGCTGGTCTGCGTGACGGCCATCGACACCCAGCTTGACGTGAACCTCAACGGTCTCGTCGAACTTAGCGGATGCGGTCTTTGTTACGAGGTCAAGAGCCTCAGCAACATCGTAATTCTTTACTTTATCATACAGCTTGGCAGCTGTCTGGTATTTTTTACCGTGTTTCATTAGTCAATATTCCTCCCGTAAAGTGGTTAAATCGGAGAATGTCCTCCCACCGGGGACGATTAGTCCTCGACGACAACGCCCATGCTTCGTGCTGTACCGGCGATCATGCTGATAGCAGTATCGATATTCGCAGCGTTGAGGTCGGGCATTTTAATTTCAGCAATCTTCTTGAGCTGCTCTCTGGTGATCTTGGAAACCTTGTTCTTGTTGGGAGCGCCAGAGCCGCTTTCGATGCCGCATTCCTTCTTGATGAGAACGGGTGCGGGCGGGGTCTTGGTGATGAAGGAGAAGGTACGGTCTGCGTAAACAGTGATAACAACCGGAATGATAAGACCGATGTCATTCTTGGTACGCTCGTTGAAATCCTTCGTGAACTGCACGATGTTAAGACCGTGCTGACCGAGTGCCGGACCTACCGGCGGAGCGGGTGTTGCTTTGCCTGCAGGAATCTGCAGTTTGATGTAGCCAGTTACTTTCTGAGCCAATTTAGTGCACCTCCAAAATTCGTGGTAGATGGCGGAAGGGCATCTTGTGCCCATCCTCCCACGGGCACAGTTTTCTGTACCCCGTGAATGTGTGACATTCACATAATCAGCGGCGTGTGCCGCGAATTATTATGATCAGTCGATGGGAACAACGTCTTCAATATCAACCTCAGCCGGAGTCTCACGACCGAACATGCTGACAGTGACATTGACCTTGTTCTTTTCAGTGTCTATCTCGTTGACTATACCGATGCAGCCCTCAAGCGGACCGTTGACGATCTTTACAGAATCGCCCACCTCGTAAGGAAGCTCAACTGTATGTGCGCCGCCGATTCCAAGCTTGATGATCTCTTCGTCAGTCAGAGGGATAGGCTTTGATTCAGGACCGACAAAGCCGGTGCAGCCGCGAGTGTTGCGGACGATGTACCATGTCTCGTCGGTGAGCACCATCTTCACCAGAACATAGCCCGGGAAGATTTTGCGCTCAACTTCGCGCTTTTTCTCGTCCTTGACCTCGGTAACGATCTCTGTAGGAACGCAGACCTCCTGAATAAGGTCCTGAATACCGCGGTTTTCAACGACGAGCTGAAGGTTTGACGCTACTTTATTTTCGTAGCCCGAATAGGTGTGTGCGACATACCAGCGGGCCTCTCCGATATCGGACAAAGCTGGTCAACCCCTTTCTGGAAAACTAAGTTGCTTTGATTGCTGAATTACTCAGCAGTGACGTCACCGCCGGAAAGGGTGACATCAGAAGGAGTTACGAGAACAGCATCGGTGTCAGAAACATCGACATCGTTTACAATCTCATTCTCCTGAACGCTTGTGATCGCCCAATCGCGCAGGCTGCTGACACCCCAGTCAAACAGACCGATAACGATTGCAAAGATAGCGACAACAACCAGAGTTATAATAGTGTTTTTGACGACTTCTGCAAAGGTCGGCCAGGAAATCTTCTTGATTTCGCTGCGGAACTCGCGGAAGAACTTACCAATGCGCTGGAAAACACCATTACCATTTTTGTCGGAAGCCTTTTTGGTTTCGTTCTTGGTGGCCTCAGTCTTGGTGATATCCTTCTTGGATTCGCTCATTGCAACGGCCTCCTTACTTGGTTTCCCTGTGCACGGTATGCTTCTTGCAGAAACGGCAATACTTATTCATTTCAAGTCTGTCAGGATCGTTTTTCTTGTTCTTGACAGTGTTGTAATTGCGCTGCTTGCATTCAGTGCAGGACAGTGTGATCTTGACTCTCATTTCGGCACCTCCGTATACGGAATAAATTTTGCGCTGACGGACACCGTGGGGTAAAGGTCGTCCGACGGCACAATCAGCCTCCCTCGGTTAATAAAATAACCAGATTTTAGGGCGCAAAAAAAACACCCTTTTTCGAGGTGTAATAAGTATAGCACAATAAATCCAGTCCGTCAAGCAAATTCTTTCACACACTTCATTATTGTGAAAATAGTGCAAAATTATTGAATTAAACGACAAAACTATGCTATATATATGGTATCAGGCGGCAGCAGAGCGTGTATTAAAGCATATCGTATACTGCCGGCTGACGTATTATAACATACCATGACAGTCAGTTCAACCACATATAATATGTTTTATATTATAAGGAGATATTATGAGCAAAGCTAAACTCTATCCGGCATCCGGCGGGCTTCCTGAGTTTGTACTTACCCGGAAGAACATCAGACGAATACACCTCAGAGTGGATGATGAGGGCTGCGTGCAGATATCCGCTCCGGTGCGTGTTCCGCTGGCAGATGTCCGGGGTATGATATCCGGTCATATTGAATGGATAAACAAAATGAAAAAACTCCGCGAACAGAAGCATGCGTCACGCCCACGGGCACGCAATGGCGGCGGCGTGATGATCTGCGGTCATGTGTATCCACTGACTGTTGCTGCCGGCGGGCGTAATACCTGCCGGTTTACAGCTGACCGTACAGGCGTTGCGGTAACAGCAGCAGAGCCGGAAAATGAGGAGCTTGTGACAGAAATTCTAGAGAGATTTCTGCGAAAGCAGGCACAGTCGCTGTTCGAACAGTCGCTCCAGCGTATGTATCCTCTGCTGAAGGATTTCAAACCACCGTTTCCTGCGCTGAAAATACGAAAAATGACATCGCGCTGGGGCAGCTGCAATGTCAAAACAAACGTGATAACGCTGAATCTCTGCCTTGCCAGAGCGAATATGGAGATTATAGACAGTGTAGTGCTGCATGAACTGATACATCTGGTCAATTTCCCTCACGATAAGCGCTTTCACACGATCTCAGCGGCGCTTATGCCTGATTACAAAATCAGAAGCAAAGAACTGAATTCGCTGGATATTATTTATTGAAAATTACAACATATGGCAATAAAATGTTCACAATTTATATATAAAGTCTACACAGAAACTGCAATATGATGTGCTATAATTACATTGTGGAAATACGATAAGAGAGGAGGCTCAGGCAAGCGAGCTGATTTACGTGGGAACGGCTCATTATTTTCAAGGAGGTGCCGCCCGAAACGGGCGACATGATATGAGTAAGAAAAGACCCTATATTGCCTGTGTGTCAGCAAAGTATGGCAGCGAAAGGGTTATCCGCACAGCCGCATGCATTGCAGAGGATGCTGGAGTACCTCTTGAGGTGGTCAGTGTTCTCAGTGGTGAGGTTGACAGTGAAAAGCTGGATACGGTCGAATATCTGTATGAGATAGCCCGCGATTCGGGCGCACAGATGACGATACTGTATAACGACCATCCGGCGCTTGCAGTAGCCGATTATATCAAGCGCGGCAGGATAACATACCTTATTGCCGGTACGGCATCACAGTCAGAAAGCCGCAGTGACTTTGTGAATCTGGTGAGAACGGTGCTGCCTAAGGTCAATGTGATACTGATACCGCCGGTTTCTCCGGAACTTGGCGATAATGTGCACATGGCAGTATCTCTGCCGCCGGTGCAGTTAGTGCCGGAATCGGTAAGTATTCCTGAATGATACACGGACAGAATAAAAAAAGAAGATACCGCCTGTACGGCTGATTGTACAGCTGTATGGAAAGGGTAATAAAATATAATAATGAAAAACCGCGGAGCAGCGTAGAATTACACCTGCTCCGCGGTTTGTTTTTTTGGAGCTACTGGTCGGAATCGAACCGACAACCTGCTCATTACGAGTGAGCTGCTCTGCCATTGAGCCACAGTAGCATTGATTTTTAGCATTACAATTATAATGGTGTTTGCCGCGTTTGTCAAGGACAATGCGGCAAACACCGTGAATTCAGAAGAGTTATTCCGGCAGTATAAACTGACGGTCTGTCACTTGTTGATACTGTCGGGTTTGTTCTGTTTATCAAGATACTGCAGACGGTCAGAAGTATCTATCAGTTCCTGAAGGACAAGTTCTTCGCTGCAGATAAAGTCGGTAATGCCGATGCTCATGGTAATATGATACGGCTTGCCGGAATTGTCGCTGAGATGCCTGAGCATTGACTGAACCTTGGACTTCAGCGAATCGCAGGTATAGTCAGGGTCGTCGGTTATCATCAGCGCAACAAACTCGTCGCCGCCGATACGGCTGACTATACCGGAACGTCCAAGGCAGTCGCGCAGGGTGTCTGCAACACAGCAGATAGCGTAGTCTCCCTCGTCATGACCGTAGTGGTCGTTAATTGCCTTGAGGTGGTTGAGGTCGGAGAAAATGAGGAAGCCGTGACGTCCTTCATTGAGCGGGCTGATAACAGCACTACCTGCACGTTCGAAGAAACCGAGACGGTTGTAGCAGGCAGTAAGTGAATCACGGGTAGCCATTCTGCTGAGCAGCTTGTTTTCGGTGGTGGTTTTGTCGAGCTGGCTGTGCAGACGGCTGAAAAGGAAAGTGGTTTCGATCTCAGAGTTTATCTGATGTATGAGTGTCTGGAACAGGCTGAGATAGTGGTAGGATATTTCGCAGACAAGCACACCGTATTGTTCATGCGCAGAGAACAGGGGAGAGATGAACATGGTTGCGCGTTTGTCGGAATATGTGTAGCTGTTGGAAATAAGTTCATGTGCACGTACATTGAAGGGATTATCGATAAGTGTTTTGCGGCTGCTGCCGTAATGATATGCAACAAGGTCGAGATTGCTGAACGGCTGAATATCATCAGGATCAATGATTTCTCTCGGCTGCTGGCTGATGTAAAGATAGCTTCGGGCAATTCCAAGGTCATAAAGCTGTTCCATGATTGCGGTGAGAACCGAAGTCATATCAGAATCAAAGCTGATTGAGTGACGGGAAATATTGTGCGCAAACAGCATACAGTTGCGTGTTTCTGCTGTAAGAGCATAATTGATGGTATTGATGGTATCGTTGAGTGTGCGGTAAAGAGTGACAAACAGAGCGTGAATCTGTGTCTTGATATGCTCATTATGCGACTTCTGCAGTGCAACATGGTAAGACAGACGGAGAAAATCAGAGAGGGTATTGGAAGCCATGGTGTCGGTCAGACAGCTTGCAGCAAAATCGGCAAAGAGCTGAATCAGCCTGTCGGATGAAATGTTTTCAACTGCAGGATCATCAAGTTCGTTGAAAAGAAGACGCAGAAAACTGCGGGAATATGAATTGATGAATCTCGGCATGGAAGGATCATCGTGCGAGGCGTACTGGTTGATCCATTTGCTTATGTAATCGTCCATTTCCTTGAGTGCTGTGGATGCAGCGCTGTCGCTGTTATGCGTCAGGGAGTTCGAACCGCAGCAGGATTCGCGGAAAATGGGATAAGTGGGTATCGAAATAGATGGGATAGGCGCATTTTTGCGAAGAGATTCAACTCCCGCTGTTACAGCGCGGTAAGCACAGTCGGCGGCATCGGCACTTACGGTGGTGAGTGCCGGTATACAGGAAGAGGCGAAGCTGAGGTTATCATATCCGGTTACAATTATGTCAACTCCGGGCTTGAGTCCGTTTTCCTGAAGTACTCTGTAGACAGCGCTGGCTGTTGCGTCATTAGCACAGCATATTGCGTCAAAACTGAAGGAGTGTGAGCGCAGGAAGCGGCTGACCGGCTGAGCGCAGTATTCCGAGAAATCGGTATAAACTATGTTATCTTCAGAGAAAGGGATATTGTTTTCTGCAAGAATCTGTCTTGTTGTCTCCAGACGGACGTTTGAATCGGTGTGCGTCTTGGGACCGGCAACAAAAGCAAATCTGCGGCAGGAATGAGCACGGATAAGATGTCGGACAATGCTTTCCATGCCGTCAGTTCCGTCACAGCGGACGTAGGGATATCCTTCCACTTCAGTGGAAAGTGAAATAATCGGAACATCGCCGAAGGATTTGAAAAATTCCTTGACGAGATTGCACTGCGGGTCTTTGAAAATAGCGCCGGTGGAGATGATTATCAGGTCGAGACTTTTAGCTGAAGCATAGCCGGCGGCGGTATTGTAATGCCGGGAAAGATTCTGGAGCGATATCGAATCGGATTCCTCCTTGAAATCTATAAAACGGCATGGGAAAATAAACAGATTGCAGTCGAGCTCCTCAGCTGCCGCAGAAACACCTCTGCAGACAGAGTTTGAGTAGTCATCGTGAAATCCGCTGGTTATAAGACCGATATTCAGACGTCTATGAACCATAAAAAAACATCCCCCTGAACAAGTATCATCGATTGGAATGATAATGTCATATCAGGCAAAATCCATAGCTGAAGCAGTTGTAAAGGATTTTTGCCGTGTACAATATAGTTGTACGCAAATCGGTCTGCAATGTGCTGCAGACACTATATTTCTAAAAATAAATATCAGAATAAGACTACAGATAATTTAAATTATAACTAAAAAAAGCGCCCCTGTCAATCAGCAGACAGGCGGCGCCAAGCTTTGGAAACGTTTTTAGTTGTGAATAAATTGTGAACATTTACTGTGGGATTTCAATTAGTGAAATCAAAGGGGTTTATCGGTAAAAAAGCTGACCTTTGCGTTAGCAGCGGCTTTTTTGCGGTTTCTGTCTTCGGTTGTCTCACCGGGAGCAAGCTGGAGAACTTCGTTTTCGTAATAAGAAACAGCGGCTTCGATGTCACCGTCGAATGCAACAATACCGTCGTGAATGACAACTCCGCGCTTGCAGAAATCCTTTGCCGCACCGGAAGAGTGGGTTACAAGCAGGAATGTAATGCCGTCTCTGCTCATGATATCCTTGACAGCGGCAAGGCATTTTTTCTTGAATACTGCGTCACCGACGCTGAGAGCCTCATCAACGATGAGAATATCAGGGCTCATGTTGACTGAAATGGCGAAGCCAAGGCGTGAGCGCATACCGCTGGAATAGGTGCGCACAGGCTGGTCGATATATTCCTCAAGCTGTGCAAAGTCGATTATCTTAGGCTCGACGGCGGATATTTCCTCGTTGGTCATTCCGCCGAGAGAACAGCGCAGCCAGATATTTTCCTTGCCGGTGAATTCCGGCTCAAAGCCGGCGGAAAGCTCGAGCAGAGCACCGATTCTGCCATTTGTTGTCAGTGTTCCTTTCGTGGGAAAGGTAACGCCGGATATCATCTTCAGCAGAGTGGATTTGCCGGCACCGTTTTTTCCAAGCAAAGCTACTGACTCACCGCGGTTTATTGTAAGATCGATGTTCTTCAGAGCGACCTTTTTCTTCGGTTTGATGCGTTTGGTGAAGAGAGCGAGCAGCCGCTGCTTCTGGTTTTTATATAGCTTGTATGTTTTACCGATGCCTTCGATTCTGATAACGGCATCAGTGTTGTTGTCAGTCTTTTTTGAGACCATCATTCTCACCGCCTTACAGTACGTCGGGAAGTTCCTTGCGCAGTTTGCCGTACAGCCAGCCTGAGAGTAGCTGAAGAACGATCAGCACAGCGAAAAATGCACAGGTGGGGAAGGGGTCGGACCATATCGGTTCCTTTGCTACGAAGCATTTGCGGTAGCCTGAGGCAATGTATGTAACAGGGTTTACCGAAAGCAGGGTGCGCAGCCACGGAATATCAATATTGTCAGGTGACCACAGTATGCCGGAAAGCCAGAAAGTTGCAGTGACCAGCGACTTCATCAGGTTCATGAAATCCTTGCTCAGAACCGACAGAACGGCTGTTACCTGTGTGAGGAGTGTGCCGAATGCAAACTGGCACAGAATATAATAGGGCAGCTGCAGCCAGTACAGAGTAGGGAATTTTCCGAATGCAATGAATATAACCATGGCGATCGCAACGAGTATCAGATTGGCACACAGCTTGGACATACTCACGAAGGTGGGGATTGTGGAAACCGGAAAACTCATCTTGGTGACGAGAAACTTGTATTTTCGGATACATTCGCTGCCCTTGGTTATCATTTCAGAAAAATAGAACCATGGGACAATACCGGCAAGCAGCCACAGGAAAAACGGGAAGCCGTCAACATCTCTGCCGGCGCGCAGCCCGATTGAAAATGCGAACCAGTAGACGAAAATGGTGATGGCAGGTTTTATTATAGCCCATGCCCAGCCAAGAGCGGCTCCGCGGTAGGTCTTGATAAGATCTGTCTTCGCAAGGGTCGGAAGCTGACGGCTGAACTCGCGATGTTCAGAATATATCTGCTTCAGTCCGTTTATAACGTTCATAAAAAAGCCTCATCTTCTGCCCTAAACAGGCAGGCAAATATGTTATTTGGCGGAATGGAGGAGCCTGACAGCGCATACCACTCCACCATACAGTTCAAGCATTAATATTATACATCAACCGCCGTTTATGTCAATGATTTATAAGGTTACGAAGCTGTAATAAAAGCTTCCGCCGGCTCAGAATCTGTCCTCCGGAATATCTCCGGCGATTCTTGCTATGGCCATGACTATCAGAGCGAAGGCAGCGGCAACCATAATGAAGGAAATCAGCGTCATGATCTCCGGTTATTTGCAAAGGTTATGCTTCGGCCGCCTGATGAGCGAAGAACCCGTGCAGCGCACTGTACAGCGCTTTCAGGACCTTCAGCGCTGAGAAGATGTTCCTGCAGCGCTGCGGTGTCATGATAACGCTCGTGACTGAGGGTTCTGCCTTCTCCCAGTGCTGAAGCAACCGGATATGCACTGTTGGTAAAGAAATTGCCGGCGGCAAAAAATGCGCTCTCAGCTGCAAATAAACCGTTGTCGCCTATGCTGCTGCGCACACCGGAATTCTTCGCCCGAACGGTAATCCGACCTAGTCCTGGAGCGCCGCTCCGCAGCCGGTCTGCAGCACGCTCAGCCATCTCGCGGGAGTCGAATTCAGCATAAATTCTGTACAAAATCCCATCTCCTTTCGCTGTTATTATTCCGCAGGAGAAGGATGGATATTCCGGAGAGTGCAGAGTTTTGTCAGGCTGAATTCATACATATGCTTTCAGGGGACTTTTTTGCACAAGGACAGAAAATACCGCACCACAGGAGCTGCCCGATGGTGCGGTATGTATTGATTTTACAGTATCTGTGACTGCCGGCTGAGTTTTTATATACCGGCAGGAGCTGTTTCTTCAGATTCAGCAGTAATATAGCTGAATGCGCGGGTGTACTTTACAGCACAGAACCGCTTATCTGACTTCAGCTCATAGTGAATTCCGTTGTGATTGAATACGATGTTTGCATGACCGTATATCGCAAGACCGTTGCCTTCGATTTCTGAAAGCGGGAATTCGCGTCCGGCGATGCTGAGAGCACTGCGGCTGATGCTGAGCGTTCCGGCGGCAAGCTGACTTGAGTTGTGTTCGGAGTCAACGGCAATAAGCGAGATGTCATCATCGGAGAAGATAGCAGCACAGTCATTTCCTGCGCAGTCTATGATTTCCGGCAGACGTTTCTGCTGCCATCTGTCCCAGTCAAGTACGGTATTGTAAGATGTTCCGCTTATATAGCCGTGTTTGTTATATTTTCCGCTCATGCCGCAGGTGCAGGAAATTCTGCTTCCGTTGGTAGAAATGGTTGAAATACCGCCGCATTCGGGACAGATGAACAGTATATGCTCAAGACCTTCAGCGAGCTTTTTGCCTTTGTAGACAGCTTTCCATTCAGCCTGACGGGCGTACGCATCTTCGTAGAGGTCGTTTTTGATTGCTTCGTTTATCTCGTCATCAGTCATTGCGCGAAGCTGCTCAGGTGAATAAATATTTACGATGTGTGCGCGCATTTTTCCTCGTCTGAGCGAATAAGCCCAACGCGGGCTGACCATGTAGCCGCCCTCGATGCGATAGGTTATAAGTGATGCGCCGGCGGAACGTGCCAGCTTGCCTGTAGAAGGGAGGATCGGACAGGTTTCGCCGTTGAAGGAACGGTTTCCTTCGGCAAAAATACATACATTTGAGCCGCTGCGAAGTGTGCGGATAACATTCATTGCAGTAGATGCTGCAGTAGCACCCTTAAGGCGTGATATCGGAGCGAGGTAATGGCGCAGAAGCTTTGATGCGAAGCCGTGCTGCATGGTGTGCTCGCTGATAACAAAGTACATATGCCGCTTGAAGCTTGAGCCGAGAAAGAGAAAATCTACGTCGGTGTTATGATTCGAGAGTATAAGGCAGCTGCCTTCTGTTTCCGGAGCGCGCTCAATGTCGCAGTGGAAAAATCCCGCTGCAGGACGGTGAAGGAGGTGCCATAAAATCGAATAAACACGCTCATGGCGGCGGCGCGCCTTCAGCTGAAGCTTCTTTTCTTTGGTTTTGTTTTTGCTGGTTGTATCGTTTTTCATAGAGTCATATCCTGTTCCGCGTGGTGAAATTTGTTTTCGGACAGCGATCAGATATCGGTGTCTTCAAAAGAGAAATCAAAGATGATGTTGGGATTTGCTATGCTTGCATCATGCAGTACAAGTGCAAGATTGACAGCATACTGTCCGAGTTCATCGGATAATTCCTCCGTTGCTTCAAATGTGAAGGTGACCGGATAGTCGATTTCAGTCAGACAGTCAAAAAGCGCGTCAAGGTTGCCGCCGTAATATTCAGGAAGAGTGAGCTCGCGCGAAAGATGCTCATGAAGCTCTTCTTTCGAATTTATCTTATTTCCGTCAATAACTACATACTTCATGATAATCCTCCTTATTCCTCGCCGTAAAGAAGCGTGAAGGTCTCGTAGTGGTCATCGGTGTAGTAAATCAGTCCGTCGTTGGAATAGACTATTCGTTTTGCACCGCGGCTTGAAGCACCGAGGGTGTCGATGTCGCATTCATAATACACACGTCCGCCGGCAGTGGGCAGCTGTCCTTCGTAATTGCCGAAGCGGCTGCCGCCGATGCATTTTCCGGGTGCATATACCTCAACCGAGCCGCCGGTCCAGCCCAGGTCACGTGCCTGCGCCTTGGTTATGTAATTCTTCGGCAGACATCCATAGGTGTGAATATAGAGAGCCACATCATCACGCTGGTCGTACGAGCCGTTTTTCTTTATTCCCTGAGCGGCTGTAGTAGTTGTAGTTGTTGTAGTAGTAGTTGTTGTGGTGGTAGTCGCAGTAGTTGTAGTAGTGGTCGTGGTAGTGGTGTCTGCAGAAATATCATTGTCAGCAGATTCGTCCGATTCCGGCGGTCCGTTTGCCGGGGTGTTATCGTTTTCCGGCTCAGCAGGAGTTTCCGGAGCAAGAAGATCCTCTGATTCGTCAATGACATAGGGGACATATTCTATTTCTCTGGTGTCAGAAGCCAATAAGCAGCCGCTCATAAGCCCGAAGACTGCAAGAAGAGCAAGAATAATTGCGATTAATTTTTTCATATGCAGCACCTCCGCACATTTTGTTGATTTCTATTTTACAACGCAAAAAGCAAATATGCAATATATATGTCTTAAAAAACAAAATTGTATGTGTATTGACAATATATGTGGTGGTGCTTATAATAAAGTAGTATTGTTTTGTAAATCTTTCGGAGGCAGCTGATGAAAAAACTTCTGCTTATCTCAGATAATTATCCTTTCGGAATAAATGAAAGCACCTTTATACTGCCCGAGCTGCCGGCACTTGCCGGGCGGTTTGAGGTGGTTGTTGCCTCCTGCAATTGTGTCGATGAGCAGACAGCGGTCGTGCCGGAGGGAATAAAGGTCATCAGGGTTAAGATGAATAACACAACGCAGAAAATAACCGGCCGTATCAGAGCGCTGGCTGATCCTGCGTTTTACCGCGAATGTGCACGTATATTCCGCTCCGGCGAGAAAATAGCCAACAGACTGGCGTGGTCTCACAGCTATTATGCAGCCGGAGAGAACTTTGCAGTTGATCTGCACCGCCAGCTCAAGGCTATGAACTGGCAGCCTGACATCATATACAGCTACTGGCATATGACTCCGCTCTATGGTGTGCTGCGCCGCAGAAAGTGGTTTGGCTCGCCTGCTGTTGTCGCAAGAGCACATGGACGCGATATCTATGAATATCGCAACAGATACGGCTGGCAGTCGTTCAAGCCGGAGGCAGACAAACTGCTGGATGGAGTATTCCTTGCCTGCCGGGCGGCTTATGATTATTACGGAAGTCATTTTTCGGTAACCGAAGGCAAGATGCACGTTGCAGTGCTTGGAGCTGACGGCGAAGGAAAAGTTGAGATCATACCCGATGAGACACTCAGACTGTTCAGCTGCTCGAATGTAATACCGCTCAAGCGGGTCGGGCTCATAGTTGAAGCGCTGTCGATTATTAATGATATCAAGGTCAGCTGGACCCATGTCGGAGACGGCGACCAGATGGAGTATGTACAGCGGCTTGCGGCAGAGAAGCTTGACAGCAAGCCGAACATAAGCTATGAATTTCCGGGTCGTCTGCCGAATAACGCTGTAAGAGAACTGCTTGGCAGCGGCAGATTTGATCATTTCATCACCGTAACCGAGACCGAAGGCGGTGTGCCTGTATCGATAGTAGAGGCATATACCTTTGGCATTCCGGCAATTGCAACAGATGTCGGCGGTGTGCCCGAGATAGTTGACAATGACAACGGATTCCTGCTGAGTGAGAATCCCGCCGCACAGGAAATTGCCGATGCTGTCCGCCGTGCCGCAGCTCTGTCTGATGAAGAGCGACGGATAATGCGCGACAATGCATATAATAAATGGCAGAGTGAATTTGTTGCAAAGGACAATGCACAGCGATTTGCGCTCAAGCTCGAGGAGATATTGAACGCAAAGCAGAAGAATGCCTGAATTTCAGAAAATTAAAACTAAGGACAGCGTGCTGATACGGTTCAGTACGCTGTCCTTTTTTGTTTCCGGTGAAAGTCCGGAGGAGATTTATTTGCAGCCGCAGTTCTGTCCGCTTTCGGACGAACAGCCGCAGCCAATGGAACTGCCGCCGACGACGCATGCATCAGGCGGGAAGAATGCATCGGTGGGGAAGCAGATCTTTCCGAAGAGATCACAAGGATCGTCGTTGCCTTCCTCAACGCATATCTTTTCAGGCATACAGAAGTCGTAAACGGGAACAAGCATCTGAACCTGACGCTCCAGCTGGATAATCATGAAAATGCCGAGAGTGACCTCGACGATGCGCTTGCTGCAGGAATGGTCAAAGCTGCCGCCCCAGCGTCTTGCGACTGAACGGGGAATGCAGCACTTGCAGCAGGGATCGCATACAGTTGCGAGTCTTGCTCCGAGGGCGATCGGCTCAGCTATCTGACAGGTGACCTTCGGTAGATTGCCGCTGGGGGGATTCTGAATATCATCGTCGCTGCAGACGAAATCAGAGGTGAATACCTTTACACTGCCTTCGCTGCCGAAGAGGATAGCTTTCTTGCTGTAAACGCAGAGTCCGCATACCTCGCACGGGCTGCCGATGGGAGAGACGGTAACCTCGAGCTTTACGCAGAAGTAGATGGTCAGATCGACACAGTAATAGCCGCGGTTGAAAGGTACAGGTTCGGTATCGATGAAAACATTGATGACCTCTGCACACTTGAGTTTGACAGCAGCGGCGTTGTTGATAAGCTCCTGATCCTGTTCAATGAAATATACGGGCAGGTTCTCGAGACATTCTCTGTCGCGGCAGGCATCATACACACGGCTGGCATTTACGCAGACAGCCTCTTTGAAGCAGTCTCTGCGAACCGGCGAATATTTGTTGTCTGTCATGTAGGTTTCCTCCTTGATAGAATTGAATCCGTATCACAAAAGTTTATGTACGTTTCACTTCATATTATGACAGCACCGGCGAAAATGTTACAGATTCGGATATAGTGCGGTAAATTTGGGTTTATGTTAGTAAGACGAGCAGTGACGTAAGGCGGCTCCCTCTGACGAGGGAGCTGTCAGCGAAGCTGACTGAGGGAGAGACATATCGCAGATTTAAGCCAATTTTTTCTCTCCCTCCGGCTCTGCGAGCCACCTCCCTCGTCAGAGGGAGGC
>JAZNOP010000086.1:0-17733 GCA_045580875.1 Acutalibacteraceae bacterium
CCCGGCAGTTACTAAGCTACGGTGTGGGTGTATTTTTCCAAAATGACAACATCAACACTCTGGATGAGGACTCGGAACTGCGGCTTTCCATCATGTCCTCCATTGCCCAGGACGAACTGAGAAAGCTCAGTAGCCGTGTAAAATTCGGTCACGCCCAGGCCATCAAAGACGGTGTAGTCCTGGGCAACAACCGGATTTTCGGCTACCAAAAGGACAACGGCAGGCTGGTCATTGACGAGGATGAAGCCCCCATGGTCAGGGAATTATTTGAGCTTTATGCCACCGGAGAATACACCATGAAGCAGATCGAAGTGATTTTCTGGAACAAGGGTTACCGTAACAGCCGGGGCAACCGACTCTCCCACACCACCATGTCCAACATGATTTCCAACCCCAAATACAAAGGCTACTACGTGGGCAATAAGGTGAAGGTCATCGACATGTTTACCAAGAAGCAGAAGTTCCTGCCGCCGGAGGAATGGGTTATGTTCAAGGACGAGAGCGGCGAGATCGTGCCTGCCATCGTCAGCGAGGAGCTTTGGGAGAAAGCCAATGCCGTTCTTGCCCGACGAAGCCTTGACGTAAAGCGGCGGCAGAATCAGTGCAACCACGGCAATCTGCTTACCGGCAAGCTGTTCTGCACCCATTGCGGTGCGGCATTTTACCGCCGTGACAGCGTGGACAGGCAGGGAAACAAGAACTCCAAGTGGGTGTGTTCTGGCAAGATAAAGAACGGCAAGGATTCCTGCCCTACATTTCCCATATACGAAAAGGAGATAATCCCCGTTCTGCTGGATGTGTTCCGCGACACCTCGGCAAGTGCGGAGGCACTCATCGCCGAGTATTTGGAGATGTACAGAAGCCTCAATCAGGGCGGCGACATCAGCGCGGCAATAGCGGCACAGCAGCAGCGCATCGATATGGCGCAGAAAAAACGCTCCAAGCTGCTGGAATACAACGTCAGCGGCATGATAACCGATGCTCAATTCATCGCCCAGAGCGGCGAGTGCAACGACGAGATCGCTGCCGCCGAACAGAGGATTGCCGAACTGACCGCCGAGAACGATTCCCGGGGCGAGCTGCGTGACCACATCGAGCGGCTGCGTTCGGTGTTGAGGCACGCCGAGCAGGACGCGCAGAACGGACTTATCACCCGCCAATTCGTGGAGGAGTATATTGACAAGATCTTCGTTACCATCGACGAGGACGGACGGGCAGTGCTGAACATCAAGGTGTTTACCGGCGAGGTGTCCCAACGGTTCCTCGATAAACTCGGAAAACGGCTCAGTATAGCCTCAGGAGAGGGAACAATTCTCGAAGGTCGTACGGGACACACGTTCAAGAAGATGATCGAGTCCTACGAGAACGGCCTTAAGTAACTTTACCCCTTTTCTGATAACAGGGCGCGGCGCGAAATATCCGCCGCGCCCGATGTTTTGTCCGCCGAATTGCACACGGATACGTATATCGTTTTCCGCCTTTCGCCTGCCTTCCGGTTCGTGTTGACTTTGCTTCAGTTCAATGGTAAAATGATGTCAGCAATTATTTGCAATTTTTTGATTGTTTGCGGAGGTGCTGGATTATGATGTCTGATTTCTCCATTGCCTATAATCTTGACAAAGCCCTTATTCACGGCAGTTTTGTACCTGCCGGAACTGTAGCCTGCATGGCTCTGAATATTCCGAAGGATACCATCTCCTTTCTTGAATCACTTTATAAAATGCAGAAAAAAGAGGGCAGCACAACCGAACTGCGCGACTCGCTCTATTCGCTTGACTGCATCTCAGGTATAACCGATCTGCTGCCTGACGACTGCATGGAGATACTTGACCAGCTTATCTGTTTCCGCGCGTATATACGTCATTTTCTGCAGCGCTACGATACCGCGCACGACCCTGCCGAAGCATGGGCTTCATTTCTCGAGAAGCTTGACGAGCTGGTCTCACAGGCACGTAATATGGACAATTACGCCCGTACCGTACTTGAGCCCAATCTTACTGGCGCAACTGTAGTATGTGAGGTATCCGCTGGCAGGCTGTGCGAAAGATATATGATGGGCTTCGGTCAGGTACTGATGCTCGACCTTATGCGCTCGCTGCAGTACGGTCGTCCGCCCCGCCTGTGTCCCTGCTGCGGCAGATGGTTCATTCCGTCGCGCGGCGATGAGGTGTACTGCGACATGACCGCACCTGATTCAGGCGGACGCAAGTGCCGCGAGGTGGGCGCTTCCCGAATGTTCTCAAAGCGCACCGACTCAAATCAGCCGCTCGCTCTCTGCCGTGCCGCCTGCAGCAGAATTTACACACGGAAGAGCCGCGGTCAGCTTACCGCTGAGCAGGCAGCTGAGCTCACCGCCGAATGCCGCCGCCTGCGCGATCTCGCCGTCAGCGGTGAAATATCTGTTGAGAAACTTGAGAAGCAGCTCGAGGCGATTGCCGGCAGCGCGAAGAGCCGCAAATCAGAGTAACGGCCATCAGCACACGCTGCATAATTACATACATTTTCACGCATTTTCACATCTATAATTTTGCGACTGATGCTTACTTATAACCGATACGGGCAATCTGACCTAATTTGCGGAGTTCAACGCATCAGCTTACAGTTTTTTCATATAATCGACCTAATATTTCCTTATTTTACACATACAACACCGACGCATTTGTGGAATAATATATATCAGATGCGGCGGACGGGAGCACTGCCGTGTTCATTATACGCGGCGGCAGTGCCTGTGCGCTCCGTTATTTCACTGATGCCGGCAGATTAAAGCACTATCATTGAAGCCGCTTAAAATAGCCGCCCGGGTAATCCATTCCGGGCGGCATCAGAATTATTCCGTTTATCAATATCTCAGATTCAGTATTACATATAGTACACAGGAGAAAATATGAGCCGATGGACAAAGCTTGCACTCTCGCTCCCAAAACTTCGCGGCAAGGTCGAAGGTCACGAATTTGAGGCAGCAGAGAGTCAATGCTCCGAATACATAAAAAGACACTCCGATGAACGCTCGGACAAGCTCACCGGAGTTTATATGGTGCGCGCCCACTGCCGCGCTGCTCTCGGCAGAACTGCCGAGGCTCTGAGCGATCATCTTGAGGCGGTCAGCATGATCGACCTTTACGCTGACTGTATAGCTATATATGACGTCGCAAACGATGCCATGAACGCCGGTATTCCGCTCGACCACTGTGCCTCGCTGCTTAGTGAATGCGCAGAGAATATGCTCAGGCGGATAGAAGCTTCTGACGGCAGTGAAGCCGAGGATGACGCTGCCATGCCTGACTACGCACTTGTGGCAGCCGCCTACAACAAGGAAGGCATCTGCCGCTACAGAGCAGAGGCACCTATAGAGCAGGAGATAAATTGCTACATCAAAGCGAAACAGGCAATCGAAACCATTGAGGGTCCTGACGAAGACGACATACTCCTCGGTGCGCTTATTAACAGCAATCTCGCCGAGTGTCTCGCTCGCAACGGCGACTATATCGAGGCTGCCGGACTTTACCGCTCCTCCTGCGATATCTACGAACAGCGCAAAAAGCGCAGTGCGGTATGTACCGACCAGTATGCAATGTGTCTGCGCAGTCTTTCGGATATCAGCCGTGCCACCGGAGATAACATAACCGCTCACAACTATCTGACCCAGACCATCAACCTGCTCGAAAAGCACCCTGACGGTGCTTCAGAAAATGTGATAGCACAGCTTTCCTCCTGCCATAATGCCCGAGGAACACTGCGATTCCATATCGGTGACTATACCGGCGAAATTAGCGACTGCACCGCCGCACTCGAGCTGAGAAAGCATATTCCTGCCGACCATTTCGCTCTTGCCACAATTCATGCCAACCGCGCAGAGGCTTATGAGCACTGCGAGGATTTTGAAGCGGCGGCAGAGGATTATAAAGCCGCTATAGGCGAGCTTGAACAGATAGCTGACACCGTTCACGATGCCAGGGCATTCATCTGCATCAGGCTTTATGCTCTCGGCGAAGCATATAAGGCGCAGGAGCTTCTGCGCGAGGCAATGGACGCATATCAGCGCTGTGCCGACGGACTTCTTTCAATCCGCGGCGAAAACTTTCAGGAACTCAGCCGGGCTCAGCTCAACGATACCGAAGCCTTCTGCCGTATGTGGATTGCACAGCTTGCGCTTGGCGAGCCTTTTACTGACTACCACATCGCACTCACCGAAACCCGCCGCGCGATAGCTCTCTTTGAGGATTCCGAGCCGTCAACCGCCCTCTCAATGCGTATTTCCTTCCTGCATTCTGTACTTGGCGAGATATATGAAATGTTCGACGAGCATGACAGCGCAGCCGAGGAATACCGCATAGCTCAGGAAATATTAGACAATGCATTCTCCGAGGGTGACACAGAGGAAGACAACGAGGTCGATGATGAAGACAGCGTATGGGACGACCCCTCTGGCACAATCCCACAGGCGTGATAAAATCTCACAAGTCACTCTACTGCCTTCGGTCAGCTGACCGGAGGCAGTTTCTTTTACCGGAACAGCTGCATTTGTGCCATTGATATACCATATTCCATAGCACAGCGCAAACAGCGCAAGTGTAGTCAGCATAGCCGCAATGAAGCGGCGGCGGTCAGCAGCGGTTATCATAATCAACACTTCCCCTGAATTTTATGTATCAGGCTTTACACCTCATATCGCAGGAGCAGCTGCGCAAGCGACTGTCCGAACATTTCTGCCGAATAAAGTGCTTCCTCGAGGGTATTGACATCTGTTCCGAATTCCACCAGCAGCGAATTGGGCGTCAGGTGCATATTATACCGGAAGGGTGCGAAATAGAGCGGGCGCATCAGCCCCTCCCAGTCACCGGTAAGCTGCTTCTGCAGCTGAGCTGCCATACGCAGGTTGAGCCGCCACTCCGGAAAATACAGCTTTCCGTTGTTATCACAGCCGGTTATTATCATTATCTGGGCAGCTTTCTTTCCATTTATTTCAACCGTCGGCTTGGTCTTTGTGCCGTCGTCGGCAGTAATTGAATCGCGGTGTATATCAATGACCATCTCTATCGACGGATATTTTTCAAGATAGGTCTCAATGGTTTCCTTTGCGCGGTCGTATGAGCCGTTGTACTGCGGATAATCGTGTATGGTTGTTACGTGCAGAGTGCGTATTCCGACTGCCTCAAGCTTCTGCGTTACGACGTCACCCACCGCCACCATATTCTGACTTTTATCGGTTGTGCGCGGACTGTACGCTGTATCATAGACATCGCTGTCGGTTTTCGCATAGCTCTCTGTGGTGTGGGTATGAATGATGAGCACCTGATATCCCGCATCTGTCAGAATCCGGCAGTCGGCCTCCTTTTCGAGCGCCCCTTCAATATCAAGCTTATACCCCGCACCGTTGCGCACATATATCCCCCCGACCGCGCTTCCTCCTCCGACCCGGCTTTCCTTTACCGGACGCAGATTTTTATTCTCCTGCGGCACAGGTGCTGAGGTTGCTGCGGTAGTTGTCGGCACTGTCGTCGTTGTGGTCGCTGCTGTTGCTGTGGTCGTAGTCGGCTCAACAACAACGCCCGTGCTGACCTCGCGGTCATCAGACACATCCGCCGGCTGACTGCTGTCAGCTGCCGTCAGAAGTCTTGCCGACAGCAGAGTTATCCGCTCTGTCACCGGCTGAAAAACTCCGTGTGTCAGCCACCACGGCGATGCCGCCGTAACCATTACAAACATCATGCCGAAAAGAAATCTGACAGCTTTCCGGATACCTGTCCCGCTTCTGCTTTTCATATCGCGCATATATTACCATTCCTTTCGTATAAAACCTTCATGGAATGGATATGCGCCGGTCAGACGGATTATTCCGGCAGAAAGCCGTTCTGTGCTGTATTATCTGCCGCTAAACTATCGACAGCAGCTCGACGGGATCGATATCAGGGTGAAGCGCATGGTTGACAGAGAGTGCAAGCAGACGTGATGAGCGGTCAATAAGCAGGTCAATCTCCCGCGGTGTGACTATCATTCTCTCGCCGCGTGGAGATACTGCTGTCTCGCACTCTCTGCCGCCGGTCAGGTCAGCTGCAAGGGTTAATGCTTCGACAACGGTCGGCACTCCGACCGAAATCACCGGCACGCCAAGCTCACCACGGCTTATCGACGGGCGATTGTTGCCCACACCTGCACCGGGCGAAATTCCGGCATCGCTTATCTGCACTGTACAGCCGAGACGGGCAAGCTTTCTCGAAGCCATTGCATCTATCACTATCACTGCAGCCGGTCTGACCTGATTACACAGTGATCTGAGCAGATCGACCACCTCTATACCTGTCTGCCCGAGCACTCCGGGTGCTATCACCGCGCAGGAACGCAGCGCATCAAATCCCGCTGTGCGGCGAAGCTCGTCGGCAATATGACGTGTTGCGGCAACCTGCGCTGCCGTTTTCGGACCGAGCGCATCCGGGGTTATTCCGCGGTTTCCCAGCCCCACAACCAGCACTGTCCCCTCTTCAGGCAGCAGACGCATAAGCTCCTCAGATATCTCTTCATACCGCTCATCCGGCAGAAACGCACTATCGGTCAGCGGCGGCATTTCAACTGTTACATAACATCCGACCGGCTTGCCCAGATTTCTTGCACCCTCATCATTCTCAACTGTTATGCGTGTTACCGAAACGTCTCCGTTTATTCTTTCTTCACTGCTCACTCCGCGGCATTCTCCGCGCTGCTCCCTTTCCTCCAGCGCAAGGTCTGTACGGTACTGCATCTCGTCACCCTTTCCGTTACTATTGCAGTTACAGTGTATCCGTTTTCTACCTTTTTATCCCTTTGCACAGCCTCATAAATATCAAAAGCCGTCCTGTCAAAGCTGACCGGACGGCTTTTCCAATTTTTTGATTCAATTATTCATTATGATAAGCAATCTCTGCCTTTATGGCATAATCGCTTGCATACATCTTCTTAAGGCTTTCGACCGAGTTGTACTGCTCACCGATGCAGAATTCCTTTGACCATGTCATGTAATATGCCCATGGTGTATTCGACTGCTCAAGAGCGGTGATATCCGGCATATAGCCGACCTCGGCAAGGGCGGCAACCTTTTTGTCGGTGGTCTCCTTCATCAGCGCGAGGTAATCGTCGCGGTAATCTGTGGGAGCATATTCCGGCAGATAGATATCGACCGAGATGACGTCGACAACGTCGTCACCGGGATAACCCTCTGCTACGCGGCAGTTCCATACCCACAGCAGATTGTTGATGTGATGGACGTTGGTGTAATGCTCGTACATCAGCTTGTACAGCTCGCGTGCAACCTCGGGTCCCTTATTGCCCCACCAGAACCATGTTCCGTCGGACTCATGGAAAGGTCTCCACAGAATTGGAATATCCTCTGCCTCAAACTTCTTGAGTTCCTCTGCAATGATGTCCATGTCGTGATAGAAAGCCTCACGCTCGGGAGTGCCCTCGATGAGTACCTGACGGGCATCAAAGTCGGTGTGCTCCGCATAGAAGCTCTTGTCGCGACCGCCGACAGGAGAATACCAGTGGAAGGAGAAGGTAACAATTCCGTCTGTTGCCTTTGCCCACTTCATGGCAGTCTCGAGTGTATTGCGGTTCTCGTAAATTTCGGTAAGACAGGGCTCGCTTGCGTCATCATAATTGATGTTGGGAGAATAGGCAAGCAGTTCAAAGCCGCGCAGCTTGGGCTGACAGCCGGTATGCTGCTCGATGTAGTCTATTTCCTCCATGGGGTTGGTCTGCGTGTGCTGACCGGTGATGATCTTCTTTCCTGCCACGCTGCAGAGATACTCAAGCAGCTCGGCGGTTTTCTTTGTTGCGTTGGGATTTACGGGCTTCTGCATAATCTTTCACCTCATTATTTCTGCGATAAACGCTGTATCATTTCGATGCACATTCTGCCGTTGTGATAGGGGCATTTCCACGGCTGAACAAGAGCAAGCTCAGGCACAGGCTGACCGTTTGCCTGAATCATCTCTATCCATTCGCCGCTGTTCTTGTCAACAACATAATTCTGAATGAACTGCCATACATCCTCAGCCATTGCGCGGTATTCAGCCTTTGACGGATCTTTCTGATATCCGTTCCAGAAGCCGACAACTGTTTCCGCCTGTACCCACCATACCTTACGGGTGTCAACCCTGTCGTCTTCACGCTCGTTGTTGAGTGCGCGCTGATTCTCATCAACGGCATTTCTCAGCACGGCAGCCTCAAGACCGGCAGTCACCGGCTTCATTCTCTCTGCATAAGCCTCATCTCCGAGCACATCGCAGGCGCGGTCGATGAGCCATGCAGCCTCGATATCATGTCCGAATGACTCAAGATCGATAAGGGTATTGTAATCCATATCAAAGAAGACCTCGCAGATCTGCTTTTCCGGATTATATATCTTCTCATCAAAGAGCTGAAGAATCCAGCGGAGAGAATCGGCTACCTTTTCTTCTCTGCCCGAGCGGTAAAGCTCGGTGTATGCCTCAAGAACGTGGAGCAGTGTGTTCATTGTTCTGTCTGCCATGACGCCGTTCTCAGAAAGATGCTCATTCGATGACGGCGAAAAATCACGGGCAAATGCCTCGAGATAGCCATCTTCATCGCGGCATCTGCTCTCGACTATGCTGTAGAGCTTTCCGGCAATCTCCAGCGCTTCGCGGCTGCCGCTCGCCTGATTGTACACGGAAAGGGCATAGATTGCAAACGCCTGATTATAGGTATGCTTCATGTCGTCGCAGGGAGTGCCGTCATAATTGAGCGACCAGAAAACGCCCTCATACTGACGGTCCCAGCAATGCTCGCGAAGAAATGCGTATGCGTGGTCTGCCATCTCAAGCAGTTCAGGATTGCCCAGCAGCTTGTATGCAGCCGAGTAAAACCAGAGAATTCTGCTGTTGAGAATAACACCCTTTTCTCCTTTGGGGTCAATTACGTTATCCTGGCTTACAAAGCCGTAAAAGCCGCCGAATTCATCATCTTTGAGCCGATTCCAGAAGGGTATGATGTTATTTTCGAGATGTAGCCTGAATTCATTATGATCCATGCTGTTTAAACTTCCTTTCCCGTGTTTGCTGTTATGTATTCAAAGACACCTCAGAAGCGTCTTTCAAGTATCATGCTGCCATTTTCGTTGCCGTCAGTCTCGAGCGAAAGTATACGGTCAAAGCCCAGTCTGTTCCAGAATCTGAGCCCTGCCAGACCGCGCAGTGACACCCACGTGCGCACTGCGGCGTATCCGCTCTGACAGAAATACCGGCATATCATCTTCATTGCCATGCTGCCTGAGCCGCTTCCTCGTGCAAGCTCTCCGATATACAGTGAAAGAATCTCAACATGATCCTTCCCCGGGAAGTCGCGGCGGAGCATGACATAGCCTATCAGCATATCATTTATACGTATTGTAAGCATCTCAAAATTCTCTGGATCGCCCTGTTCAGGATAGTTTTCTCCACGGATAAATGCTTCCGGTGAGAACAGCTTTGCCTGCTCCTCGGGCGGCAGAATTCTGCAAGCCTCGCTGTAAAGTGCGTCAAGCTCAGGAATATCCTCAATGCCGGCGCTTGCCAGCATCATTTCTCCATGGCGCAGTTTCATCAGTTTCCCCTCTTTAACTCAATTATCCCGCCAATCAGGGATCAAGGTCGTTATCTATGCAGTACTGATAATTTTTCAGGTGCTCCTTGTAGGTTACTGCATAATAAACGTGCTTGTTTATATCAGTATAGAAGAAGAATGCATCTTCATCGCGGTCAGGGTTGAGCGAAGCCTTTATTGCATCAAGGCTCGGGCAGCATATCGGTCCCTTCGGAAGGCCCTTGACGTTGAAGGTATTGTATTCGCTGACAAATCCCTCGGGCGCAGTGCCGAAGATATACGGATAGAACTTGGTGGCATCAGACTGGAAGAATCCGCCTGTTGCCGAGCCGTTCACTGTTCCGCCGGGGTGCTTGATGCGGTTGTAGAATACCGCTGCAACTCCGTCCATTTCATCGGGTATGCTTATCTCGCGCTCGACGATCGAAGCCATGATGATGATATCATCAAAGCTGAATTCCTCGCCATAATCAGCGCTGACCTGAGCCGCCTGTGCCATCATCTCGTCGGTGACGACCTGACCGAAGCGGTTAAGGAAACGGCGGATAACCGACTGGGCATTCTCACCGACATAGAAATCATAGGTATCCGGGAAGAGGTATCCTTCAAGATAGTATACACGGTCGGAAAGCTCCTCAAACGAGGGCAGGAATGCATACTCGGCAGAAAAATCAACGGTATTCATGGTTGTATAGAATTCTTCTGCGGTGCATACTCCGTTTTCCTCAAGACGCTGACCGTACTGCATGATATTCAGACCCTCAGCAAAGGTTACGCGCACTGTTGCCGGTCCGTCATTCTGCTCGACCGCCGGAGTGTTGTTGTCGTTGTTATTCTGCGGCTTATTGTCATCATCACCGCCGACACAGCTCATGTATCCAAAGAGCAGAAGCAGCACAACTATAGCGCAAACCAATACTGCCAGTATTTTTTTATTATCATATTTCGGATTGTAATTCATTTGTTCACCGGACCTTCCTCTGCCGTGCTCTGAGCACAGCAGCTATTATGGTATCTTTCCAGCCGGATTTTCCGACTGGACATCGCTTGCCTGATATATTCCGCGCCGGCAATTGCGCGCATCATATATCATTGCTATTATACCTTATAATGACATATTTCGTCAACCGCAAAAGCCGATAGCCCTCGCCTTTTCTCCACTTTTCCGCCGCCTCTCTATTACGACACTCCTCGCACCCTGAACTGTTTATAATTGCATTGCAAATTCACTCCGGAGGACAAGCCAATGCAGAGCACAAACAAGCTTTTGAGTAATATAAAGGAGAGCCTGCACAGCAGATTCTCAACGAAACTTCTGCACAGAATAATACCCGCCGCTGTCGGTTTTCTCATGTCGCGCGCAGGCATTGTCGGCGGACTGTATCCTTTCGGTGCCGCATTTGCCGCCTCCGCCCCGCGAGGCATGGTCACTCCTGCGATAATCGGTATTCTTGCCGGCTGTCTTATTCCCGGTGAAATCACCGGACGACTCCGATACATAGCAACAGCACTTGCCGCCGCCGGAATCAAATGGGCGCTTGCTGAATTCCGCACTGTCAGCCGAAGCCCGCTGTTCTCTCCCGCTTCCGCTTTTTTCGGCGTACTGCTGACCGGTCTTGTGGTCAGCTCCTCGACGGGCGCTTCGGTAACAGGCAGTCTGCTTCTCTACTGCGCCGAGGGTCTGCTGGCCGCCGCTTCAGCCTTCTTCATAACCAACGCCTCCGACTGGCTGCTGGCAAAAGGAAAACCACACCCCAACCGGCAGCAGCTGTGCAGCGCAGTTATTTCAGCTTCGATTATTGCGATTCCTCTCTGCAGGCTGACAATATACGGCTTTTCTCCTGTTCGCGCGGCGCTTATGGTATGCCTGCTGGCTGCCGCCCGTCAGCGTAAAGAAGCAGGCGGAGCTGTGGCAGGAGTGGCTCTCGGCACTGTAATGGTGCTTTCCGGCGAGCCTGCCGCACTTGCCGGCATCTGCGCTGCTGCCGGACTTCTTTCCGCTCTCTTCATGCCTGCCGGCACGATAATGGGAGCATCTGTTTTTGCCGCTGTGTGCTCACTCGGTGCTTTTGCATCAGGCGGCATGGACATTTTCTTTCTGCTTGAGGCATTGACAGCGGCAGTTGCCTTTCCGCTGCTTCCGGTCAGATGGCTGCAGAGAATCCTGCCAGCCGGAGAAAAAACGCGTGATGCAGCCGTGCACTCAGACGGCAGTGCTGCAGAAAGGCTGATTGCCGCCGCAAACGGTCTTTCAGGAGTATCCGCGGCTGTTTCAGAAATATCCGGCAGATTCGACACCATTGACGCACCTCCGCCTGAACAGATATACCGGCGTGCCACAAAGAAAATATGCAGCGACTGCGCAATATCAGGCTACTGCTGGGGCACAGCCAGAAAAGAGACCACCGGTCAGTTCGATTCTCTGACAGGAATACTCCGTCGCGACCATTCGCTGACACGCGTCAACTCGCCTGAATCGCTGAAAAAGCAGTGCTCGCGCTGGGGCGAAATGACCGAGGAGATAAACAGATTATACGCTGATTTCTCCGCACGTGAGCGCGCAAGACGCAGAGTGGCACAGGTGCGCTCTGTAGTAGCTGAACAGCTCGGAGGAGTTAGCGAAATGCTGTGCGAGCTTGCCGAAGAAACCGGTCTTCAGAACGACCCTGTCATTTCTTCCGATGTACGCAAAGCGATAGAACAATCAGGCTATGCTGTAGACTCGGTCAGATGTGTGCGCGACACTCAGGGTCGTCTGAGCATAAACGCATCAGTGACAGGGCGCGACCGGCGGGCACTTCAGCGCTCTGAGCTCCCCTTTGCAATAGGTGATATGCTTGGCATTGATTTTCTTCCGGCGGCAATTACAGGCAACAGCTGTGCATTTTCACTCGAACTGGTGCAGAAGCCGCCTCTGCGTGTCGATTTCGGAGCGGCCCAGCACTGCTGCGGCAGCGAAAGACTCTGCGGCGATTCGTATGATGCACTTCTTGACGACAGCGGCGGAGCGGTAATGCTGCTGAGTGACGGCATGGGCAGCGGCGGCAGAGCAGCTGTCGACAGCGCCATGACCTGCGGTCTGCTTGGTCAGCTGCTGCGCGCCGGATTTGGTGTACACGGAGCACTCAGGGTCGTGAATTCTGCTCTTCTTATAAAATCTGACGATGAGTCATTATCCACAGCAGACTGCCTGCGCATGAGCCTGTTTACCGGCGAGGTGAGCTTCTGCAAGGCAGGCGCAGCTCAATCCTTCGTTCTTCGTGACGGCGAGGTACAGGACGTTGATATTCCCTCTCTACCGCTCGGAATAATGCGTGAGCTCGACTGCGGCTCAGCCGGCATGACGCTTGATGCCGGCGATGTCATACTGATGGTCAGTGACGGAGCAATAACCGACAGCACCGACTGGCTCAGGCATGAGCTGGAACGCTTTGACGGCGCTGACCCGCGCGCACTTGCCCGCAGTGTAGTTTCTCTTGCCTGCGCCATGCGCGGAAACGAAAGCGACGACGATATAACAGCACTTGTGCTCTGCTGCCGGGAGAATGCAGCGTGAGTAAACGGCGTCTGTGCGGAAAATTATTTACACGCGCATAAAAAAAGCGGTCAGACTGCTGTCCGACCGCTTTTTGTTATGTAGTTTTAATTATTTGCCCATTGCCTCAACGAGAGCCTTGGTATCACGTGCGATAAGGAGCTCCTCGTTGGTCGGGATAACGAATACCTTGACCTTGGAGTTCGGAGTGGAAATCTCAGCCTCGGTGCCATGAATGGAAGCGTTCTTCTCCTTGTCGATCTCTACGCCGAGATAGCCGAGACCGGAGCAGATTGCTTCACGGTGAGAAGTCTGATTCTCGCCGATACCAGCGGTGAAGACGATTGCATCAACACCGTCAAGAGCAGCAGCATAAGCGCCGATGAACTTCTTGATCTGATAGCGGAGCATATTGTGGGTTAGGATTGCTCTCTCATTGCCTTCCTTTGCTGCAGCAGTGACATCGCGGTCATCGCTGGAAACACCGGAAACGCCGAGCATACCGGACTTCTTGTTGAGAATATCAGACATCTCCTGAGCAGAGAGACCTTCCTTGTCAGCAATATAGGTAACAACAGAGGGATCGAGGCTGCCGGAACGGGTACCCATCATGAAGCCGCCGAGCGGAGTGAGACCCATGCTGGTATCGATAACCTTGCCGTCCTTGACTGCAGTCAGGGAGGAGCCGTTGCCGATGTGGCAGTTGATGATTCTTGTGCCGGTGGGATCCTCGCTCTTGCCGAGCAGCTCGAGGCAGCGTGCGGTTACGAAGCGGTGGCTGGTGCCGTGTGCACCGTAGCGGCGGACCTTGAGTCTCTCATAGTACTCATAGGGAATTGCAAACATATATGCCTCAGGCGGCATGGTGGTGTGGAAGGAAGTATCGAATACGACAGCCTGCGGAACATCAGGACCGAAGACGTCGATAGCTGCGCGGATACCCTGAACATGAGCACCGTTGTGCAGCGGAGCAAGAACTGCAAGGTCTGCGATATCCTGAATGACCTGCTCGTTGACAAGGCAGGACTCAGAGAAGATAGCGCCGCCCTGAACAACACGGTGACCGATAGCAGAAACCTCGGAAAGGCTCTCAAGAACCTTTCCCTCACCCTCGGTGAGAGCCTTCTTGACCAGACCGAAAGCCTCGGTGTGGTTGCTCATGTCCTGCTCGGTGACAAAGCTGCGTCCGTCAGCCAGCTTATGGGTGACAACACCGCCGCTGATGCCGATACGCTCACAGTTACCCTTTGCGATAACAGCCTCGTTCTCCATATCGATAAGCTGATACTTGAGAGAAGAGCTGCCTGCGTTGATGACCAGAATCTTCATGTTGTGTTTCATTCCTTTTTTACGTTTTAGAATTGACAGAAGTCCCATTATATTTGCCTCTTTCCGTCATTTGATAAGCCGCATACTTGCAACTTTTATTTCCACATTATATAATATTACAGAAAAGGAATTTTTTCAAGCTTACATACAAAATAAGACCGAAAATTTTATATATTAAGCCATATTCATACTGATTCAGGGAGGTGAGACCAGCCATGAGCATGAAAACAGCTGCGATAATTGCAGAATACAACCCATTTCATTCGGGGCATCAGCATCATATAAACGAAACACGCAGACTTCACGGTGCAACCCATACTGTCGCCATCATGAGCGGCAATTTTGTTCAGCGCGGTGACTGCGCCTGCGCGTCAAAGTTCGTCCGCGCGAAAATGGCACTGCTGGGCGGTGCCGACCTTATCATTGAACTGCCGCTGCCATGGGCTGTTTCCGGCGCTGAAAAATTCGCACTGGGCGGAGCTGCTATTGCCAATGCTCTCGGCTGTGTTGATATTCTCTCCTTCGGCAGTGAATCTGGCGACATAGAGCTGATAAAAGCCGCTGCCAGTGCGGTTGATTCACCTCAGCTGAGTGAGGCAATGCGTGAAGGACTCAGCCGCGGCGGCAGCTTTGCCGCTGTACGTCAGCAGGCCGCTGAGCAGATTTTTCCTGGCTCCGCTGCTGTTCTCGGCAATCCTAATGATACCCTCGGAATGGAATACTGCCGCGCACTCAGCAGACTTTCGTCAGATATACAGCCGGTCTGCATAAAGCGCGCAGGTGCGGCTCACGACAGCAGCGAGACCGCAGAGCACGTCAGCGCATCTTTTATCCGACAGCTGATAAAAGACGGTCAGCCGGTCTGCAATATTCCTGACGGCATCCGGCAGCCGCTCGATGAGGCAATCTCTGCCGGTCGTGCGCCTGCCCTGATGGAAACTCTCGACCGCACTATTCTTTACCGTCTGAGGCAGATGTCAACAGAGGATATAGCAATGCTTCCCGACATATCCGAGGGACTTGAAAACCGTATATACAAATGTATACGCTCAGCCGCATCATTTTCTGAGCTGTGCGATGATATCAAGGTCAAGCGCTACACCCACGCCAGAATCCGCCGTATTCTCATCTCGGCACTGCTTGGTCTTACGGCTGCTGATTGCTCAGGCACACCTCCATATATCCGCGTGCTCGGCATGAATGAGCGCGGCAGGGAAATACTTCGCGCCGCATCTCCCGCCCTGCCGGTTATCACACGCTATGCTGATATTGAGTCCCTCGACGGACGAGGCCGACATATATTCGATCTAGAAGTCCGCGCCGGAGATATATTCTCTCTTGCCGTGCCTGATGCCGCTCCCTGCGGTATGGATATGACCGAAAAGATGATTATTCTGTAATATTTACAATCAATATTACCTACAGTAAAACAAAATAAGTAAAAAGTCAAGTTTGCTTTACGAAATTTGTAAAGGGTACTTGACATCAGATGTAAAGCATGCTATACTTCAAATTGTAAAACATGCTTTACATCTTTTATTTTCCGGAAGGAGGATAATTTTGCAGACAAGAATTGCAGAACTTCGCAAGCAGAAAAAAATAACGCAGGGCGAGCTTGCTGACGCTGTGGCAGTTACCCGACAGACAATAATTTCTCTTGAGAGCGGAAAGTACAAGGCATCGTTGGTGCTGGCACACAAGATAGCGCAGTTTTTCGGCGTTGCCATAGAGGACATTTTTATTTTTGACGAGGAGGACGAGAATATATGAAAGGCTTTCTTTGCATAACCAACGCAAAAAATGATGAGGAATACCGCGCAGTGATAAAAAGACGCATTGCTTATTACATCATAGCCATGATTATCGGTCTGGCTATGGCGGTCGTTTCACGCTGGGCATACACAGAGGGTCTTACAAAAATGTCTGATTTGTCGCTCGGATTTTTCTCTGGCGCTGGCATTGGCATAACCATTGCCTGCATTGCCCAGATTATCACAAATGCTGTACTTCTGAAAAATGAAAAGAAGCTTCATGAAAGCAGAATAGCCAGCAGTGACGAGCGTCTCGCAAGCATCGAATCCAAAGCGCGCAGCATCTCCCTGACCGTACTCAGCTTCGTTCTTGGCGGTGGCTGCCTTATCGGCGGTATTTTCTATCCTCAGCTTATATTTATATTCACTGCCGCCGTTGCCGTATGGGCGGTCAGCTATGTTATCGCAATGCTTGTTTACAAAAATAAAATGTAATCTGAATTAAAGGAGTAAAAAATAATGGATAAATTTCTTGCTTTTTGTGCACCTGCAGGTATGCTGATATGGGTTATATATACATTAATAAACCGCTTTGTTGTCAAGATTCCCGACGCTGTGGCTTATCCAGTGATGATAGTCAGCGTAGCATTTATGATTGTTGGTATTGCATACAACGGCTGGTGCTGGGGAAAGGGTACATCCGCTTTTGAATGCCTGAAGAAATAATTTCACACATCAAAATAACGGCAGAGAGTGCACATCAACGCTCCCTGCCGTTTGTTATATTCCTTTGCAGAATTCGATTATTTCATCTTTTCTGGCTGCTGCATCCTCTCTGCACTCCACAGAGCAAAGACCGAGATTTCCGCATACATCTATCTCCATATGCCCATAGAAATGCTCTATGCTGCTGATTATACGCTGACACTCCGGCATGCCCGTACCGGTGCGCAATGCAATTGTATACCCTTTCTTGCCCGGGCTAAGGCTTGCATGAGGCTCGTGCGTGTTGCACCACGGTGTGCAGCGGTCGATGAACGCCTTGAACTGACCGGGGATATCTGCCCAGTAGGACGGCGAGACGGAAATGATAGCATCAGCCCATTCGTACTGCTCGATGATTTTGTCAATATCGTCCTGCTGAACACACCTTGCGGTTGTGTGGCAACTGCGGCAGCCGGTGCAGAAACCGAAGTGGTAGTCATCGATGCAGACTGTTCTGACCTCACCGCGGGAGGATAATGACTCTGCCGCAAGCAACACAATTTCAGCCGTTGCACCGTTTCTCACCGGACTGCAGTTTATAATAAGAATGTTCATAAGTTTTCCTCTTCAATTCAGCACTGTTGTAAATTTTGGTTTATGCGCATTAACTTTTGGTAATGCACAGGCTGCGCCAGCCCAAAGACCGAGCCGGAAGAATATCGGCGAGGGGTGGAAGTGTGGAAGATGATAAAGCATTGGCAATCACCACACTTATCTCCGGTGAATGTGCGCCGGACAGTGGCGCAGGCTACATGTATTTATTCCGAATTGAGGTTT
>JAZNOP010000087.1:0-15168 GCA_045580875.1 Acutalibacteraceae bacterium
TGTTTTGGCTTGCGGATTTTCGTCGGGGTTCTCTTACCACCGTTCTCCCGAAGCAAAAAGGCCGCTCCGCTAAAGCGGAACGGTCTTTTTGGTGGGAGAAGGTGGATTCGAACCACCGAAGTCGTTGACAACAGATTTACAGTCTGCCCCCTTTGGCCACTCGGGAATTCTCCCATATTCAATTTAGAAAGCGGTGGAGCTGGTGGACGGACTTGAACCCCCGACCTGCTGATTACAAATCAGCTGCTCTACCAACTGAGCTACACCAGCGTAACCACTGTCTTGCAGCGCGTTTCACACGGCGCTAATATAATATACAACATCGGATAGATAATGTCAAGCGTTTTTTTATAAAAATTTTCTTTTTTCTTAAGCCGCGCAAAATCAGCGCTTATCTGCCGTTCTATACCGCAGCAATCACTCTGCCGCGCAGACGCTCTCAGATTTTACCTTGCTTTGCCGGACGGTTTTGTAATCATAATATTATCAGAAACCCTATTAAACTGCAAGGAGGAATTCTGCATGAAAATCAAAAGTCTTATCGGCGGCGGTCTGACCGGCACTGTAAACGGTCTGCTCGGCTCGGGCGGCGGACTTGTCGCCGTTCCTGTGCTTCGCTCAGCCGGACTTGACACCCGTCAGGCTCACTCAAGCTCTCTCGCCGTTGTGCTGCCCATAACCGTTGTCAGCGCAGCGCTTTATATAACCGGAGGAAAGGTCAGCATCTCCGATGCGCTCCCCTATATCCCGGGCGGCGCGGCAGGCGCAGTGGTTGGCGGACTTATCATGACACGCATATCGCCCGGCATTCTGCGCAAGGTTTTCGGCGGCTTCGCCATCTGGGCCGGGCTGAGGATGCTGCTTCAATGAGCGGTTGGATAATAACCACCCTTGCCGGCTTTGTCGCAGGTATAGCCGGTGCTCTGGGGCTTGGCGGCGGAAGCGTACTGCTGCTCTATCTGACCATGTTTGCCGGAGTTGCACAGCGGCAGGCACAGGGCATTAATCTGATCTTCTTCATTCCCTGCGCCGCCGTCGCAATACTGATGCACTCACGCTCGCGGCTCATCTGCTGGCGCGAGGTGTTTCCATGCGCCGTTGCAGGGCTTTTCGGCTCTCTCGCCGGATACACCCTCTCGGGGCTGCTCGACGAGAGCCTGCTGCGCATGATTTTCGCCGTATTTCTGCTCATACTCGGTGTACACGAACTTCTGAGCCGACCTGCCGCACACTGATTTTATTTATCAGCTGAATAAAAACAATACAGCACAGCCCGATGACACCGCTTGATGCCATCGGGCTGAATTTCTGTATATTGGTTGTTATTTCAGTGTTCCGCTGTTGTTGAGAACAAGAGTACTGTAGAGGAAAAGCACATCCTGATTCTCAAAGGTGAGATAATTTCCGAGGGTGATGCTCGGCAGATAGCGGATATCGACCAGTGTGATCTTTGCATAACCGGAGACAAACAGCGGAGCTATGCTGCTTCCGAACGAATCGCGGAAAACCACCAGCTCGCGGTCGGTCTGCGCATTGGGATTCTCGATGGTGATAAGCGAAATCGGACCGGAAAGGAACATCTCGTAGGGGTCCTTGCCGTATGCGCGCTCCATATCATAGACGGTACTCTCGCGCTGATTCTGATAATCGTACACCAGACAGCCGTCGAGAACATCGCTTGTCAGCCATCTGAGCTCGTCAGCCTCAAGCGGGAGCGCCGACTGACCGTAATAGACCCCGTAGAAGGGTTCGTCGAGGGTCTGCTCAGTGTAGACATCGCTGAATGAAACGCCCATGCCCTCGCCAATCTTCTGCGCGGTATCGACTATCGCCTCCTGACGCCAATGGGTGTCGGTGCGGTAATAATCCTCAAGGGAGAGTGTGCCGAAGATGTCGATATAGGTCATGAAATCGTCGGTCTCCTCACGCAGCAGGGATATGAATTTCTCATAATCAAGCGAAAGATATCCGTTATCCTCAGCAAGGAAATAGTTCTTGTCCGGAATTATCGAGAGATAGACCTGCGCATCGCTGCCGCTGACGTATCTGTCATATATCCAGCGGAATTTATCGGCTGCGAAGCTCACCGACTTCTCGCTGAGCGGATACTCAAGCTTGCTCGCATAGCCGTCTGCGATGTAGATATCGTTGTTGTCGAGCTGACCGAAAACATAGAAGGTGAACACCGACTTGAGTGTGCGCCACTTTTCACGAAGCGGAAACTGGTCGAGGGTGTAATCCTCAAAATCGGTCATGAAATCGCCCGAAATAATCGAATCAAAGGTCACGCCGGGAAACTGTGCCAGCTCACGGCGCTCGCTGTCGGAATACTCGTCCGCCTTATTGAACCAGCAGAAGAACGCCAGTCCGAAGAGCAGCACACCGAGGACAGCAGTCTGAATCACAGCCATTTTATTGTTTTTCATTGTTACTGTCCTCCTTTTAGAATCTGAAATACAGGAACGGGTTGGACGAGCCGTCAACCAGATATGCGGTCATAACAAGCAGCAGCGCGGCAAGGAATACCGGCTCAATTACGGTGATGACCTTATCCCACTGCGGCTTTTCACGCAGCTTTGCCACCGCGCCCTTCACCGCGGGAGTTGCACCAACAAGGGCAATTATCATTATCACAGCGTAGCTGCGCAGATAATAGAACATCTCCTCAGAGACGAAAGGAAGTCCGCCGAAGCCGAACATTCCGGCAATATCAGCACCTGCCTGACCGAGGTCAACAGCGTTGAACAGCACGAAGCTTATCAGCACGGCAATCAGCACGTAGATGTGGCTGATGACCTTATGCTTTTTGAGCGGTGCGAGCAGCCAGAGCTTTTCGACGATGAGCAGTATTGCAAAATACAGACCCCACAGCACGAAGTTCCAGCTTGCGCCGTGCCAGAAGCCGGTCAGCATCCACACGACGAATATATTCAGGAACCAGCGCGGTTTTGATACACGGTTACCGCCCATCGGGATATAGACATAGTCGCGGAACCATGTGCCGAGCGACATGTGCCAGCGGCGCCAGAACTCGGTAACGCTTGCCGAGATATAGGGGTAATCGAAATTCTCGAGGAACTTGAATCCGAAGATTCTGCCGAGACCTATTGCCATATCGCTGTAGCCTGAGAAGTCGAAGTAGATGTGCAGCGCAAATGCAATGGCATACAGCCAGTAGAACATGACCGACTTGTCATCGGAGGCACGGAAGGCATCGCACAGCTCGCCGAGCAGGTTGGCGATGAGAATCTTCTTGCCGAGACCGAGAATAAAACGTCTTGCGCCTGCAGAGATATCCGCAAAGCTGTGAGTGCGCTCGCGAAGCTGCACCTCGATGTCGGAATAGCGCACGATGGGACCGGCGATAAGCTGCGGAAACATGGTGATATATGCTGCAAGATTCACCGGGTTGCGCTGAGCCGCGGCATCACCGCGGTAGACATCGACAGTATAGCTGAGAATCTGGAAGGTGTAGAAGGATATGCCTATCGGCAGTGCAATTCTCAGCAGCGGCACCGAAAGTCCAGTGACAGCGTTGAAGTTGTCAATGAAGAAATCGGCATACTTGAAATATCCGAGAAAGGCAAGGTCGATGGCAACCGATATTATCATGGTCCATTTTGCCGCTGCAGTGCCGCGCCATTTTTCGATGAGCAGACCGCAGACATAGCCGATAAGGATAGTAACTGCCATCAGCGCCACGTACACCGGCTCGCCCCATGCATAGAAAACAAGGCTGAACACCATCAGTACAGCATTCTTCAGCTGCTTGGGCACTGCAAAATACAGTATCAGCACTATCGGCAGAAAATAATACAGAAACGGAATACTTGAAAATAGCATATTATCACCTGTATATGATTTCCGCCGGATCGAGCGCTTTGTCGACCCGGCGGAAGATCATGCCTGTAGTATTATTTTGCGAAGTAAAACAATGAGTCCGGAATAATCTTACTGATTATGCAATAGCCTCGTTGACGACAACGTTTGCAGCGGTGTAGCACTCTGCGAGCTTTGCGCCGAAGTTGTCAACGATGTCAGCTGCACCGAAAGCAGCAACGATGTAATTCTCGCCAACGGTAGCGATGTAGAGCTTCTCGGGGAAGCCGCACATCCACTGGTTGTTCATGATGTTGGTCTTGAGAGCATCAACAAGAGCAGCAGTGTTTGCTGCGTCTGCAACACGGTAAGCAGCACCGGTGAAGGTGTTTGCGTTCATCGCGTGAATGATGGAAGCAGCGTCGTCGATCATTGCAGCGTTGTCAGCCGGGAAAACGAGGAGACCTGCGAAGTTGTCAGCAACAGAGATGTCAACCTTGCCGGGAGCGCCGTCAACGATGTTGGTGTAGTCGCCGCCCATTGCGAAGAACTTCTCTTCGTCGCCGTAGGTTGCCCATACGGTGTTGAGGATCTCGAGAGAATCGGTGATCTCAACTGCGGGTGCATCGGGGGTGTCGTTCTCGCCGCAGGCTGCGCAGGCGAGGAGCATGAGTGCTGCAAGGATAACTGCAAGAATTCTTTTCATTTTGGTAATCTCCTTTTTATTTATTATTTCTTTTGGGTACCGATTAATACTGGGAATAATGCGTCAGGCTTCGCGAATCGTGCTGATGCCGTCACCATTCTGCGTGACGGTATACTCACTGCCGCCGATAACTATGCTTTCGGTCTGACCGGGCATGAGGCTGAGTGTCCATTCAACACTCACTCTGCCGCCCGCTGTGCAGTCGGTGCCGCTTGCAACAAGCTTCTCACCGTCATACACTGCGATCTCACCGCAGGTCACCGAGATATCGGCACTCTCACCGGCATTCACCTCAAGGGTGACGACAACCGGCGGAGTCATTCTTGCCGACGCCATCGCCGGCCGGGTTTCATCTGGCATAATAACGACCGGCTCGTCCGTGAGCTGTGCGCCGTTGTATGCCACTGTGATGTCATCAGCAGGAAGTCCCAGAACTGCGCTGACAGCTACAAGCACAAGACAGGCCGCTGCCGCCGCTATGCTGATAATGCGTGAGGGGAAATATCTGACCGGCTTTTCCTCAGCCTCAGACATCGCCATCACCTTGTCTCTGAGCGACTGCGGTGCGGTTATCCGGCGGTAGGAGTCGACAGTGGGTTTGTCAAACATTCTGATCCTCCTTTTCGAGCAGGTTCTTAAGCATTTCCCTGCCCCGGGAAAGACGCATCTTGACAGCCGAAACGGACACCTTAAGTATTGCCGCGGTTTCCTCAACAGAAAAGCCTTCAAGGTGATGGAGCACGATGCAGGTTCTGTATTTTTCAGGAACTGAGCCGAGTGACTCGATGACACCCGAACCGGAAGAGCCGCTGTCAGCAGGAATATCGTGCTGATCGTCGAGATCCTCGTGGGTGCGCACCGCACGGCGCCGCGCAAGGTCATGGCACCGGTTGACGGTCACGCGGATGAGCCATGCACGCTCATGCTCACTGTCGGCAAAGGCGGGCGCATGGGTCACGTATCGCGCGAATACGTCCTGCACCGCGTCCTCGGCGTCCTCACGGCTGTTAAGGTGAGAAAGCGCCAGACGGTAGAGCATATCTGCATAGGCATCATACGCCGACTCCAGCCGGCTTTTTGTGCCGTTTGAAAGGGTCAATTTCGTCCCTCCTGTCTGTAACACGCATGAGAAATCGGAATGGTCACATGGTTTTGAAAAAAATTCTGATTTTTTTCAAAATAGTGAATAACGAAGAGTGAAAAGTGAAAAAGCAGTTACTCCGCAAGCTTCCACGCCACTCTTAATTACTGATAAGTATAATGGAAAACAAACCTTCCGGCGACGTGATGTCACTACCTGTTCACTATTCACTATTACTTATTACTTAGCTGTAAAGCCGGCGCATTGCTGCCAGCTTGAGAATCAGGGTCTGTGTTTTGGAATCAGGGAGTTTGCCGTCGAGCACCATCTGCACCGCCTCATCGAAAGGCACCCACATGGTCTCGAGTATCTCATCGTCGTCAGGCTGGGGTACGTCGGTAGAGGAGAGGCGGCAGGCGTAGAGGTGAATTATCTCGCCGCAGTAGCCCGGGGTGGGATAAAGCTTTCCCATCTCTCGCCATTCGGTGCCGGTTGCGCCGATTTCCTCGCGCACCTCGCGCTTTATGGCATCAAACGGGTCTTCGCCCGGCTCAAGCTTGCCCGCAGGCAGCTCGGTGACAACCTCGCCGTAAACGTAGCGGTACTGGCGCACAAAGGCTATTTCGTCGCGGTCGTTGAGCACAGCGCAGCACACGCCGCCGCTGTGGCGCAAAATCTCGCGCGGAGCGTGTCTGCCGTCGGGCATCTCTATCTCATCAAGGTAGACCTTCATTATCTTACCGTCAAACACAAGCTGACTTGAAAAGGTCTTTTCTGTCATATCCATTTTTCATTTTCCTTTCCATGCGCGAATATCTGACAAGCGCAATGTCATATTAATTGTCGAAAGTGAGGAGATGATATTCATGATAACAACCCTTCCCTCAGACAGCCGGCAGAGCATACCGGCACGGTGCGCTCAAGGCTTTATTCTCTCCGCACAGGAGGTGATATCCTGTGAAAGACTTTGATTTAATGCAGTTTCCCGATTATGAATTCCGCCGCCGACAGCTTGGCAGGCTGTGCAGCCGGTACCGCTTTGCAAGCTCTGTTGATGCCGGATTCTCGGTGCTTGGACGCGAGATAAACGGCATACTCATCGGAGACGCATCTGATGCTGTGCTGTTTGCCGGAGCATTTCACGCTCAGGAATGGCTGACCGCCGCTCTGCTGCTGACCTTTGCCGAAAGGCTGTGCAGCTCCCTTCAGGAGGGCGCGATGATTTCCGGAATAGACTGCTGCAGGGCAATGCTCGGCAGAGGTATTGTAATTCTTCCCTGTATCAATCCTGACGGGGTTGAGATGGCGCTTTACGGAGCCTGCGCTGCCGGAGACCTCGCTGAGCAGGCGGAGCGCATCTGCGGCGGAGACTTTTCCCGCTGGAATGCAAACGCCCGCGGCGTAGATATCAATCACAACTACAACGCCGGCTGGCATATCCTTCGTCAGCTTGAGCAGGAGGAGGGCATTACCGCCCCTGCCCCGGGGCATTACGGCGGCACTCACCCCGAAAGCGAGCCGGAAACGCAGGCAACGGTGAATCTGTGCAAACGCTTCGGATTCCGCGCGGTTTACGCCTTCCACTCACAGGGCGAGGAGATATACTGGCATTACGGCGCCCACACACCGAAGAGATCGGCACTGATGGCGCGCGTACTCGCCTCATCAAGCGGCTATGCGCTGGCTGAGCCGACCGGCACCGCCTCACACGGCGGCTTCAAGGACTGGTTTATCAGTCAGTATCACCGCCCCGGCTTTACAATAGAAACAGGAAAAGGGCGCAATCCACTGCCGCTCTCCGACCTTGAGCCGATATATGCTCAGCTTGAGGAGATGCTCATGCTGGCGGCTGTAATGTAGATTATAATAATGTATGGATAATATATAGAGATTATTTCTTCACCAAACCGCCGTCAGCGGTATAGACTACCTCAAAATCCTCGAATATCACCGGCATATCCTCGGTGAATTGATAACCGAGCTGTTCGCCCTCTTCTGTAAAGAAGCTTCGATGGCTGTTCTGCCATGATTCAAGGTTATCGTCCTCCCCCTCGCGGCAGCATATATCATATGTTATATCGCAAAACGGAATTATAGTCACTGCCGTAGTCCGGATAACGCATTTCGGCTCTCCAGCCCAGTTGGTGACGATGCTGTATTCGCCTGCTTCGGGCACCTTGTCCCCCTCAAGCTCATAGCCGATAAGGCTGCTCGAAGTAGCACGCTTCTGCCCTGAAATAACAAGCTCAAGCAGACGGTCTGCCCAGTATTCGGTTATCTCAAAGTGAAACACCTCTGAGCATACGGTATCACAATCCAATCCGGCCGCCTCGAGAAACTGGCGCCAGAATTCATCAGCTTTCATCGCATTCCGCTCCTCAGCACCCATTTTCTTTCATTGTTTTTCTTAATATTTCATGAATTATCACTATATCTTATCGCAAATTCATATCTCACTCTCGTCGTAGACAAGGTCGCTCAGGATTATTATTCCTGCGCAGTGAGAAATGCGGATAAACTTTATGCTGTGTTCATCGAACAGCTTACGGAATTCGTCGTATACAATGTAATTTGCTTCGTTGTCCCAGTTTTCGCGGCAGCGGCGGCGGCATATCTCTCGCTCGGCGGTAGTCCAGAAGCAGACATCGCCGATAATCACTCTTCCCTCTTCGGAAAGAATGGCGGTGAAATCCTCTATCGCCCACAGCCGCTCCTCGCTGCCTGCTGTATGCATGGTGTAGGTGCAGACTATGGCATCAAACTGCTGCTCGTATGCGATATCCGGCATGACGTCGAATATGTCGCAGTGGAGGAAATGCGCCTTGGGCATCTGCGAGGAGAGGAATTTCAGCTTCTCCATATTCCTGTCGGCAATCCACACATCACAGCCGTCGCCGTAAAGCGCCGTGGCTGCCGACTCGCTGCCGGGACCTACGCAGAGCACCGTTTCGGGCTCGAGTGCTCTCGTCTCGGCAATAAGGCGTGAGATGACCTCGCGGCAGCCTGCAATGGGATACTCGGTTTCATCACCGAATGTCCTCTCAGGTGCGCCGCAGAACATCCACGCATCAAACTTGTCATAATTCTTCATAATTATTCATGCACCTTCATATATCGAGCGTTATTCATACGACAGCCGACTGTAATTCCTGCCGGCATCTACATTCACCGCGAATCGGGTGCGGATATCATTATATGCAGACTGGCTGTCCCGTTTTCTCCCCATTACACACTGAAATTTAGTTTGCACCCGCCGCCGTTGGATATTCCTTCCGGCAGGAGGCTGAAAAAATTAAGATAAAAGGCGTGCCGGCTTTTCACGAAACCGGGCACGCCTTCAAACCTGATAGATTATTACCACGCGCGCGGCAGGTGATTCGCCTTTTCAGACCCTTTCTGAATCAGCGGCATCAGTTGTTCTCGCTCTCTATGGTCTCCATCTGCTCGGGAGCAGTGATTCTGAGCATGGTGAGAACGTTGGCGATAACCTGACGTGTACACCAGCAGAGGGTGAGTCGTGCTGCGGTGAGCTGCTCGTCGTCGCTTATGACACGGCAGGCATTGTAGAACTTGTGATACTTGGTCGCAAGATCGATGACATAGCGTGTGATGCGGCTGGGCTCGCGCTCCTTTGCCGCGATGACTATCTCCTCTGTGAAGCTTGCAATGAAACGGATAAGGTCAAGCTCCTCGGGAGCAGTGAGGCGCATGAGTGCTTCGGTATCAGCGAAATCAAACTTTCCGCCCTTTTCGGCGTACTTGCGGAAGATGGAGCAGATACGCGCGTGGGCATACTGGACATAATAAACCGGATTCTGTGAATCCTGCTTGACAGCCAGACCAAGGTCAAAATCGAACTTGACGCCGGATTCACGCATATTAAAGAAGAAGCGGATTGCATCGACAGGAATCATCTTGAAGAGATCGCCCAGCTGAATAGCATTGCCGGATCTTTTGCTCATTATTGCAGGCTTGCCATCCTTCATCAATCTGACAAACTGCATAAGAACGATTTCCAGCTTGGAGCCGTCAAGACCGACAGCGTCAAGAGCGCCCTGCATACGCGCGACATGACCGTGGTGGTCAGCACCCCATACGTTTATGCAGATATCGCTGCCGCGCTCGAACTTGTTTATATGATATGCAATGTCAGCTGCAAAATAGGTCGGTGTTCCGTTTGCGCGGATAAGCACCTCGTCCTTTTCTCCGCCGTGTTCGGTTGCCTTGTACCAGGTTGCGCCGTCCTTCTCATAGGTAAGACCAAGCTCGCCAAGCTTTGCAATGGTTTCTGCAACCTTGCCGCTTTCGTGCAGGGTGCTTTCATGGAACCACTTGTCGTATTCAACGCGGTATTTCTTGAGGTCGCGCTTCATCTTTGCGATGTTGAGGGGCAGTGCGTACTCGATGAGAGCTGCACGGCGCTCCTCTTCGGAAACGTTCATGAAGCTGTCGCCGTAGCGCTTTGCAAACTGCTTTGCGCGCTGGATTATATCCTTGCCGTGGTAGGCATCTTCGGGAAGCTCAACAGCATCCTCGCCGAGGAATATCTGCTTGTAACGGACATCGAGCGACAGACCGAACTTGGCGATCTGATTGCCTGCGTCATTGATATAGAACTCGCGGTAGACATCGCAGCCGGCTGCCTCGAGCACTGCTGCAAGGGAGTCACCAAGCACGCCGCCGCGGGCATTGCCCATGTGCATCGGACCGGTGGGGTTTGCCGAGACATACTCGACGTTGACCTTTGTGCCCCTGCCCCAGTCGGAGCGTCCGTAATCGCCGCCCTTCTCAGTGACGTCCTGCAGGATATCTGCAAAATATGCCGGCTTTGTGAAGAAGTTTATGAAGCCCGGACCTGCCACCTCGACCTTCTCTATGTAGGTATCATTGGTGTCAATTCTGGAAACGATTGCCTCAGCAATCATGCGCGGAGCCTTGCGGAAGGCTCTTGCCGAGACCATTGCCACGTTGCAGGCAAAATCGCCGTGGGTGCTGTCGGCAGGCTGTTCAATACTGAAGCCCGGGCATGCCTCCTCGGGCAGTGCACCGTCAGCAACGGCACGACCCATGGCCTCGAGAATTATCTGGTGTATCTGCTTGTGAATCTTGTTTACGATAACAGACATATATTTCTAACTCCTCTTGATGATTGTTTCCGAATTATTTTCATTATGCCGCTGCTGCGGAGCTCTGTTCAAGACTTTCAAGATAATCGCCGGCGGTCATTTCCTGCGAATATCTGTCAGCCTCTTCGTAAGCCTGCTGCTGGAGCTCGATATACTCCTCAAGGCAGAGACCATTCTCAAAAATATAGGCTGCGTGTTCAACGCCGACATAACGGAAATGCCATGCCTCGTAGTCGATACCGGTTATATTTGTCTTGTCGGCAGGATATCTGAGAATGAAGCCGTAGCGGTGGGCATTTGCTGTTACCCATGCACCGGCGGTGGTTCTGTAGAAGGTGTAATTGAGAGCCCAGTTGTTGCCGATATCGACCGACTCGCCAAGCTGGTGCTCAGAATGTCCGGGATACTGAGTGGACTGCGCTGTCAGCTCGACTGCCCTGTCATAGGAATATCCCTTTGCGCGGTAGGAGGCAACATCCTCGTTAAAGAGGGAAACCTGCTTGTCATAGCTGCGGTATGCTGAAATCAGATAGAATCCGTAGCCTGTTGCAGCCTTGCAGTCACTGTACATTTTCTGATATGCCTCAAAGGTCTCAGGAGTCATCTGCATTCCGCTGCGCACTGCCGGATAGGAGGACGGAACAGTGACAAGCTCGGGAAGGAAATCAGCGCCGAGTGAGTTGTCCTTATTGGCTATGAGAAGCTTTTCATAGTAAAGCTTCGGCAGTTTCGAATCGGGCGGCAGCACCTTGTTTATGACCTGCACTCTGACGCTCGATGTCACACCGTTGTTGCTGGTGACTGTGAGGGTGGTCTCTCCTGCGCCCATTGCGGTTATTCTGCCGTCGTTGCTTACCTTTGCGACAGTCTCATCGCCGCTTGCCCATGAAAGCTCGGCAATGGCTGTGTCAGGAAGGAAGGATACCGATGCTGCGTCCGAGCCGCTGACCCACAGCGTATAGGTATCCTGAGCAGGCACCATCTCTCGCAGAGTTGCGCGGTCAATAGCAAGCAGTTCAACGCTCAGCGGAATATAAACCGAGCTGATATATGCGATCATGACCGCTGTAAGCAGCCAGAAGCCGTACTGGATAAATTTATTGTTTTTCATTGTGCTACTTCCGTTTCATTCAGATAGATTGTCCGTCCGGCATAAGGCTGAGCCGGAAAAGGTTATGTTATGCCGTGCTGCCTGCCGGCAGAAATCAGCTTATGTACATACATTGTTTATTATACTGCCAATCGTCAATTAATTCAATGATTAAGTGTCGATTAATGCCACTTTTTTTGAAGTATTGCAGCCGCCGGAGCTATCGGCACGAAAGCCGGCGCACCATGTTCTGTCTGCGCGGTTGACAACAGCCGGCAATTCGTAATATTATTAACACATGACAGTTCACAATACGGTCAGGAGATGAATTTACCTGCAATGAATACCGGCTGGCTTATCACACGTTTTGATGAAATACCGTCAACAAATACATATCTGCTCGGGCAGGCGCGTGTGGGCGCACCCCACGCAAGTGTCGTCATTGCGAAATCGCAGACAGGCGGCAGAGGGCGGCGCGGAAGAACATTTCTCTCGCCGGACGGCGGACTTTACATGAGTATTCTGCTCAGGGAGCTTCCCTATGACGACTGCACCGTCATGACAGCGGCGGCGGCGGTGGCATTCCGTCGGGCGCTTTGCCGTCTTTCCTGCGCGGATATTATGATAAAATGGGTCAATGACCTGCTGATAAACGGGAAAAAGGTCGCCGGAATACTCGCCGAGGGCGTGATAAATCCGGAAGCAGGTCTTGAAGGCATGGTCATCGGCGTGGGAGTCAATCTGTCCGGTGTTCCGTCCGGTGTGGAGGATATTGCCTGTGCGCTCCCGGGCAGTATCGATGCGGACACTGCGGCAGCTGAGCTGCTGGGTGCGCTTGATGAGATACTGAGCCTGCCGCTCGTCGAGGTCATGGACGAGTACCGCCGTTATTCCGCCGCGATAGGCAGGAAAGTGACGGTATCGGGCGCCGGAGGGGAATATCCGGCACTGGCGGTTGATACCGACGACCGCGCGCGTCTGATATGCGTCACCGACTCCGGCGAGCGCATTGTGCTTGATTCAGGGGAGATAAGAATACGGCTGTGAGAAGAAATCGGAGTTAACCGCACCAACCCTTGAACCGGCACGGTAAATTTCGGTTTATATGATTTGGCTTTCGATGACAAAACAACCGCCCCAACCCCAAGACCTCGCCGGAATTATATCGGCGAGGGGCGGAAGTGCGGAAGATGATAAAGCGTTGGCAATCACCATGCGCAACTCCGGTGAATGTGCGCCGGACAGTGGTGCAGGCTGCATGTATTTATTCCGAATTGAGGTTTTGTGAAATGATTCGGTAGAATTATTTCTCAAACACATGCAATTCGATATAAATACGAGACGACCTTTTAAACGGCGTTTTTTGCTTCATTTTTTTCGCCGAACAAAAAAATGAAGGGCCTCCGCCGGCCTGAGGCGGAAGTCAAAGGTCTGTAGACTGTTACGGCGGTGACTCAGTGCAAAGACAAAACGTTATTTTTGAGTAAGAGGCTTAGTGCTATCCGACTCCCGTTAAAGATTACGGACTTTTAACTTCTTTTTTGCCTCACGCCGGCGGGGCGGTTCCTTTTTGTTCGGTAAAAAAGGAACCAAAATACCGTTTAAAGCCGATCTGCAATGCGCAATCATGACTTATCGTCAGCCCGTCGTCTCAGGTTCGGTGCTCTCGCTTTTTCGCTTTGCGAATGATCCCACTCAAGCCGCTCCCCGAGCCGATTGATATCCGGCTCGGATCTAAGCTATGGGATCGAAGCATCTGTCGGCATCGATTTAAGGTCGACAGATAAACTTAGGTCGTTTAACATTGCATCACTTCAAAAGGCAATGTTAAACCGGGCTCTCGCTGCAGCTTCTCAGCTTTTTACTTCCTTATATGTCCTCTTATCTCAGATTCTCATTGAGTCTGATCGGGAGAAGCAGGAATATGAAATGGTTGCCGTCGGGCGGGAGCACCTGCACAGGCTCGCTGCCGTTTTCCATGGAAAGCACGACCTCGTCGGTATCGACCGAACGGAAGCAGTCAACAAGGTATTTATTGTTGAATCCAATTACTACATCGGGGAAATCAGCCTCACAGGGGAACTCGTCCTCTGCTCTGCCCATGGAGGTCTCGCAGGACAGTCTGATGCGGTTGTTGCCGAAGACACAGCGCACCGGACTGCGGTTTGCCTCGCTGATGACCAGCGACATTCTCTCGACACCGGCAAGCAGTGCGGAGGTCTTTACCTTCACCTTGTGGCTTGCCTCTTTGATGAATGCCTTGTAATTGACAAATTTACCTGTCATAAGACGGGATATGATATTATATCCGTCGATGCAGAAATAGATATTATGAGGAGCTATTTCAATCTCAACGATATCTTCCTTGTCGCTGAGCATCTTGCCTATTTCGTTGAGGGTCTTGCCGGGAACGATGAACTCATACTGGTCATTATTCTCAGTCGGCTCGATACGGATAGCAACTCTGAAGCCGTCAAGAGTGACCATGTGAGCCTCACCCGGGTGCAGCTCAAACATTGCGCCGGTGTAGACCGGCTTATCCTGCTTTGTGCTGACAGCGTGGGCTGTCTGGGAAATCATTGTCTTGAGTCTGCTCTGGGGCAGGGTGAAAGCGTGCTCGGTGTCGATAGTCGGCACTTCAGGAAATTCGGTTGCCGGCATTGCTTCGATATCGAACTCGGTGGGACCGGACTCGATATGCACCATAAGCTCGTTGCAGGTAATCGACACACGCTCGCCGGGCAGGCGGCGTACGATATCGCAGATTCTGATGGGCATGACCAGCGTACCGCGCTGAGAAACAGCGGCATTTACTGTTTTGGAAATGCTCATATCGAAATTATAGCAGCAGACGTAGACTCCCTCGCTGCTTGCGCGGAAGAGAATTCCTTCTGTTACCTTGAGAGTTGATTTTACTGAAGCCGCGCGGGATACATTCGCGATAGCATCGAGAAGCTCGGCTCTGTTACATTCAAATTTCATAGCAGCCTCCAAGTAGAAATAGTGAATAGGTAATAGTGAATAGTGAAGAAGTAGTTCCGGCACACCGCCGGAAGAAAATCAGTTATTATGAAGTCAGGTAATTTATTATTTGGCGGATTACCTGTCGGTAATGGTAATGAATCAGCCGCTCCACCCAAAAGACCGAGCCCAAAAATCGAACCCCAAGATCGAGCCCCAAGACCTCGCCGGAATTATATCGGCGAGGGGTGGAAGTGCGGAAGATGATAAAGCGTCGGCAATCACCATACTTAACTCCGGTGAATGTGCGCCGGACAGTGGCTCAAGCTACATGTATTTATTCCGAATTGAGGTTTTCAGAAATGATTCGCTCAGAATTATTTCT
>JAZNOP010000088.1:0-2395 GCA_045580875.1 Acutalibacteraceae bacterium
GACTACCTTCCAGACGCCACAGAATCGTGACGATCATCGCGCGGCTGGTCGTGCCGTTGGGATCGAATTTGTCGTCCCCTATACCGTTCATCAAGCCGTTTGCAATTACAAAATCTGTTGAATCAGTGTACCACGCATCGATGTCAAGATCTGCAAATGTTGCACTGGGGCAATAGTCGATATAGCCGATGGCGTAGGTGGAGAATTTATCGGTAGTAAAGGTGATCGTGCCGTTACCGTTGTTGGTGGCCTGCACGCGGGTGTATGTTACCGTACCAGTCTCATCTTCATGCTCACGAATCACATAGTATGTGGCATTGGGATCAGCGCCCACATTCAGCGTAATGCTGACGGTGTTGCCGCCCAGATCGGTGAGCGGGGTTTCCCAATATATGTCGGTGGCGTCGTTATTGCTCTTGCTGACGATTTGGTACAGATCAACATCCAGATACATGATGTTTTCCGCAGCTTCGGAAGCCCCAAGCTGACCGGCAAATGCTTCGGGATCCTTGAGGTCATTTCCGGACAGGTCTGTCACGTTCAGTTTCAGGTTGCCGCTGTCGGTGATTTCATGTTCTCCGTCATCGATTGCTGCACTGTTGACCTTAGAGCTGTTCTCAGCGATCACGTGATCACTTTCGGAGAAGACGACAACAAAGTGGGGATTGTTATGATAATAAACCGGGAACCGGAACGTGCTGATGGCCTCGGCAGCGGTAAGCCCAACATCAGCCAGAGAGGTTGGCTCGCCATTGGTACCGACACCTGCCACCTGATAACCGTAATCGGGCTTGAACACAAAGTTGATATAAACCCAGGGGTCGTAGTTTTCTAATTCCTCAACTTCGTCATACTCGCCGGGGTGCAGCGCTTCGCCGTTACCGTCGTCGGAATAATACATAAAGTAGGGATCAAGCTCAAACGCGGCATCGCCGACACGGACACCGTATTCTCCGTTGGAGTCACGATAGAACTCCAAAAACAGTCCGTCACCGGCGGCGTTGACAAATACGTTGTACGTGGAATCATAGGTGTACTTATTATTGCCGACTTCAATTGAAGCGACACTAATCGTTCCGTTAAGACTCTCATGCTCCACCTGAGGACCGTTCCAGATAACCGCGGTGAAGTCCTCGCCACCGCCGGGATTTGTGCCGAATTCGACGGTAATTCCAACAAATTTTGAACCGCTATCGTTTTCAGGTATATTCGCAACAATGATCGTGTAAGTGTATGTGTCCTCGTTAATAACCGGGCCGCTGATCGCACCTGCCTCTCGGATATCTCCGCTATAAACAAGCTGAGCCTCCAAATCACCTTCCGGCTTCAGAACGATTTTTACCGTTGTTGTTCCCTCCGGGATGGCAAGGCGCGCCTCAGGGCGTTCGGTGGGCAGATATTCGGTAGTCGCAGTATCGCTGCTTTCCATGTAGATCTGAGCAGTGCCTATGTTAGCCCCGTTGGAGCTAAAGGTAACGGTATCGCCGTTCACCGTCAGAGATGCTCCCTCCTGCGGTCCAAAGCTGATTTCTGCGCCGCTCTGGGGCTGACCGGGATCTTCGCCGCCGGGATTGGTATTCTCACCGCCGTTTCCACCGCCGCCGGAGTCTGTTGTTGCCAGCGCCGCCGTAGGCAGCAGACTGCAGAGCATTATAACGCATAAAATAATACTCAATACTCTCTTTTTCATAGATGTTTCCTCCTTCGCAGAGCACTTATTGTCACTTGACACAATTATTTTAATTGTGAAAGCCTGCAGCAACAATGTGTTTGCCGGAAATGTCAATGACTTTCGTGGAAACTTCTATCCGTAAGGGAGTAAATGCGCTATAATTATGATGAAATGTTCTGTCCGTGTATGGGAAAGGAGAACAGAAGCCATGACTTTCAAGGAACAGCTGAACGAATATATTTCTGCGTTAGAGTGCAGCGCAAAAGAACTCGCCGAAGCATCGGGACTTTCCGAATCTGTCATCAGCAGATACCGCAGTGGTATCCGTGCGCCGGAAGCAGGAAGCGTACAGCTTGAGGGGCTTGTGAACGGTATCTGTTCACTGGCAGAGAAAAAGCATGTTGTGGAGCTGACGAAAGACTCTGTTCGGAATAACCTTCTGCAGGCTCTGAACGATCAGGCATTCCGCTTTGAACAGTTTCAGAAGAACCTTGATGTACTGCTCTCCCGTCCCTCTGTAAACGTGGCAGATCTTGCCCATACGCTGAACTTTGACAGCTCTTACATCTCACGCATCCGAAACGGGCAGAGAAAACCCGCCGATGCCGTCCACTTTTCTGCTGACGTCGCAAAATTTGTAGCAAACCATCTCACGCCTTCCGATGAAGAAACGCTCGCGGGTTTGCTGGGAAGTCGGAGGCCAAGCGGTCTTAGGAAGACAAC
>JAZNOP010000089.1:0-3776 GCA_045580875.1 Acutalibacteraceae bacterium
GCCGAGATAGTCCTCGTCTGTGTCATTATCGGAAATATCGGTGATTTCAAAGCCAAGATCCTCAGATGCGTTTCCGATAGTCTCGCCCATGAGATTTACCTGATTTGAAACTGCCTGAAGGTCGCGGCTTATTCCCGAAACTGTGTTCTCCGCAGCCGATGCGATGCCGTTTATGGTTCCCGGCATTGCTGTTATGCTCTCGGTCAGGTTGTTCTGCGCAGCCAATATCGTATCCGCATCAGGCGGCTCTTCGCCGGGTCCGGGGGTAAGGACATCCAGAGCCTCGCGGGCAACCTGTGTATGCCCTTCAAGGACGGCTATCTGCCCCGTTATCTGGGATGCATTGCTCTGTATATTTGAGGAAGCTCTGTTTGTAAGCGCACCCAGCGTGCCGATCTGCCCCTCCAAAATCTGCAGTGTGTCCTCGGTGTACTCAACGATAGTCGCAGGCTCCATGTGTCCCACAATGCCGCCGACCTCTTTTCGCCCGCAAACATCGCCGAGGTTTGTACATTTTGATATGTATCCGCTCTGAGAGCCTGATATTCCGCCGATATTATAGCCCATAAGGCGGTAACCCACATTGCCTCGGTTTTCACATTCTCTTATAACACCGCTGCTTGTGCCTGCAATGCCGCCCACATCCGTTACAGTGTTGGCAGACTCGGAATTTGTCATAGTCTCAAAGCTGATGTCAGACAGCTCAACCTTATTCTGCGCAGCCGTGGTGTTAATTTCAGCTTCATTTGTGCACTCTCGGATAACGCCGTAATTGGAGCCTGTGATGCCCCCGATAAAGTGGTTGCCGATCACCGCACCGCTTACGGTGCAGCCTGTGACCACGCCTGTCAGCTTGTTATCTCCCACAATACCGCCGACCTTGTCAGCGCCCGTTACACTGCCGTCAAAGCTGCAATTTTCAATTGTTCCGCGGTTTTCTCCCGCAATGCCGCCGACGGTGTTTTTGCTGCCCTCGGGCGCTATCTCACCCGAAAGACTTAAATCACGCACAACAGCGCCCTCTTCAATGTAACGGAAAAATCCCGCCACAGAGCCCTCGGTGTTGATGCGGATTCCGGAAACCGTATGTCCGTTTCCGTTCAAAATTCCGCTGAAGGTGGGTATTCCCGAAAAGTCCATACCCGTCAGATCAATATCCGCCGTAATGTCAACGGTGAGCCCTGCGCTGTATGTATCCAGAACGCAGTTTTTTGCAAGATTTATAAGCTCGTGTCCGTTTGAGACGGTGATGGTTCGCTCTGCCGCCAAAGAAGGTAAAAACGCAGATAACACAAGACACAGCGCCAGCACCGCAGTAACAGCGGTTTTTACAGCTTTATTCATTCTCTGCGCCCCCTTCCTCTAATCTCTCCGTCTCCGTTTCTGTGGAAACAGATGCGTTTATATCACCGCGAATAACACCTGTAAATTTGCCGTCCAGTTCACCTGTAACGCTGCCCTTGATGCGTCCGTTCACGTACATCACGCCGCTTGTGTTCAGGCTGGGCGGTGTTATCTTCTTAAGCTTGAAGCTGGTGCGGTTTATGATAGAATCGCCCAGAACAAGAATAGAGGGCAGAACAGTGAGAACGAGCAGCATGGAAATAATTGTTCCTCGTCCTATGCAGACACCTAAGATTGCGATAACGGGCTGCGCAGACATGTTGCCTATAAGAAGACCTGCTGCCGCCATCATGGTACCGGATGTAAACACCGTGGGAAACGCGGAATTTACCGCGTGTACAATGGCTTCCTTATGGGGCATATACGCTTTTTTCTCCTGATAGTGGCTGGAGATAACAATTGCGTAGTCGATGTTTGCACCCATCTGAATAGCCTGAACGATAAGATAGCCCAAGAAGTACAGCGGTGTCTCCGTAATGGTCGGCACTGAGTAGTTTATCCAGATACTGCCCTGAATTACAACTATCAGAAGCACCGGCAGACCTACGGATTTAAAGGTAAACAGCAGAACCATGATAACAAAGAATGCCGAAAGTATGGTTATCATCAGATTGTCGCGCTCAAAGGAGGCGGACAGATCGCGTGAGCTGGTGGAGTTGCCCACAACGTAGTAGTCCCCGTCGTAATACTTTCCGCATATTTCGCGTATCTCCGAAAGAAACGCAAAGGTCTCCTCGCTCTCTTCGGGGAGGTTCAGATATACGACCATTCTGCTGTAATTTTCATTTTGCATCTGTTCCTGTGCCTGACCAAGCTGATCGAACATATCGGTCATCATGGCCATATCCTCACCGGTCAGATTTATATTGTTGCTCTCCAACTGGTCTTTGATGAAGATGAACATATCAAACAGCGGCACTTTATACTCATCAAGGCCCGTCAGGATAACGCCCATCTGCCACTCGTTTGCGGCATAGGCGGCATACAGCGCCTGAATAACCTCATAATCCATGCCGATAAGCTCGGAAAGCTCGCGGGGATTTAAGCTGTCTGTCAGCTTATAGCCCTCCAACGCCTCAATTCCCGAAAGGCCCATGGTGCTCTTGACCTCGGGTCGCGTGCTCAGCTCATCAAGAATTGCCGCCTCGGCCTCATAATTTCCGCTGGGCACAAGAAGAGCTACCATGTTGCTTGTTCCGAAAGTATCTTTAATCTTAAAATAAGCCTGCTGCTGCTCTGTCATCTTGTTTGTGCGCATATCGCTGAAGCTGTACGCAAAGGGACAGTTATTTGACAGGAAAAACGCAACGATCAGAACCGCAATAAATATAGGAGGGAGAACTCTGCGTGTCTTGACCGCAAATTTTCCCAAAAAGCTTACTGAGGGCAGCAGCTTTTTATGTCTTGTCTTGTCAATAAGGGGTGAAAACAGCACCAGAAGACCGGGCATAAGGGTAAATACGGACAAAAGGCTCATGAAAATAGACTTCATAAGCACAAACGCCATGTCCTTTCCTATGCCGAACTCCATAAACGCAAGAGCAAGCAAACCGCCGATAGTGGTAAGGGAAGATGCGCTTATCTCAGGGATGGCCTTACTGAGGGCGATTATGCAGGCTTCGCGGGCATCCTTCGTCTCGTGCTCATCGGAAAAGCGGTGGCACAGGATGATAGCATAGTCAATTGCCAGAGCCAGCTGCAAAACAACGGCAACGGAATTTGAAATAAAGCTTATCTTACCCAATATAAAGTGGGTACCCATGTTTATCAGCGCCGCCATACCGAAGGTAATGAGCAGAACAGGTACCTCCATATACGCCCTTGAGGTAAGTGTAAGCACGATGAAGATAATAATCACCGCGACGATTAGAATTCCCGTCATCTCGTCAAGAAGCATTGCCATATCGTCAACGCCGACGGTGGTGTCTATGCAGTGGTCATACCCGTTAAGCATCGTCCGTATGTTTTCAAGAGCTTGCGCGGAGAGGGGATCCTGGGTGCCCTTTTCAAAGGTGACATCTATAAGGGCGCAGGCGTCCTTATAGTGCATCTCGTCATCGGTAAAGCTCACCATGGTAATGCCGTCTATGGAACCCATGTCGGTTGCCAGCTGCGTTGCCGTCTCGTATGTAACGTTGGAAACCATAACGCGGGCAGAGGCGATGGTTTCAAAGTTTTCGTTCATGGCAACAATGCCCTGACGTGTCTCCGTATCCTCAGGCAGATAGACAGTAACGTCGTTTTCGACCTCGACCCACGTCATGGCAACTATGCTGAATATGGCAGCAAAAACGTACAGAAGGAAGAAGAGCGTGCGTTTATCCACGATAAACGTAGCCATTTTCATCATAAAGCTGTCGTTGTTTTTTATC
>JAZNOP010000090.1:0-14004 GCA_045580875.1 Acutalibacteraceae bacterium
TTATTGCCACTGCATGATACAGTGTCTTTTGCAAAATTGATTATCTGCGAATGCATTCCGGTGTCATAGAATTCCATATCATCACATCATATCGTAAGTTGATTTATATGTATTATAGCATAGAAAACTCAAAATTACCAGGTAAAAACGCTTGTGCCGCCCAATTTACGCGTCAGAGAAACGCTGTCATTAAGCCAAAAACCAAAATTTACACTTTGTTCATAGAATTATTGGTAAAAACGGCTGTCAATATCCCCGAATAAAATCTTACATAGTAGAAGGGCAAATAAAGCAGATGGAGGTGATAACAAACCACAGAACCCAATCAAAAAAGGAATGGAGGTGATAGATTGAAGAACAGCACTGCGACCACTTACGATCAGCTTCCCATTATACTCAATGCCGAGCACATCGCAAGCGCACTCGGTCTCTCTCGAGCTGGAGCGTATGAACTGCTTCGCTCGAAGGATTTTCCCACTCTCAGAATCGGCAAGCGCATGATGGTCAGCAAGGAAAACTTTATCGGCTGGATCAACCGAAACAGCGGAACAGCCAACGCATAAGGAAGGATGAACAAATGAAAGAAAATGATTTAAAAACAGAAATGACCGCTCCCGAATCATCTGTTGGCGCAGATGCAGAGCAGTCATCACAAAATCCCTATGGCGATATTATACCCGATTACAACGAAGAATTCAATACCGACTTTTTCGATGACGATTGTTACAGCGATCTGAGGCTGATCCGAATGTCAGACATCAAGCCGCAGGATGTTGAATGGCTCTGGGAGCCGTATATTCCGCAGGGCAAGATCACTATCATTCAGGGTGATCCCGGCGAGGGCAAGACCACATTGGCGCTTGCCCTTGCGGCAAGCCTCTCCACGGGCAAACCACTCTGGAACGGAATGCCCACCGAGTCTGCAAGCGTTATCTACCAGACGGCAGAGGACGGATTGGCGGATACGGTCAGACCTCGACTTGACGCTATGGGCGCCGACTGCAGTAAGGTATTCGTTATCGATGAGAGTCAGAAGTGTCTGTCCCTCTCTGACAAGCGCATCGAAGACGCTATCGAGAGTGTACACGCAAAGCTGTTTATCCTCGACCCGATACAGGCCTATCTTGGTGCAGATGTGGATATGCACCGAGCAAACGAGGTTAGACCGCTGCTCCACGCATTCTCACAGGTTGCGGAGCGCACAGGCTGTTCAATGGTGCTGATAGCTCACATTGGCAAGAAGAAACAGAACGCACTTCGCCGCAGCCTCGGCACGATGGATATACCTGCTGCCGCAAGAAGCATCTTGTTTGTAGGACACACGGCAGAAAGCCGTATGATAGCGCAGGTAAAAAACAGCCTCCATCCTCTCGGCAGTTCATTGACCTTTGGTCTGGACGGAGGGTTTCACATTACCGGAGAATCGAACATGACCGCCGAGGAGCTGTGCAATGTCGCTGACAGCGGTGTGGCATTGACCAAGGGTGATGTCGCAGTAGAGAAGCTCATTGAGCTGTTGAGCGATGGACCGATGCCCAGCGAGGTGATTATTGCTCGATTCAAAGAAATGGGTATCAGCAAACGAACAGTCGAAGAAGCCAAGAAGAAAGCCGGAGTAAAATCCCGACGCATAGACAAGGTCTGGCACTGGGAGATTTAAGACCGCAAAGAGGGCTGCAATGTTGCAATGTTAAGAAAATGTCGCAGTTAAGCCAATAATCGCCAAAAATCAAGATTGCAACATTACAATCTTACCTGCGTTGCAATGTTGAGTTGCGTAGTGCGTCGCAGGTAATGCACCGTGAGTGGTCAAAATGTCCACTCACGGTGTCAAGAAAGCCGCATCAGCCAATTTCGCAGCTATGACCCTCGGAGAGCGCAAGGCATTTTTGATGCGAAGTGTCAAAAGTGCTTTTGCGTTACTCTTGGCAAGAGTAACAGAACCACCCACTGGCGTCAAACCGCTCTATTTTTGCGAGAAATCCAAATCAAGCAGCCACTGTTTTACAATATCGGTAAATAAACTGGGCTGTTCTATTTGCAGGTTATGTCCAGCTCTATTAATTGCACAGTATGTTGTGTTCGGATAGTTTGCAATCAATTCAAATTGATCTTTATATCCTACCTCTGTGTCTTGTTTGCCGACAATAATTAAGCAAGGCTCTACAAATGGTTTTTCAATTTCATCAACATTAAATGAAAATGCACCGTCAAGAACCTCGTCGAGGAAGTGTCTGTTCTGGATCTCAATGGCAGGAAGAATATCTTCCCTATATCTATCCCAAACGGGCTTAGTAAGAACAACGTTCATGTATGTAAAACTATCATATTGCTCTTTCGATAATGTGTGCAGGAACTCATCATCCCGTTGCATTACCGTTAATGGCTCAACTCTCCCTTGTCTCGTGCCAGGATAAACCAATGGACAAAGCAATATCAGCCCGCAAACCATATCGGGATACTTATTAACAAACCCACGTGCAATATAACCGCCGTAGGATTCCCCTGCAAGAATAAATCTCTCACCAACAATTTCTTTTGCAAACTGATATACAATTTGCAGTATATCATCGGATGTTTGCACATTTCCAGAGGAAGAACTTCCCATTCCGGGCAGGTCAATATATACTCGACGAAACCCGTTTACAGACTGGAATACAGGTTCAAAGCATCCTTTCATAATCCTTTTATCCATGCCCCAACCGTGCAAGAAAAGGACAGGTATCCCATCACCAATGCTTTCGTAGTCAATTACTACAGAGCTAATCCCATATTTACTCATCTGACAAACCCTTTCAATACCAATTTTACGCAATTATTATATCAGAATGAAAACACAAATACAACTCGAAAGGAGAATCGCCATGAAACGAACAATCAGCGCCATGGTTGGCAAAGGCTCGGTGAACCACAACAGCAGAGCGTTCAAGGCAGAGAATGTTGACGGAGAACGCACTGAGCAGAATATCAACTACTGTAACGAAAACATCAGAGAGGTCTATCACGAGTTGTTTGACGAGGCTCTTGAACGCTACAACGACCGTCAGAAACGAGCCGACAGACGGATAGATGATTATTACGAAAAGATACGCACATCAAAGCAGGAAAAGCCTTTTCACGAACTGATATTGCAGATAGGCAACAAGGACGATATGGATGCACAGACCGACAACGGTCCGCTTGCAAAGGTTATCCTTGACGAATACTACCAAGGATTTCAGCAGCGCAATCCAAATCTTCGAGTATTCTCCGCCCACCTGCATATGGACGAAGCCACACCGCACCTGCACATTGACTTTGTGCCATTCACCACGGGCAGTAAGCGAGGGCTTGAAACCAGAGTGTCACTCAAGCAGGCGCTCGCCGCTCAAGGCTTCACCGGTGGCACACGACAGGACACCGAGTGGAATCAGTGGGTACAATCCGAGAAAGAACAGCTTGCAGCTGTAATGGCTCGCCACGGCATCGAGTGGGAGCAGAAAGGCACTCACGAAAAGCATCTTTCGGTGCTTGATTATGAGAAGAAGGTAAGAGCCGAAGAAGTAGCCGAATTAGGTGCGGAAATCGCAGAAAAACACATCGAATTAACGACTTTGGAGCGTCAGATAGGAAACTATCAGGACGGAATCATCGAGCTTAAAAAGTGGCAGGAAACCCTCGAAACAGACCCCGAATATCAGCTCACCGAACCGCAAGGATTGATTAGTGCAAAGACTTACCGCACAAGGTATGCAATACCGGTTGTATTTAAGCTGAAGCAGCTCATCGAAACACTTGTCCATCGCTGCATCGAGGCTTGGAATGCTTATCATCGACTCAACACTACAAACGGCAAACTTTATCAGGAGAACGATTATCTTCGAGCAGAGAATGACCGTCTCACATCAGATATTACTTATCTTACGGGTCGTCTCAAGGACTACAAACTGCTGCATAAAGTCTTCGGTCGTAAGCATATGGACGATATGCTTGAGCAAGCAAAGCAAGCGCAAAAGAACAAGCGAAACAAGACAAGGTAGCAACTCTGGTAAGTCTTCAATTTGAAGACTTACCACTCTAAAACTCGAATTTGGTAAAGCGTCAATTTGGACTTGGCGCTTTACCAGAATCACTATGCAAAGGCGACATTTAGAGGCATAAAAAGCGCATAGTTATGCGGCGTTTGAATAGCAAAATTTGCAAGGTAAGGTAATTAGACCTGAACCAAGGAAAACGCACCTCTAAATCGGGACACGAAAAATGGCCGGTAGACGCTTTGATCCACCGGTCACAACAATCATTGCCTTATTTCAAACACAAACCCTTTTGAATACCCCTCAATACCGGTGCTGTAAGTCAGCTTCATACCGTGCATCTCGGCTACTCTTGCAGACACCGCAAGACCAAGCCCACTGCCCGTGCCGCTTGTGCGTGAGACATTGCCGCAAACAAAGGGTTCAAAGAGGGTTTGCACAAGTTCACCGGGGATAACTTCGCCGGTATCGGCAACGGTGATAAATACGCTTTCGCCATCGGTCTGCACCTGTATCAGCACCTCACAGTCGCTTTTGTTGTGCTTGTAGGCGTTGACGATAACATTATTCACCGCTCTGGTAAACTCTTTTTTATCAAGGGAACAAACAATCGCCTCATCGGGAATGTCAATGACCATTTCTATTCCCTTGCTTTCAAAATCGGAGTAATTCATCGCCGCCGTGTCACGCACGAGGGTACAGATGTTTGCTTCCTCGAGATTCAGCGCAAAATCCTCCGTGCCCAGCTTTGAGTATGCCGAAAGCGTGTCCACCAGTTCGTTCATATGCCTGGTTTTCAGATAGATAATGTCGCATATCTCGCCCTGCTCATCCGGCTTTATCCTGCCGTCACGCAGAGCGGCGGCAAACCCCTGCACCGAGGTCATGGGTGTTTTGAGGTCGTGAGCAATGCAGGAGTAGAGCATATTCTGCTCGGCGGTTCGGTGCAGGCTTTCCTCCTCCACCGCCTTTCTGACAAGGCGATAGAAAATAAACGCTCCCGCCGCCAATATGAGTATCGACACTGCGATCGAGGCAGTTACCATCAGCACAACTGCGGCAGGATTGGGGTTCTGCTCAAACCTTGGACGGATTACTCGTTCCATGACGCTGTCAAAAATTGTGTTTGACAGCGATTCGGCAATGGAAATGCCAACAGCACAAATCAGAAAATACCTAATAATCTTTTTTCTTAACTTATCCATGCTTCTCCAATCTGTAACCAAGACCGCGAATGGTCTTTATGTATTCTGCGCCTGTCTTGTCGCGCAGGCGGCTGATTATCACACGGATGGTGTTGTCGTCAACGCCGCCCTCGCTGTACCACGCACGCTCGTAAATCTGCTCCTTGGTAAAAACTCTGCCCGGCTGTTCCATAAACAGTTCCAGCACCTTGAACTCTGCTTTGGTAAGATCGATCTGCTCGCCGCCCTTTATCAGCAAACAGCGGTCGCGGTCGAGGGTAAGCTCGCCCACGGTGAGGATATTTTCCTGCACAGGCTGCTGCACGCCCATGCGGCGCAGGTGAGCTTTCACCTTTGCGGCAACTTCCAGAGGCTCGAAAGGCTTAACTATGTAATCATCCGCACCGAGGTCAATGCCTAAAATGCGATCAGAAAGCTGAATCTTTGCCGAGATGACAAGTATAGGGATATATCGTCCTGCCCGGATTCTCTTTATCAGCTCATAGCCGTCGATCTTGGGCATCATAATATCCACTATGGCAAGGTCGATGCTCTCCCTTTGCAGGATATCGTAAGCGGCGGCGCCGTCATAGGCTTCGAATATATTGAAATGCTCAGCCTCAAGATAGATTTTCAGCAGACGGACTATCTCTTTTTCATCGTCGGCAATAAGAATATTCGGCATATAATCACCCTCAATAACATATCGGTATCATGATATAGGTACAGTATACCGTATCTGACAGCGAAAAAGAAGCCATAATTTATTTAAGCTCTTCGTTTCTGAATTTCACAAAGGAAAGCACCATTGTGACCGCCAGACCGAGCAGGGAAACTGCCGCCGAAACAATAAGATTCTTTGTGCTCGCATCGGCGAGGAGCATGAAGGTCTGACCGACAGGGGTGTATTTATTAATACCCTCCGCCCATTCCTTGCCAATAAGAGGCTGAACCAGAGAATTCAGACCGAGGAGAGCCACGAGGTTGACCATGACCGATGCGCCGAGATTCTTAACCATCATAGAGAGGAAGAAGCAGACGCTTGAAAATGATACCTCAACGAGGGGATAGAGCGCAATTCGCATAACGACCTCACGCAGGGAACTGCCGTCAAAGCCGTCTATACCCTTGACACTAAATGCGAGCACAGCACAGGAAGTCAGAGTGACGATGCCAAACGCAGCAATGGAGAGAGAGAACGAGGCAAGCTTTGCGAGCAGAACGGAGAAGCGGCTGTTGCCTGCCATGACTACTGCCTGGATTCTGCGCTCCTCAAAAGCGCCCGTCACATGAACTGCGGTGAATATACCCATAAAGAATATCACAAAGGAATTGAAGTTGTTGCAGCCATGAAGGAACACATCAAAGCCGGTATATACATCATCAAAAAGCGGTAGGAGCGTCATCAGCACAGTTGCGGCAAAAAGCGCGATTCCGATTCCCCGGAACACCTTGGACGACAAGGTCTGCTTCATTTCCCATTTGAAAAGATTTTTCATTTTTATCTCCTCCCCAAAAGCTTCATGTAATAATTTTCAAGCGACTTTTCGTATTTTGTCAGAAGCGTTACAAGAATCTTTCCGTCGAACAGCCATCTTGCGATATACTCGGTCGAAACATCATCAAATATCTTGATTTCGCCGCCGATACGCTCCATAGACTTTATGCCGTTTTGCTCAAGTATCGCGACCGCCTCGTCGGTCTGCGGAGTTTCCGCGATTATATATGCCGAACACTTTTCGTCGAGCTCTTCCTTTGAAATGCACTCGACTATCCGGCCGTGGGAAATGATGATGTAATCGGTGACGAGCTGATAAAGCTCTGCCAGAATATGGCTGGAAATTACGATTGTGATGCCATCGTCCTCGCAGAGGGAGCGGAGCAGATTGCGAACATCCACCATGCCCATGGGGTCAAGGCCGTTGACCGGCTCATCGAGAATGAGCAGCTCGGGGCTGTTGATGAGTGCCTGCGCAATGCCAAGCCGCTGCTTCATTCCAAGGGAGAAATCCTTTGCTTTTTTGTGCATTACATCGCCGAGCCCCACACGCACAAGAATCTGTCTGATTTTCTCGTCATCATTCTGTCCGAAGAGAATTTGCTGCATTTTAAGATTCTCAAATGCAGTTTTGTTAAGGGATAGAATTGGACGTTCCACCAGACACCCCATTTTCTTTCGAGCTTCCTCAAGCCCTTTCCTGCTCGACTTGCCAAACAGCTCGACGCTGCCGCCGGTAGGATATGTAAGGCCGGTTATCGCTCTTATGGCCGTTGTTTTTCCGGCACCGTTTTCTCCGATGAAGCCATAGATTTTGCCCTTTTCGACAGTAAAGCTCACATCGCGAAGTGCCGTCTTTTCGCCGTAGGTTTTCGTCAGATTGTTAACCCTGAGTATGATATTATCCATAATCCCGGTTCCTTTCTTTTCGGTTGATGACTGGATAATACTCCTCAAACCTTAACTCACCGCACGAATAACATTAACCGAACATTAAAAATCGCCAACAACAGAAAATCCGAACTCAATGCCGATTAGCACCGAGTTCGGATTAGTTTATTTTCTTTGCTTATTTCTTCCCCGTCAGATAGTACACGGCCAAAGCTGTGCGGTGGGACAGATTCTCCTTTGCAAGGATTGAGGTAATATAGTTTTTCACCGTTCCTTCGGAGATAAACAGCTTTGCAGCAATTTCCTTATTTGAAAGACCGTCGGCGACAGCTTTGATGATCTCCAGCTCACGGGCGGTGTACCCCTCCTCGCTGAAGCCGCCCGATACAGCGGGAGAACTCTGCGTAAAGCTCTCCATGATGGACTCTTCCATAACACCCGTGCCGTTGTACACTGCCTTTATCATCTGTTTGAGGTGTTCAGGAGTGTGATTTTTTATCAGATAACCCTTTGCCCCAGCACGCAAAGCATTCTGCACCAACTCGTCATCGTCAAAGGTTGTGAGGATAAGCACCTTGCCGAGATTGTGCTCCACTATGTATTTTGTCGCCTCAATGCCGTCCATTTCTGGCATCTGAATGTCCATGAGGAAAACATCGGGTGCAGCCGTTTCGGCGAGCTCTATCGCCTCTCTGCCATTGGCGGCACAGCCTATAACATCGAACTCGTCGTCCACATCGAGTATTATTTTCATGCCGCTGCGGACAAAATCGCTGTCGTCGGCAATTATCACTTTAATCTTTTTCATTACTTATCCCTTTCCTGCAAAGGCAGCAACATATTGATGGTGAAGCCCATTTCCGTTTCAAAATCAATAACGCCGTTTATTTCTCTTATTCGGCGGCGCATTCCGGAAATTCCCATACCGTCCACAATTTCACGGCAGCCGATGCCGTTGTCGGAGATGCTGCACCGCACCATCTGATTGAGCGCACGGATGCTTATGCTGATAGCGGTACATTTTGCATATTTCATCGAATTTGACACAGCCTCATAAGCATTGTCGAGGAGTATTTCAAGATACTTTTCGGGTACCTGCGAAAGGTCGCCCTCGGTGGTCAGCGCCGCATCAACGCCCTTATGCCTGCAATCCTCGCAGAGCTTTTCGAGGTGAATTATGGCAATGCGGTATTTCTTCGGGCGTTCCTTTCGAAGAATGGCTCGAATCTCATCCATTCCGCCGCGCATCTGGTCGATGACCGCCTGCAGCATGGTGCGTGAAGCGGCAGGATCCTTTTCGAGTAGCACCTTGACCGCTTCAAGCTGATATATCGAGCCGTTGATGCTGTGACCGAGCTTGTCATGCAGCTTTTGTGAAAGCTGCTCGCGTTCTTCAAGAATCTGATTCTCTGTCTGGAGCAGATTCTTTCGGAGCTGTTCCTGCATCTCATGCTCACGCCTATACATATCATGCTTGAGATGCTGTTCTGCAACACTGTCTTCCTGTGTCTGCCGACGGTAGGACTCCACTACGAAATCGTTCTGAGCATAAACAAACCCAAGCAGAAGCACTATCAGCACCTGCGTATATGTATCGAACGAGGTGGGAATAAACGCTGCGGGCAATGGGAGAAGATAGAGCATATACCCCGGCTTTATGCAGTGCAGTATTTCATAATACAGCAGTATTCCCAGCAAAAAGAACTCAACGCCGAGAGTTTTGATCATTACAATCAGCAGTATCGCCGCCGCTGCAAAGAAAGGTATTTTCTTTTGGCCGCTCACAAGCTCTTTAAGAGACATTGCGGCGATAAACAACGCAAGAAGCAGGAGCACCCCGGAGGATGCCCCTGTTATTTCAGGAAAAGACAGTACAATATAACCTTCCAGCATTATAAGCAGCCCCATGCGGACTGCGACAAAGAAATTATCACGAAGCCGCTCGTTCATTGTTCGCTTCCTTTCCAAAGTCAGCCTTACTGCTCCTGTTCCTGCATCTTAATACCGACGCTGCCGACGCAGATAGTGACCAGCAGATACGCCACTGATGTATATAATACCACGGCATAGCCGCTATTGTCACCTGCTAAAAGCATCCTTGCCGCATCGTTGAATATTTTCTGCGGCATTATGGATGAGACGGCCTTGATTGCATCGGTTGCACCGATTAAGACAAACCATGAACCTGACAGCAAGGACGAAACGCACCATACCGCAAGAGTCACATAGTTTGAATTCATTACATCACCAATCAGTATTCCAAGAATCAGACTGAATGTGGAGAAAATCAGTCCCAGCGGGAACATAAGCGTCATTATATCAGCAATCGACAAGCCGAAATCGGCACTTATCATAACCGAAAGGCACACTGCCAGCACTACCGCCTGAAGTATGTTTATCAGGAGCATTGCAATGAATTTTGCCGCAAAATATTCCTTATTGCCAATCTTTGAAAGCATCACCCGAAGAAACACCTTGTTGTTTTTCTCCTCAATAACTGTCTGGGCAATATAAAGTCCGGCAAACATAAAGCCTATAATGCTTATGGAAAATGCTTTGCCAATCAAGCCGCTCTGATACCCCTGCATTGCCGTAAGCTCAATTTCATTAGTCGAAGATAGACTGACTGTTATTTTCTTCGGCATGCTATCTGTTATTGTGTTGAGTAATTCGAGGATAGCAGCTGTGTCATCACCGCAGACGGACTGTGCTGACTTTATCTGTTCCAGAATATCAGAAAGGTCAGTTTCCAGCAGCTCCATTCGCTCATCATCAGACACTGTAAACAGCTGCATGGCATTCTCAAGGTTGCCATCCAAAACGGCACGGTCAAAATCATACTTGAGATACAGCAGACAGCCGGCTCGGTCCATATAGGCGTCAAGTTCCGCCTGAGTATAAACCTCTTCTTCTGTCATCGAGCTGACATCGGCACGGCATACAGAAAACATTCCTATCGAATCAATCCGTTCAAGCAGGTATTCAGATAATTCCGAGCCTGAGGCATCGTAGACCTTTACGATAAATACCGACATATCGTCAACGGTTCTGCCGTAGTATGTCGCACGCTCGGTACAACTGGGGAGTTCAACGATTGAAGCCGCTGACGAATCTCTTTCATTGACCTGTTCCAGCTGATCGGTATTGATTTTTATGCTTAGAATAAGCGTGGTTGCCACAGGTATTATCAAAAGGAAGAAAATAAATACTTTGCTTCTGAGCATCAGCTTGATGCTTGATTTGATGACGGAGATCATGCATTCACCTTCCTTCTGATATCATCAGATGCCACTGCGATGAGCGAACAAATAACGAAGATGACAAGAGCGAAAACTATTGCACTCAGAGCATAATTGCTTCTGTTCATACAGGAAAGCTCCACCAGCGCACGGTTGACATGATATACAGGAGATATCTGCTTGAGGTGCTCCGGCACAGAGGAGTACATATAATTCTCAAAACTGCCTCCAACAAAACCCATCATAAACACCGCCAGAAACAGTGTTATTACCATCGCCACAATATTGTCTGTAATGCTGTACAGCATAAAACCAAAGGCAGTTACTGCAGTTATCATCGTAAAAAGAATCACAGCCGACAGCAGCGGTCTGCCCCAGTGAATTCCAAGTACCAGCGTTGAAATAACGGAGGCGAGGGCAATTCCAACCGACTGTACCAGCACTGCGGGTATCAGCTTACCCAGATAGAGCTGAATACCGGTCAGACCAGAAATCTGATACCTGCGTCCGATGCCATACTTTTTCTCGCTGCTTAGCATACCTGTGGTGCATACCATTCCGATGCATCCTAAAAGTACAATGTAGATAATTCCATAGTAGTCGGTCGAATTGATTGCCGGCATGAAATCCAGTTTGGTTTTCGGCAGACTAATTTCCTGCGCCGGCTGAACATCTGCTGCACTCAGTACGGCATTCATATTCTCGAGCATGATCCTGCCGAGAAAATACTCCAGTGTCATACCCTCGGTCTGACGGTCAGCTACACGATATATCACATATTCATCTGCCGAGAACACCACAAATCCGGCCAGATCATTGTTGGAAATTATCTCCCTTGGGTCACCATCGTGGAATTCATAAAATGTAATGCCCGCCTCTGATCCGGACTCCTTTATTGTGTCTATGTATTCATCTGTAAAGCTGCCGCTTTCCATGCTGTATCCGACTGAGAACATTTCAGAACTCTCATAGGACTGCAGGACCATAGTAAATGCGCTGGACAGTATCGCTGAAACCAGAACGGGAGCAAGAACCAGAAACACCATACTCCACTTGTTGCGAAGCATCAGCTTGAAATTATTATTTATCATACTTCGAAACTTTCTGCCTGCAGTTCCTTGTCAAGCTTAACGATTTTTACGATTCCATAAACAAGCAGAAATACTGACAACGCAGACATAATTATTACTGTGGCAGGATTGAATCCGTCTGATTCATTTGCCGAGAAAGTCACTATCGTACCACATACAATATCAACAACTGCATGGATAATTATAGGAACCCAGATATTATTATATTTCCTGTAAAGATAGCCAAAATAAACTCCGACACCCAGAGGATAGATGAACTTGAACAGGATTATAACAATGCCCTGATCGATGAATGCAGGGATATGACCTGCTGCGAAGAAAACGGAAGAAATCATGATTGCAAGTGCTGTTTTATGCTTCGATTTTGCAAGAATGCCTTCAAACGCATTAAGCACAAGACCGCGCAGCAGCAGTTCTTCCATAAATCCGACTATAATGAAGAAGATTACGCCCTCAAGAACAACTCTCAATACAGAAGGAGTGTTGGTAAGCGGGTATCCAGCTATAACATTTGCGACCGCAAATATTACTATTGTTACCAATGCTACCGGAAGACTTTTTAACAGACCATTCGCAAGTCCGTTCTTTGTAAACCCGAGCGGATATTCGACCTTGAAAATCTTAATGGCCAGGAATGTAATCAGAATACACAAAAGCATATTCAGGCCCATAGGAATGTAGCCTTCTGCTATATCTGCCAGATTTATTTCAAGCAGTGCAAACGGCATAAAGGAAAGATACATAGCTCCGATTACAACGGACAAAATGAATAAAACAATCAGATCTTTCTTTTTCATTGTAATATACTCCTCTAATAAAAAAATCTATGTTATTCTGCGTAGTCACGCAGTTTCTTGCCGGTTAGTGTCAGGAAAACCTCTTCAAGGGTGATACTCTCGTCCGAGTCGCTGACCATACGCTTGAGCTCCTCGCTGGTGCCGCAGGCAATTATCTTACCGTTATCCATAATAGCAATGCGTGTGCAAAGGACCTCGACCTCTTCCATATAGTGGCTGGAGTAGATAACTGTTGCACCATTGCGATTGGATTCCTTGATTTTTCCAAGAATAAAGTTTCTCGACTGAGGGTCGATGCCGACGGTAGGTTCGTCAAAGATAAGCAGCTCGGGATTGTGACCGATAGCACAGGCTATATTCAGTCGGCGCTTCATTCCTCCGGAGAAGTCTTTTGCAAACTCCTGCCGCCTGTCCTGTAAACCGACATACTCAAGCGAGCTGTCGACTGCCTCTCTTAGCTCAGCTCCTCTTATTCCGTAAAGAGATGTAAACAGCTCCACATTCTCCCACGCTCTAAGATTGCCGTGAACTGCCAGCTCCTGCGGAATGTATCCTATTTTATGGATGACGTCCCTTTTCTGCCGCCACGGATTTTTACCCATCAGCTCAACCGAGCCTGCGGTGGGGCGTACAATAGCACAGATCATGTTCATAGTGGTGCTCTTGCCGGCACCGTTTGGCCCCAGAAGACCGAATATCTCGCCCCGTCTTATCTCCAAGTTCAGATTGTCAACCACCGCACGGTTGTTGTACTTTTTCGTCAGATCGGTGGTTCTCAGAATTACTTCGCTCATGATTTTTCCTTTCTGCATTGAAAATGCGATTTCTTACAACGCAAATTATATCAGCTCTGTGGAATATGCAGTAGTGAGAAAAGTCCTGTTTTGAATATGACTTTTGTCATGTTTTGAATACCGACTGTTCCGCTTCAAGAGAATACAGCTTGACAAACTACTTGGTATAGGTTAAACTTAACACCGTTAAGTTTAACCTATACATGGAGGCGGAGATGGAGAAGAAATATCATCACGGAGATCTGAGAACACAGCTTATTAAATCCGGTTTGCGCATGATACAGGAGGACGGTATTGGTAAGCTGTCCCTAAGAAAGCTGGCACAGCAGTGCGATGTAAGCGAGGCGGCTCCATACAGTCATTTCAAAAACAAGGAAGACTTATTAACTGCCATACAGGACTATGTAACCGAACAACTGCTGAACTGTCTTAAAAATGCTTATGAGCAATCCACTAATATCGATTCGCCGGAAGCAATCTATAACATGGGTAAAGCC
>JAZNOP010000091.1:0-8955 GCA_045580875.1 Acutalibacteraceae bacterium
ATGGTGTCCATCATACCGGGCATGGAAGCACGAGCACCGGAACGGACGGAAACGAGGAGGGGATTCTCCTTATCACCGAACTTCTTGCCAGTGATGCCTTCCATCTTGTCGATGTACTCCATGATCTGTGCCTGGATCTCATCATTGATCTTTCTGCCGTCCTCATAATACTGGGTGCAGGCCTCAGTGGTGACGGTGAAACCCTGGGGAACAGGAAGACCGATGTTGGTCATCTCAGCCAGGTTTGCGCCCTTACCGCCGAGGAGCTCACGCATGGTTGCGTTACCCTCAGAGAACAGGTAGACAAATTTCTTGCTCATTGGAATTACCTCCCTTAATTTGTTGCACCAAGGATTATATCACAGTCATATATGAATTTCCAGTGTTTTTTTGATTATTTACCATTATTAACGAAAGATTCGCAATGATTTCACCGCACTTGTCTGCTTTGGATATGAAAACGCGGCAGGCGCCGGTGCTGTTCCGGAATGTTACCGGTTGTTTTCAGTGTGTTTTTGGGTACGATTTGCAGGAGATTGCGCTGCATTTTGATGAATAAGAATGAAATACGATGAAACAAGCGCAATGCCGACAGGAAACCACATGAAGCCGACGCAAAAAACATTGATCATCTGCACTGATAGCCCGTATGGTGAAGAAAAGGCGAATCGGGGTTCATGCGATCAGGCTTTTGACAATGCACAGACTGCGCCAATCCCAAGACCGAGCCGCCAGACGAAGCTGCTCATCTTACTGACATAAACCAGAATTCACCGCATGGCACTTTACGAAAAGCGCTGTTGTGCCGCGCAAGCGTGTCCGAATTATCCGGAGGCTCTGATTTGTGGGCGACGGATAATTCGGACGTTTAACAGCGGTTCACTTTCCAAACCGCTGTTAAACTGAAAAGGGTTGAAATGGCGCGGCGTTTGTGTTAATATTTATGATGTATAGTTTTAAATTAATATATTATATATAAATCCAAAGCCTTTCTTCCGTCTGCCGGAGCATTTACGGCAGCGGCATTTTTCCGGAAAGCCCCGACACCATAGCATTCAACACCACAGGAGGACCCTGATGACCTGTCCCAGATGCGGCATATACAATCCGTACGGCAGCCAGAAGTGCGGCGAGTGCGGACACGAGTTTGTGCCAAAGCCCATAGACCTTTCAGACAACGAGGAGCAGGCTGCGCTCGAGCGCCGCTCCCAGCCATATTACTACACCGCAAAGCCCGACGACTCCGAGCCAAAGCCTGAGACCGCCATCTCTGCCGCTTTTTCGGCAATCAGGGAGACCACCGCCGAGGTGGGCGCCAAATCAAAGGGCGTAATCGAGTATGTCAGCGCCTTTGCCGCATTCCTCTTCCGCGAGCTGAAGAAGAACAAGACGGCAGTGCGCATTATCCTTGCGGTCATCGGCATAATCATTGTCGTTCTGCTTGGAATGACAATCAGCTGCACCAGCAGCTGTATCGCTGAGCGCCAGCGCCGTCTTGCAGAGGAGGCAGCCGCCGCTGCTGCTGCCGCTTCCGCCGCCGATGTCGACCCCACGCCGAGCATCACCAGTATGTCCGACGTGTGGGTGCTTAATCAGTACGAGACAAAGCTGACCCTCCGCCGCGACGGCAATTTTACCGATACCAGCGACTTTTCCACCGGCTCGGGCACATGGAGCTTTGATGCCGACAAGATATACCTCGTCTACAGCGACGGCACGCTGAAGAATTACACCTACAAGCTTCTCGGTGATTATCTCTTCCTTGACTGGGAGATAATGGAGCTGACGCGCGTGTGCAACGAGAGCGAAGCGGTCGAGCAGGCCGGTCTGTGGATCTCCGGCAACGGCTACGCACTCGCCCTGCACGAGGACAACACCCACGGCGCGGGCGATGAGGCACTCGGCAAATACGCCAACGCGTGGGCTTATGAGAACGGCGTTCTCGGCATGGTCACAATCCGCAACAACGTTGAATATTTCGATTATTACGGCTGCGAAATCAACGGCGATACCATGACACGTCTCTCCGGCACGGTATATATCCGCGAGAACGGCGGTCTTGAGCTGGGCGGCGGCGACATTGAATTCTCCACCGGCTACGACCCCGACGCATAATTCACTCACCCGCTGCAGCCGTGTGATGCAATGGAGAACCTGCCTATGAACAAGCTGATAACCGACAAACTGAAAGAAATCGAACAGCGCGAAAATATCCGCATACTCCACGCTGTCGAATCGGGCAGCAGAGCGTGGGGCTTCCCCTCGCCTGACAGCGATTACGACGTGCGATTCATCTACGTGCGCCCGATGAACGACTATCTGAAGCTCAAGCCTGAGCGCGACGTCATCGAGCTGCCGATAAACGATATGCTCGACATAAACGGCTGGGATCTCATCAAGACTCTCCGCCTGCTTCGAGCATCAAACCCCACCCTTTTCGAGTGGCTGAGCTCCCCCATCGTCTACCGGACAACCGGTTTCGCCGATGAGATAAAGCCCCTTCTGCCCGAGTATTTCCACTCCTGCCGCGGGCTTCATCACTATCTGAGCATGGCTGAAACCAATCACCGCGGATTCCTCAAGGGCGAGGAGGTCAAGGCAAAGAAATATTTCTACGTTCTGCGCCCCATTCTTGCCTGCCGCTGGATTCTCGAGCGCCAGACTCCGCCGCCGATGCTCTTCACCGAGCTTGCGGACAGTCAGCTTGACCCGGCACTGCGCCCCGAGGTCGACAAGCTGCTCGACCTGAAGATGAATTCCCCTGAGATTAAGCTTATACCGCGCGTTGATTTGCTCAACGACTACATAGAAAGCAGCATTGCAGAGATAAAAAATATACTCTCCGACTACCCCAATCCGCCGCAGGCAGGCTGGGAAGAGCTCGACAGCTTCTTCCTGAGATGGCTCAATCTCTCCTGCTGACACCTCCTGCCGACAGATAAACGGCAATACATCGCAGAGATCAATCAGCGATAAGCTGCGGCTGCGCACCGGCAATTTATCCACCGGTGCAGAAACAACCCTTGATAACTCTGCCGCGCTGCAAAACCGCCGCACAGGCAGTCAGCCGGCAATTTTCCACCCCACCCTAAGGAGCGATAATCAATGACCTGTCCGCACTGCGGAGCCTACAGTCCGAAAAACACCGCCAACTGCAACCGCTGCGGCAGGCGGCTTCCGCTGCTCGAGTCTCAGCGTGAACAGCAGCGCCAGCAGCTCGAAAGCGGCAAAGCTCCGGCGGCTGTCAGCCCCGAGCACGAGGGCTACGGCTACGGATACCGCCAGCCCGAGCAGACAAAGCTGGGCATAATTCTTGAAAAAATCGGCACATTCCTCGACGAGCTTCTGCTCGACGACCCCGCGAGAAGAAACCGCGTCATTTCGGCGGCTGTGGCAATAATCGGTCTTTTCATAATTCTTATTGCCTTCACCACTGACTGCAGCTCCTGCTACGACCGCGGCGGTGAGGAACAGCCGGTCGTTTCGGTAACCGACATTTCCGGCAGCGATGTTTCCGGCTCCGACCTCTCCGGCAGTGATGTCACAGAAGAAGGCGCTGATGCCTCTTCCGGCAGCGCCGCATAAGTCAGGCGCCATTCTCCGGCAGTGTTCTCAGGCGTATCTTTCCGGAGTATTTCTCTGATATACCTCACCGGCGCTTTTTTCAATGCCGCTCACCGGATTGCCCCTTGTGCCGCCTGAATTCCCGCCTTACCTGTTTTTCTGTTTTCTCTTCCCCGTTTCTCCCGTTTTTCTGCATTTCTCATCATTTTTACCCTGTATTTTATTACCTCGCGTAATTTTATAAATTCCCACGATCATCGGATCATCATAATCTCACTCCGGACCTGCAGTCCGGCGAAAGGAGCAAACAAGCCATGAAATGCCCTAAGTGCGGTAACGAAAACCGATTCAACGCCATCGTCTGCGACACCTGCGGTGCTTCGCTGCTGGAAGCGTCCGAGCAGGAGCCGCTCGACCTCAACCGCTTCGCTCCCGAGCACAGCGACCCGGTGGGCGCACCTCCGCCTGCTTATCCCGATGTTGCTGACCCCGAGCCCTATGAGGAGACCGGTCCGGGCTTCAGCGAGAAAGCAAAGGAAACCTGGGGCAAGGTGAGCACCGGTGTTTCTGCCGCTGCTGTCAAGTCGCGCGACTACGCAAAGAAGGGTCTCGACACCAGCTCCAGCTGGCTCGCCGACAAGCTGCGCATGATTGCAAGAAAGTTCGACGACGGCGACGGAGTGCTTGAAAATGATGAGCTTTTCCGCAAGATTGCACTTGCTATAATTCTTATCCTCATTGTCGCTGTAATCGTCATACCGCTGAGCTTCTGCAGCTCCTGCGCTTCCTGCGACTCCTGTGCGCCTGATTCCATTTCCGGCACATGGGTCGAGTATTCAAACTCCCTCAACGGCTACCAGAGCACCGACCTCATTCTCGAGTTCACAGCTGACGGTCAGCTTATCGACCGCGGCGCTCCCGCAGGCGAGTACACCTTCTCTGAGGATATGCTCACCTTCACCGTCAACGGCATGGAATATTCCGGCATCACCACTGCTGATGCAGAGAAGATGACCGTTTCTCTCCACGGCTATACCAGCGTATCTCTTGACCTCGTCAAGCTCTCTGACGAAACCGGTCTGACGGCTCAGGAGCTGGCAGAGCTTTATCCGAATGACTAAAGCCTTTTTCTCTGCAGTGCGTACTCCCACGCGCAGGGCGGCAAGCTTTTTCTCTCTTGCCTTTCTTGTCATGATGCTTGTCACGCTTGCCGCAGGGCTGATATGGTGTCAGCCGACAGACAGATCAAAACCGCAGGACATCTCTCCCGTCGGAACATGGATAAGCGCCGATGCATGGGAGCACGGGCGCAGTGCGGGCGACACAGTCGTGCGCTTCGACGACAACGGAGTCATGCACGTCTCGGTAAACGGCTACACCGCCCTTTACCGCTACGAGGACGACATTCTCTATCTGCTCGCCATGGACGGCATCGACGGCTACACAGCATCCGACGACACCGTCAGCTCCGCCAATTCCGAGCAGTACAGGTGCATTATCGCCGGAGACCATATGGCATTCTACGGTCATATTGCCGGCATGATGGTGCATCACGGCAGGACAGACCTTATCCGGATTTCGCCCGATTCCGAACTGACCGACGAGGAGCTCTCACAGCTTTATTAGCGGCGGTTTACCGGCGGCAATTACAGCCCCAGTGACCGCGCAGAGCCTCATTCACACCGACACTACAGACTGAACGGAGATTTAATTATGGCTGATATAGGCGATCTCATTACCGATATTGTATCCGACAAGCTGACCGAAGCAATGGAGAGCGACCGCACTCCCAAGCTCGTCAAGTCCTGTTTCATGGGCTTTTTCATCTTTGCCTGCCTCATTTTCGGCATCGGCGTTGTTGCCATGTCTGAATTTTCATTCGCCACTGTCATAGCAATTCTCGTATGCGGCGGCTTTATTTTCCTTGCTGTCAGATACATAGTCAACCTCTACAAAAAGAAGCCGGCGGCTGAAAAGACACCGCAGGAGAACACTGCCTCCGATGACAGCACCGCCGGAAACGGGCAGCATCAGTAAGGTCCGCCGGTTTTAATTACACACAGAACACATCACAAGGAGGTCACGGCATGAAGTGTCCGCAATGCTCACGCGAGGCATCTGCCGGCAGCATAATCTGCCCCTACTGCCTTATTCCGCTCGAATCTGACACCAAAGCGAATGCGAACAAAAAGACCGGCAGTCCCTCCGACAGCACCGGAAAGAAATCCTCCGGTCTGCTGAAAGGAATCCTAACCGCGGCGGCTGTCCTTGCCGCTCTTGTCATAATCGCCGCTCTTGTGCTTTTTATGACCGGCTGCGCCGCTTCGCCTGCCGGAAACGACACGGCGGCTGATATCCCCGCCCTCGCAGGAATGGAGTGGTTCGAAAACGGCGACTTCGCCATTCTCGACAGCGACCCCACCCTCTATGCAGGCTCGCCTATTGTCGGCACATGGGTGCTGCGCGGCGACTTCGAGGACGGCTACCACGACAGCGACAACATCGCCGAATACACCAGCGACGGCTATGTCTATGAGTGGTACGGCGACGGTCTGGGCTACTACAACCCCCTCTGCTCCTTCGATTACTACGGCGAAAGCCTGATTTACCACTACTTTGCTGAACTCGGCACACCCGACGACTACGATGCCGTTTTCACCTGCACCATCGACGGCACACTTATGACCACCGTTGACGCTCAGGGAATCGCGAGCGAGTTTCTCCGCATCTCGCCTGAGATAAATCTCTCGGTCGAGCAGGTCAGGGAGCTTTATCAGCAGAACTGAGCCCGAGCTCACGTCCGCCGGTCACAGCTATGCATAAGCTGTATATAGAATATAGCTATATATAATAGTATGTACGGCGCAGGTCTGTACGAGGCAGGTCTGCAGGACACAGATTGTGTGCGCCTGACAGGCAGCTGAAAACGCAGGCTGAAGCCGGGAATAGAACCAAAGCATAATCATGGCAGCAAACAAAGGCATCAGACCATATCTATCAAGGCATAAAAATGCGCGCCCGTCGGATACTCTCCGGCAGGCGCGCTTTGTTCTTGCTGTATATTAATATTCTTCACAGGCGATTCAGGACATCTTCAGCAGGTGTATTCCCCGCCCGAAGTCCGTTTTTTGCAGGCAATTAAATACCGCTGACCGCACATTTCAGCGCGCAGTGTCAGGGCTGTACCTCTATGCTCTCCTCGAGCGCTCTGTCAAGCTCCTCGTTGAGCCGGTCGATTGCCTCGTTGTAGAGCTGCTCGCCAAGGGCATCTGACTCTCTTATGATTTCAGCTATTTCGCCCTCGGGAATGAGCGCGAAAATCGCATTGGAAACATTGTCGTACCGTCTGGCTGTCACGGCATAGCCTCCGCATGAATAGACCTCCTCACCAGAGGCATCGAAGAGACGTATATAGGAGCTGCCGCCGTCGCAGACACCGTAGTCGCTCTGGTCACCGATGGTGTTGACGCGGTTTCTGCGCATGACCTCGATAAGCTCCTGACGCTGAGCGTCGGTTATTGTGTATTCGCGGCGGCATATCTCTTCGACATTGAGTCCGATGTGTTGGTCAATTATCGGGCCGGTTACCAGGGTCACCCTGTTGTCGGCATAAACGGTAATGGTTGTGGTATAGGTGTCGTAAATTGTGCCGTAGCCGCTGCCCCAGCCGTGCTCACAGACTATGGTATCGGTAGAATATTCAACCGGCATTGCACAGCCTGCCAGACAAAGCACCAGAAGCACCGCGGCAAGCAGCGCGATTATTCTTTCACGTGTTTTCACTCATTATCACTCCAATTCATTGTTTTACATGAGTTCATCAAGTATTCCGGCGAAGTAATTTCTGAACCCTATGCCGACGGCAAGCTTATCCACCGTACGCTCCGGCATATCGTAAAAGTATCTGTCTGTGTCAAGATCGACCGACAGCGAGTCAAGCGGAAAGCCCTTTTCGCGGTGTGCGTGGGGCTCTGTCACCAGCGCAAACGGCTCGTTTTCCAGCGAGCTGTCGAAGCAGGTGAACACCCTTTCAGGCGAGAGGATAAGGCAGACAGCGTTGCGGTATCTGCCGACAAGCCGACCGCCGTGTTTTGCGACGAGTGCGGAGTAATAGCCGATCATCTCTTCGTCGGTCAGCTCTCTGCCGCCGACCCGTCTGATGTGAGTTCCCGGCTGTTCATCGTCGCTCAAGCCGTCGAAATACAGTCCGCTGTCACAGGAAAAGACAGGAACACCGAAGGCGGTGTAGTAGGCTTTCGCCTTGAGTTTTGCATTTTCCAGAGGGTCTCTGCCGCTTTCATCGACCTGCGGCACTGCGTTCCCGAGGTCGGTAAGACCGATCAGCTCAATGCCCAGCGGCTGCAGCGCCCTGCGCATCGAGGATAGCTTTGCGGGATTTGTTGTTCCATAGAGTAGTTTCACGCCTATCTGCCGTCCTTTATTTAATTATCCGAGAATCACAGGCAGTGCTCCTGCGGCGATGAAAACGAATCCGACCAGCATCAGCGCCGCCAATACCATAATAATGCGATGCACGACCGATCTGAATTTCTGATTTTTTCCTGCATCTGCCAGTCGCCAGAACGACAGAAAGAGCCCGCAGATCACAACCGGCACCAGAAACAGCTCGAGCACCTCAGCGAAGGTGGTGCCGCTGAGCGCGTAGCAGAAATTTTGGTACAGCGCACATGATGCGGCAAACACCGCAAACCAGATAATCGCCGCCCATACCGGCTTTATTCTGGAATGCTCTTCAAAAAAACGGTTGATTTTCTCTTCAATTTTCCCCATTTCATTCACCCATTTCCGCAAAAGTATTTCGCATCTGCCAGAGTTCTGAAGGGAGAGCCGGCATCGGCTGCCCCGCAACGTCCGGATACAGATTCAATATAGCATATCGTGCAGGTCATGTCAATCGCGCCGGGACGAGAAGTGCAGTGCGGTAAAGTTCGGTTAGCGGAGCAAGGTTTGCAGATGCACCAACCGCACTTTCCAAAGACCGAGCCGGATATCAATCGGCGAGGTCAGCCGACCTGAGAAGCTGCAGCGGGAGCCCAGTTTAACATTGCCTTTTGAAGTGAGGCAATGTTAAACGACCGAAGCTTATCTGTCGACCTTAAATCGATGCCGACAGATGCTTCGATCCCATAGGTGAGATCCGAGCCGGATATCAATCGGCTCGGGGAGCGGCCTGCGTGAGATCATTCGCAAAGTAAAAAACAAGGGCGCCTTGCCCGAGACGACAAACTGGCGATAAGTCATGATTGCGCATTGCAGATCGGCTTTAAACGGCGTTTTTTGCTTCATTTTTTTCGCCGAACAAAAAAATGAAGGGCCTCCGCCGGCCTGAGGCGGAAGTCAAAGGTTCGCAGAGCGTTACGCCGGTGTATT
>JAZNOP010000092.1:0-6507 GCA_045580875.1 Acutalibacteraceae bacterium
CCACGAGGACTCTGTCCTCGACCTGCCACCTTTAACAAAGGTGGACGAAACTTTTAATCTGCCTGCGCTTAATCGCATAAACCAAAATTTACCTCGTCAAACTCACAAAAACCGCCGCTGGAGTGGTAAGCTCCAGCGGCGGTTGCCGTTTATGGAAAGTTATCTGTCAGACATCAGTCGGTGATGACTCTTCTAGTATATTTCATTTATCCCCTTGGTTTCCATGTGTGTCCACACTTAGCGCATCTATTCACGGTTTGTCCAGATCCAATAAAACCAGTGAGTATTGAGTATCCTCTTGCGCCTGTTGCAATTTGAGTTGAATGGCATTTGGGACATTCAATTGCTTTAGGTTCATCGCAGTATTCATGAGAGTTTTCATCATATTCGTGGGCCATTGATTTACCCTTCTTCTTATCGATAGCTCTCTGAATAGCCTTGACAATTTCCATGATGGGAATGATTGCAAGAGCAAGACCGACAGCAACCATGAACTCCTTGAAGTCGATGGGCTCGAAGCTGAATGCCTTGCGGAGCGGCTCGATAACAACAACTGCGATGGTGCAGATGAAGGAAACAGCTGCAGCGCCCCACAGCCACATATTCTGATGGCTCATGGTGAAGATGGAACCACGGCGGGATCTCATGTTGAAGGAATGGAAGATCTCAACGAGAGAGAGGGTAAGGAATGCCATGGTCATGCCGTCAGGGCTGTCTACGAACTCCCACTTGCCGGACTCAATAAAGTGACCGATGATGTAGGAGGTGATGGTGAGAACGGTTACGATGAAGCCCTGGAATGCAACGTCAAAGCCCATGCCGCCGGCGAAGATGCCGTCGGTAGCCTTACGCGGAGCGCGCTTCATGACGTCCTTCTCGCTGGGCTCCATGCCGAGAGCCAGAGCGGGGAAGCAGTCGGTGATGAGGTTGATCCACAGCAGGTGAACCGGCTTAAGAATTGTGAAGCCGACCATGCTGGAGAAGAAGATTGCGAGAACCTCTGCAAGGTTGGAGGAGAGCAGGAACTGGATAGCCTTACGGATATTTGAGTAAATGCGGCGACCTTCCTCAACTGCAGAAACGATGGTTGCGAAGTTGTCGTCAGCAAGAACCATGTCAGCAACGTTCTTGGTAACGTCGGTACCGGTGATGCCCATGCCTACGCCGATGTCAGCGCTCTTGATGGAAGGAGCGTCGTTGACGCCGTCACCGGTCATAGCGGTGATGCAGCCTCTGTGCTTCCATGCGTTGACTATACGGACCTTGTGCTCAGGCTGAACACGAGCATAAACAGAGTACTTGTCGATGGTCTCGTTGAGCTCCTCTTCGGAGATCTCGTTAAGCTGTGCGCCTGTGATAGCTTCCTGCCCCTCACCGAGGATACCGAGCTGAGTTGCAATAGCAACAGCGGTGTCCTTGTGGTCGCCGGTGATCATGATGGGACGGATACCAGCGCTCTTGCACTCCTGGATTGCAAGGAGAACCTCAGGACGGATAGGATCGATCATGCCGGAAAGACCGACGAAGCAGAGATCCTTCTCAAGGAAATCAGGCTCGGTGGATTCGGGCTCAGCAGTCCATGCGCGCTTTGCACAGCAGAGAACACGGAGAGCCTTGTCAGCCATAGCCTTGTTGTTTGCGAGAATCTGATTGCGGAGCTCCTCAGTCATTGCAACCTCTTCGCCGTTTACAACAGCGGTGGTGCAGCGGCTGATGACAACGTCAGGAGCACCCTTGGTGAACTGTACGAGAGTACCGTCCTCGTGACGGCAGATAACAGACATCATCTTACGGGAGGAATCGAAGGGAGCCTCGCCGATTCTGGTGTACTGCTTCTCTTCCTCGGAGTAACCGAGTGCATAGGAATCATTGACGAGAGCACACTCGGTCGGCTCACCGATAGCGTTGTTGGTCTCGTCAAGCTTTGCATCGCTGCAGAGGGACATACCGATTGCGAGAGTCTTCTCGTCGTCGGAGGAATGCTCAACAACGGTCATCTTGTTCTGGGTAAGAGTACCGGTCTTGTCGGAGCAGATGATCTGAGTGCAGCCGAGGGTCTCAACTGCAGTCAGCTTACGGATAACAGCGTTGCGGTGGGACATATTGGTAACGCCGATGGAAAGAACGATGGTAACAACAGCAGCAAGACCTTCCGGGATAGCTGCAACAGCAAGGCTGACAGCGATCATGAAGGTGTCGAGAAGCATCTCGCCGCCGAGAGTGCCGTTAAGAGCATTGCGGACGAGGTTGACACCAAAGATAACGATGCAGATACCGATAACGAGGAAGCTGAGCACCTTGCTGAGCTGGTTGAGCTTGATCTGGAGAGGAGTTTCCTCGTCCTTTGCGCTGGTCAGAGCGTCAGCGATCTTACCCATCTCGGTGTTCATGCCGGTACCGGTGATAACAGCCTTACCGCGTCCGTAAACGACAGTAGAGCCCATGTAAAGCATATTCTTGCGGTCGCCGAGGGGAACGTCCTTCTCACCCTGAAGGTCGAGAGCGGTAACGATCTTGTTTACCGGAACAGACTCACCGGTGAGGGCAGCCTCTTCAGCCTTGATGCTTGCGCACTCAATGATTCGTGCGTCAGCCGGAACAGCGTCACCGGCCTCAAGGATGACAACGTCGCCGGGGACGAGGTCAGAGCTGTGAATGGTGACCTGCTTGCCGTCACGCAGAACCTTGGAGGTAGCTGCGGCGATCTCCTGAAGAGCTTCGATGGCCTTCTCAGCCTTGCTCTCCTGAACGACACCAAGTACAGCATTGATCAGAACGACAACGAGAATGATGATGACATCTGCGAAGGATTCGCCGCCGATAACGGCAGTAACGCCGGAGATGGCAGCAGCAGCCAGCAGAATGATGATCATCGGGTCAGCAAGCTCGCCGAGGAACTTTTGAAGGAGAGAAACCTTCTTGGCTTCCTGAAGCTTGTTGGGACCGTACTCTTCCAGTCGCTTCTGTGCTTCTTCGGTGCTTAAGCCGTTCTCTGTGGAGTTGACGCTTTCGAGCACCTGAGGAATTTCGGACAGATATTCTTTCATGTTTCAATATTCCTTTCTGCGCGATGGCAAGAATAATTTGACAAAAGAAAAAAAGGGGATTAAAAAAACTCATACACAGTGCCGATGGGCTGGGTGAACACTGCATACGAGTCTCGTTCTTTACAGATAAGCCGGGCTGGAAGGCCGTACTGACGACTTACCACGCAAAACACCATAGGTGCAAACGGAACTAATCCCTCATTTAATAATCAGTATAACATAGCAAAATGGATTTTTCAACCATTATTTGCATTGCACACGTCCCCGGAGAATATTGCTTTTGATATTTATTTTCTGCGGATTGTGTGCTAAAATGTATTCCGCTGACAGCAAATAATTATATTTGTGCTTATTAAGCAAAAATTAAGCCTATATCATATAATGTTGATAGTTCTCAGGAGAGTGGTCTGAATGATAACAGTAAGAATGGCGCAGCAGAAGGATATTCCGCAGATAAATGAACTGCTTAGGCAGGTTTGTCTGGTGCATCATGTCGGCAGACCTGATCTGTTCAAGTACGGCGCGCGCAAATATACCGATGAGCAATTGGTTGACATAATCAATGATACTCAGCGTCCGATACTGATCGCTGCAGATGAAACTGATACAGCTGTGGGCTATGCTTTCTGCGTTTTTCAGCAGCATATCGGAAACAATATCCTCACCGACATAAAAACATTGTATATAGACGATCTTTGCGTCGATAAAAATCTCCGCGGCAGACACATAGGCAGAACGCTCTATGATGCGGTCATCGCCTTTGCGAAGAAAAACGGCTGCTACAATGTAACACTCAACGTGTGGAGCTGCAACGAGAGTGCAATGAAATTCTACGAATCCTGCGGTCTTGTTCCACAGAAAATAGGGATGGAAAAGATACTTCAGGATCAATAAACCAAAACGGATATTTATAATAATAGCCTCACAGTAAACACTGATGTCTGCTGTGAGGTTTTTTCTTCAGCTTGAAACAAAAACCGCAGCCATGCGGAGACTGCAAAGCTGCGGGTTGATTTGTTGAATCGGATTATCAGTCCTGAGCGTAGTTGGAGAAGTAGCCCTGAATGAATACTACAGGAGTGCCCTTGTCGCCTGAGCCGGAGGTCAGGTCGCTCAGAGAGCCGATGAGATCGGTCAGCTGACGGGGAGTAGTGCCCTCGGAAGCCATGTTTCCGACAAGATTGCCGTCCTTGACAGTGATGGAATTTCTGATAGCCTCAGCAAGCTCAGCGCCGGAAAGACCTGCAAAGTCGTTGTCTGCAAGGTATTTGAGCTTGAGCTCGTTGGGAGTGCCGAGGAGACCGGGGGTGCAGGCGGGGGAAACGACAGGGTCAGCAAGCTCCCAGATTTTTCCGACGGGATCCTTGAATGCGCCGTCGCCGTATATCATGACCTCGATGTTCTTGCCGGTGCCCTCGATGAGCTTCTTCTGAAGAGCATCAACAAAGGTCTGGCAGTCTCTCGGGAAGAGCTTGATGGTGTTCTCGGTAGCCTTGTTGGAGCCGAGGAGACCGTACTGCTCATTGTAGCCGCTGCCGTCAACAGGTGCGGTCAGAATATCGTCCATGGAAAGCACAACGCTTGCGCCCTTTGCGAGCAGCTTGCGCTTGGTGCGTGCACGGGTGTGAATGTCGCAGTTGATGACATACTTGGTGTAGTCGAGAATAGTCTCGGCGTGGTTTGCAAAGATAACTTCGCACTCGCAGCCGCACTCACGGATAAGCTCGGAATAATATGCAACATAATCCATGCCGGTGAAGGGGTGTACCGGATAGCCGAAAAGCTCGCGGTACTTCTTCTCATCAAGAACATCAGTCCAGGGGTTTACGCCCTTCTCGTCGAGAAGCTCCTCATCAAACAGATGATTGCCTACCTCGTCTGCCGGATAGCTGAGCATAAGATAAATCTTCTTCATGCCCTGAGCAATACCGCGCAGGCAGATAGCGAAGCGGTTTCTGGAGAGAATGGGGAAGATAACACCGACGGTGTCAGAGCCGAGCTTTGCGGAAACGTCCTTGGCAATTGCATCAGTGGAAGCATAGTTGCCGTATGCACGTGCGACGATAGATTCGGTAACAGCTACAATGTCTCTGTCGCCGAACTCAAAGCCGTCGTTTTCTGCAGCCTTGATGACGTTTTCAGCAACAACACTTACAAGGTCGTCGCCCTCGCGGATGATAGGCATTCTGATACCTCTGGAAATTGTACCGACATATCTCATGGTGGATTCCTCCTACAATATGAATTGCGAAAATAAAATACATCTTTAAGGTTAATTCTACGCATTTGATGCAACTATATTATCGCAGATTAATTGACATAAGTAAAGATATCATTTATTATATCAGGTATAAGAATTAATTATGGAGGGGCTTATGGAAAAGAGTCTGGATTTATATAAGATATTTCACACCGTAGCGCGTGCGGGCAGCTTTTCAGACGCTGCGCGTGAGCTGTATATAACCCAGCCTGCGGTCAGTCAGTCGGTACGAAGCCTTGAGGCAGAGCTTGGAGTAAAGCTGTTTGTCCGCGGAGCAAAGGGAGTTGAGCTGACACGTGAGGGCAAGATACTTGGCGATTACGTGTCATCGGCTATGGGTATGCTGGAAGCAGGCGAGAGCAGAATGCATATGCTGTCGATGCTCGATGCCGGAGAGCTGCGCATAGGCGCGAGTGATACGGTATCGAAGTGGTTCCTGCTTCCGATAATTCAGAAATTTCACCGTATGTATCCGAATATCTCGCTGACAATTACAAACCGTACTACAGCCGAAACAATTCGTCTGCTGCGCTCAGGCGCCATTGATATAGGCTATGTAAATATGCCTGCCGGGAGCGAGGGCGTTGTGTTTGAGGAGTGTATGCCTGTAAATGATACATTCATTGCAGGTGAAGCTTTTTCCGAGCTTCGTGACCGACCGGTTTCGCTTGCCGAACTGGCGGAATATCCGCTTATCATGCTGGAAAGCACATCTCGCTCACGTCAGTGGGTGGATCAGCATTTCCAGTCGAACGGAGTGCCTCTGATGGCTGATGTAGAGCTCAGTGCTCACGACCTGCTGGTCGACTTTGCACGAATAGAGCTGGGCATCGCCTGTGTTATACGAGAGTTTGTCCATGACAGCCTTATGGAGGGTGAGCTGTTTGAAATACAGCTTACTCCGCCTGTGCCGCGCCGCGCCATAGGCGTGTGCTGGAACAGCGGCATTGAACCCTCTGCTGCAGCACAGAAACTTATCGAGCTGTCAAGAGGGGAGTAAACGGATAAATTTTGGTTTAGCGCACTCACCTTCAGTGATGCACCAACCGCACACACCCCAAGACCGAGCCGGAAGAATATCGGCGAGGGGTGGAAGTGTGGAAGATGATAAAGCATTGGCAATCACCACACTTATCTCCGGTGAATGTGCGCCGGACAGTGGCGCAGGCTACATGTATTTATTCCGAATTGAGGTTTTCA
>JAZNOP010000093.1:0-13622 GCA_045580875.1 Acutalibacteraceae bacterium
CGTAGCGCCCGAAACGGCTTCCGAAGGCGAAGCGCCCGTAGCGCCCGAAACGACTACGGAAGGCGAAGCGCCCGTAGCGCCCGAGACGACTACGGAAGGCGAAGCGCCTGTAGTACCCGAGCTGTCTACTGAAAGCGAAGCGGGTGCAACCGAGATTGAAGCGACTCCCATCGAAGGTGATGAAGAGTCTATTTCTGATGGCTATTATGTTGCTCAGGCGGAGATCGATGCTTTCCTTATGAAGCACTTTGGCGATACTACCGGCTGGGAGTTCGGAGAATTTGGCGACGCTATTGGAATGAAATATGGCGAAGGCCAGCCCTTCGTTGATATGCAGGCTGATCTGAAAATACTTTTTATGAGTATTGAAGAAAGATATGATGCAGGGGAACTGACGGATGCAGATGTAAACAAATTAGTTGCGGAAGATACGGCATTCTATAAGTTCAACTTTGTACTTCAATCTATTTTGGATAGTATTCCTGTTCCAGTGACTACATTATCAATTCTGGATGGTCTGATTTCAATTGTAGATAACCAGAATAATGTAACTGATTCAAGTGGAACGGTTACAGCTAAAGCTGTTAGTGGTACTTGGAGTCAGGTTACAAATACAATAACAATATATAATAATGGTGCCGAGAAGCGAATTATAACGTTTGACTACTCAGTGAGCCTTCCGTCTTCAATTACATCGTCTAGCTCGTTAAAGATTGATAACGCTAGTGTTTCGTCAGCTGGTTCCTTTGAGAAGATTATGGAAGCAGGTGCGTCGTTAACAATTAGTTTAACTGCAGCTAGGACTAAAACAGCTTCTATTACTATGTCGAATTTTACGTCGTCCCCTCTTACTGAAGCAGACATAGCAATTTTGTTTGATAGTACACTTGGAAGTGTAATGATCGATGATACGGCTGTAGAATCTGGTCATATTCAGCACGTTACAGCTGATGGATCCGTTTTTGCTGTAACACCTAACACTGGAGTTCGTTTCCTTGGTTGGGTTCAGGATTATGATGCTTATGACGAAAATAATCCGGATACAAGTGTAAATGGTAGTCGTCTGTCTGCTGATTCAAGTTTTACTTTAATACCTACTGGGGACATTATCCTTCGAGCTGTGCTTGTTAATAGTTCATCTATGCCTCACTATTTAGTGAATGGTAATGCAGTATATAGTGACTTCAATGAAGCAATGAATGCGGCAATGTCTGCGACAAATAAAACTGTTGTACTCCTTAACGATGCAACCTTGCCTGCAGGCGATTATACTATACCCGGTGGGGTAACGCTTCTTATTCCGTATAACGATGCTAATACGTTATGCACGACTCAGCCGACTTGTGAAGAGACCTATGTTGCTCCGACTTTTTATCGTACACTTAATATGGCAAGTGGTGCGAAAATAGCAGTTAACGGCGCATTGAGTCTTTCTGCTGCTCAGGTTGCTGGCGGTACTCCCGCAGGTAGCCCCAAAGGTCCGGTGAGCAGAATCACTATGGAGAGCAACAGTGAAATCGTCGTTAATAAAGGTGCTAACCTCTATGCGTGGGGCTATATTTCCGGCAGCGGTAAAGTAACTGCGAATAGTGGCGCTACAATATATGAAGATTTCCAGCTTATGGACTGGCGCGGCGGTACATGTACATCGAGTATGATTGATAACAGGAATCGCGTGTTCCCGATGTCGCAGTATTATGTACAGAATATTGAAGTACCGATGACTATATATGCAGGAGCAAAAGAATATGCATATATGTCTGTTGCGATTACTCTAGTAGGTATTCAAGGATCAGCGGTTCCCTTTATCGGTGATTCTTCTTCGATGTTCTATTTGAAAAATGGTTATGTTATCAAAGATTACAACGAAAGCAATGGAAGAACAGAGATCGATGTAAGTGGTGATGTAAATATTGCATCATTGTCGATTACTGTGAAGCTGGGAGTCATAGGAAGCAAGACTATCAATTCTGCGAATTATAATCTTCCCATTAACGGTAATATGACTGTTAATGTTCATTCCGGTAATATGACTGTTAATCAGGATATGGCGTTGCTCCCGGGTGCAAAATTCATCATCGGCGAAAACGCCAAGTGTGTTCTCGGTTCTGGAAAAAAGATTTATGTATATGATAATGCTGAGTGGGGCGGCTATGCAGGTACTGCAAATGCTAGGTTTGTTGCGTTGAAATATCCTACTTTAGCCGGTTCGCAAAACAGAACAGATCCTGCTTCTGTACAAGTAGACGGAATTGTTGATGCGTCTGCTGGCGCATTTTATACAACGACATCCGGCGCGAATGTATTTAGTACGAAAAACGGCAAGGTCATATTAAAAGCGGGAGCAGATGTTAGCACATATCAGGCAACACAAAGCGATAAGACACCGAACTATGTTGCGATTTCTGTAACGCCAGGTAAGCTGAAAAATGCAGATGAAACTTATGTGGAAACTGCCGCTCTTAATGGTACGTATACATATAGAGACGGAAAATGGCATAATTTCACCTCTGTGGTAACCGAGCCGACCTGTACGGAAGAGGGCTATACCACTCATACCTGTCAGATCGATGGCTGCGGTTACAGCTATACAGATGCTCCGGTTGCAGCCAAAGGTCATACCGAAGCAATTATTGCGGAAATCCCCGCAACTTGTCTGGATACAGGATGGTCTGAAGGAAAGAACTGCCCTGCTTGCGGTTATATCTTCAGCAAACCTACGGAGACTCCGGCGCTTGGACATAACTTAACCAATCACGAAGCGCAGGCGGCAACCTGTACCGAAAAGGGATGGAACGCCTATGAGGATTGTTCTCGCTGCGACTATACTACTTATGTAGAAATTCCTGTTCTCGGTCATAGCTGGGATGAAGGCGTAGAAACGGCTGCGCCGACTTGCACGACTGAGGGCGTAATGACCTATACCTGTGGAGCTTGCGGAGAGACGAGGACGGAAGGAATTCCGGTCGTACATCCGGAAGATATGGTTTTGACGTATGTTGAAATGCCTGCAAGCTGTAATACTGCCGGTACGACTGCGGGCAAAAAGTGCCATGAATGCGGAACGATCATTGAAGGACTTACTGAGATCTCTGCGTTTGGTGAACATACATTTGATGGCGCTGAAGGCGCGGTTACTAAAGAAGCCACCTGTACGGAAGATGGCGTAATGACCTATACCTGCACTCGCGATAACTGCGACATGACCGAAGGCTATCAGAGAACGGAAGTAATTGACGCAGTCGGTCACAGCTGGGATGAGGGCGTAGAGACGACTGCTCCCACCTGCACGACTGAGGGCGTAAAGACCTATACTTGCGGAAGCTGCGGAGAGACGAAGACGGAAACGCTTTCGATCAGACATGGCGAAGCTTTAGATAGCGTAAGACTTGAAGCCAGCTGTAATACCCCCGGAAAGACAGCAGGACATGTTTGCACTCTTTGTGGCGTAGTTCTCGATGGCTGTGAAGAAATTAGTGCGCTTGGACACACGTTTGAAGGCGCAGTAGGCGAGGTAACCAAGGAAGCCACCTGCACGGAAGAAGGCGTAATGACCTATACCTGTGCACGCACGAACTGCGACAAGACCGAAGGCTATCAGAAGACGGAACCAATCGATGCTACCGGACACACTGAAGTGCCTGTTGAAAAGAAGGAAGCTACCTGCGAAGAAGATGGCTATGAAGCATACAGCTACTGCAAGGTATGCCTTGTAGAAATCATTAAGAAGGAAGTTATTCCCGGCGGACACATCGAAGTAACCATTGATGCAGTAGAAGCAACCTGTGAAGCTCCAGGCTCTACTGAGGGCACACAGTGCTCCAGATGCGAAAAATTCTTGGTGGAAGTTGAGCCCATCGACGCACTGGGCCATGATGAGGAAGTTGTTCCCGGTTATGCTGCAACCTGCACCGAAGACGGTTTGACCGATGGCAAGACGTGTAAGCGCTGCGGCAAGACCACGGTTGAGCAGGAAGCAATCGATGCGCTTCAGCATGACTTTGCGTCTGAAGGCGGCACGGTTGTAACTGCGCCGACCTGTACCGAAGCAGGCTATACGACCTATACCTGTCAGAGAACGGGCTGCGACTATACCGATACAGTGGAAGGCGATCCGGCTACCAACCATACCTATAACGCGGTTGTAACCGAGCCCACCTGTACCAGCGGCGGTTATACGACCTATACCTGTACCAATGACGGCTGCGGACACAGCTATACGGATAATGAGGTTGCGGCTACCGGCCACAGCCTGAATACGGTTGTCACTTCTGCGACCTGTTTTGCGGGCGGATATACGACCTACACCTGTTCGAAGTGTGATTTCAGCGAAGTAAAGGATCCTACTGAGCAGAGAGAACACAATTACGAAGGCGGCACGGTTGTGACCAAGGCAACCTGTACCACAGACGGATACACGACCTATACCTGCCAGTGGTCTGATTGCAATTATAGCTATACAGAGGAAGGCGAAAAGGCTCCGGGCCATACGCCTGGCGATGAAGCGACCTGTACTGCCGATCAGATCTGTACGGTCTGCCGCGAAGTATTGGTAAAAGCTGCCGGCCATAAAGCGAACATCGAAGCGTCGACTTGTGAAGAAGCACAGGTCTGCTTGACGTGCGGTGCGACGCTGGCTGCTGCGCTTGGCCACCCGGATGTGATGGATGTGCCGGGCAAAGAAGCAACTTGTGTGACGGCTGGCACGACGCAGATTTCGGTATGTGAACTGTGCGGTAAACAGCTCAGCGGCGGTGAAGAGATTCCCGCGCTCGGACACGAGTACAGAGAAGAAGACGTAGTAATTACGAAGAATCCCACTTGCACAGAGACCGGCCTTAAGACCTATAGCTGCGTAAGAGGCTGCACGAAAGACGTAATCGACCATAACGGCAAAGCGGGTATTTATACCGAAGAGATTGAGAAGCTTCCGCATACCCTTGATTCGGTAGTCACTCCGCCGACCTGTCTGACTGACGGATATACGACGTATTCCTGCGCCAATTGCGATTATGAAGAGATTAAAGACATCGTCAAAGCGCCCGGTCAGCACACCGAAGTGATCGATGAAGCAGTTGCGCCGAAGTGCGGAGTAGATGGCCTCACGGAAGGCAAGCATTGCTCCAAGTGTAAAGAGACCATTGTGGCACAGCAGATCGTCCCGGCGCTTGAACATAAAGTTGTCATCGACGAAGCGGTTGCACCGCAGTGCGGCGTAGCCGGAAAGACGCAGGGCGAGCATTGTGAGCTGTGCAGAGAAGTTCTCGTTGCACAGGAAGAAGTGCCTGCGCTTAATCACAATTACATCGGCGTTGTAACCGTTCCCACCTGTACGGCGGACGGATTTACGACCTATACCTGTGAATACTGCTTGGACAGCTATGTGGCGGATACGGTTAAGACCTCCGGCCACCAGTATGATTCTGTCGTAACGAAACCGACCTGCACGGAAGCAGGTTACACCACGCATACCTGTACTGTCTGCGGTGACAAATATACGGGTACGCCTGTTGCAGCGAGCGGTCACGACTACGAAGCAGTAGTAACCAGCCCGACCTGCACTGCACAGGGCTATACGACGCATACCTGCGCAAACTGCGGCGACAGCTATGTTGATACGTATGTAGACCCCATTGACCACAACTATACAAGCGAAATCACCACCCAGCCCACCTGCACGGAAGATGGCGAAATGACCTATACCTGCGACGATTGCGGCCACAGCTATACGGAAGATATTGCGGCGACCGAGCACAACTATATTTCCGTTGTAACCGCGCCGACCTGCGAGGAGAAGGGCTATACCACCTATACTTGCTCCGCTTGCGGCGATACCTATACAGCAGACGAAGTATCTGCCCTTGGCCACGCGTGGAACGAAGGAGAGATCACCACTGCTCCCACCTGCAAGGATAAGGGCGTAAAGACCTTCACCTGCGGCATCTGCGGCGATACTAAAACTGAAGAAGTTGCAGTTGTTGATCATAACTGGAACGAAGGCGAGGTCACTACTGTTCCCACCTGCGAGGATAAGGGCGTAAAGACCTTCACCTGTACCTTCGGCTGCGGCAATACCTACACCGCTGAAGTTGCAGCGCTGGGACATGATATGATTTATGATGCAGCGGACCCTGCGACCTGTACCGAACCCGGTACCGCAGCAGGATCGCACTGCAGCCGCTGTGACCACACTGAGGGTGCAGGCTCTATCCCGGCGCTTGGACATGACTGGAATGAAGGCGTAGTAACCAAGCCTGCTTCCTGCACCGAAGCGGGCGTAAAGACCTACACCTGCAGCCGCTGCAACGAAACCAAGACCGAAGCGATCGACGCTACCGGCCATACTGAGGAAATCCTCGCTGCCAAAGCGCCGACCTGCACGGAAACCGGCCTTACGGAAGGCAAGAAGTGCACCGTCTGCGGCACTGTGATCGTTGCACAGACGGAAGTTGCGAAACTCGGCCATGAGGAAATCATAGACGCTGCCAAGGCCCCGACCTGCACGGAAACGGGTCTTACCGAAGGCAAGCACTGTGAACGCTGCGGCGAAGTTCTCGTTGCTCAGGAAACTGTCAAGGAAAACGGACATACCGAAGTAGTGGACGAAGCCAAGGCCCCGACCTGCACGGAAACCGGCCTTACTGAGGGCAAGCACTGCGGCGTCTGCGGCGATACGCTCACAGCGCAGACGGTTGTTCCCGCGAAGGGTCATACCCCGGTAACGGATGCATATGTTGCGCCTACCTGCGAAAATACCGGCCTTAGCGAAGGCTCTCACTGCGACGTTTGTGGACATGTGATCAAGGCGCAGCAGGTTCTTGGCATGCTGCCCCATAATGAAGTTATCGACGCGGCTGTTGCTGCGACCTGTACGACCGACGGTAAGACGGAAGGCAAGCATTGCTCCGTCTGCAAGGCGGTTATCACGGCACAGGAAACGATTCCTGCCAAGGGTCACAGCCTGGACAAGGGCGTAACGACCAAGGAAGCAAACTGCACCAATGCGGGCGAGAAGCTTTACTCCTGCGCAAACTGCACATATACTGAAACGGAAGAAATCCCCGCGCTTGGACATACGCCTGTAACACTGGAAGCGAAGGAACCTACCTGCGAGGAGACCGGCCTTACCGTAGGCTCGAAGTGCGGCGTCTGCAGCGAGATCATCACTGCGCAGGAAATCATTCCTGAGAACGGCCACGACCGAGAAGTGATCCCCGCGGTTGACGCGACCTGCGAAGAGACCGGCCTGACTGCCGGCGAGAAGTGCAAGACCTGCAAAAAGACGCTGGTAGAGCAGGAAGAAGTACCTGCAAATGGACATGACTGGGACGACGGCGAAGTGACAAAGGAAGCGACCTGCACCGCGACCGGCGTTATGACGTACACCTGCTCTGCCTGCAAAAAGACCAGAACCGCAGAAATCAAACTGGCTGATCACAAGTATACGTCGGTTGTAACGCCGCCCACCTGTACGGTTGACGGTTATACCACCTATACCTGCTCTGTTTGCTCGACCAGCTATACCGCTGATCCCGTCAATAGCGAAGGACATAAGGAAGAGATCATTCCTGCGGTAGATGCAACCTGCGTAAAGGACGGCCTTACCGAAGGCGTGAAGTGCTCTGTCTGCGGCAAGATCCTGACAGCTCAGGTAACGGTCACCTCGACCGGACACAATTACGACAAGGTTGTAACGGATCCGACCTGCACCGCGGACGGCTATACTACCTATACCTGCACGAAGTGCGGCGATACGTATACGGGCAATACCGTTACTGCGCTTGGCCATAAGTATGACGATGGCGTAATTACCACGGAGCCCGGCTGCACCACGACGGGCGTAAAGACCTACACCTGCAGTGTATGCGGCGCGACGAAGACGGATACGGTATCCAGCACCGGTCACAGCTATAAGCCTGTCGTTACTGCGCCGACCTGTGAGGATAAGGGCTATACGACATACACCTGTGAAAAGTGTAACGACAGCTACACCGACAATGAAACGCCTGCAAAGGGTCATAATTATGTTGGTGTTGTAACCACCGAGCCCACCTGCACTGACAAGGGCATTAAGACCTATACCTGCGCAAACTGCGATGATTCCTATACGGAAGAAATTGCAGAAAACGGCCATAAGCCCGGCGCGGAAGCGACCTGCACCAGCGCGCAGACCTGTACGGTTTGCGGCGCAGAAATTGCTCCGAAGCTTGATCATAATTATGAGGCAGTGGTCACTGAGCCTACCTGTGAGGATAAGGGCTACACGACCTATACCTGCTCCGGCTGCGGTGACAGCTATGTAGGCGACGAAACCGATGCCAACGGTCACGATTATGATGACGGCGTTGTAACCAAGGTTCCCACCTGCACTGACAAGGGTGAAAAGACCTATACCTGCGTAAACTGCGATGATTTCTATACGGAGGAAATTGTAGAAAACGGCCATAAGCCCGGCGCGGCAGCAACCTGCACCAGCGCGCAGACCTGTACGGTATGCGGCGACGAGCTCGAAGCCAAGCTTGAGCATGACTATGACGCAGTGGTCACTGAGCCTACCTGTGAGGAAGAGGGTTACACGACCTATACCTGCTCCGGCTGCGGTGACAGCTATGTAGACGACGAAACCGCTGCCAACGGCCACGATTATGATGACGGCGTTGTAACCAAGGTTCCCACCTGCACTGACAAGGGTGAAATGACCTATAGCTGCGCCAACTGCGATGATTTCTATACGGAAGAAATTGCAGAAAACGGCCATAAGCCCGGCGCGGAAGCGACCTGCACCAGCGCACAGACCTGTACGGTATGCGGCGCGGAAATCGCTCCGAAGCTTGATCATACGGAAGAAACGATCGAAGCGAAGGAACCCACCTGCACCGAGACCGGCCTTACCGAAGGCAAGAAGTGCGCAGTTTGCGCAGAGACGCTGGTAGCGCAGGAAGAGATTCCGATGCTCGACCATGCGTATGACGAAGGCGTCGAAACCCTTGCGCCGAGCTGCGAAGCGGACGGCGAAAAGACGTACACCTGCGTGGATTGCGGAGGTACCGCTACTGAGCCTATCCCGATGCTTGGACACGATCCGGTTCAGAACGAGGCGCAGGCGGCGACTTGTGAAAACATCGGATGGGACGCCTATGAGACCTGTTCGAGATGCGAATATACCACCTATGTGGAGATTCCTGCGCTCGGTCACGATTGGGACGAAGGCGAAATCGTCTTTACGCCCGACTGTGTGAACAACGGTCTTAAGAAGGCTACCTGCTTGAGAGAAGAGTGCGGCGTTTACAGCGAGGAAGTCATTATTCCTGCGCTGGGCCACACTGAAGTTGTGGAGCCCGCCAAGGCGCCCACGTGTACAGAAGAAGGCTATACGGAGAGTTCCTATTGCTCTGTCTGCAAAGTAACGGTCAAAGCAAAGGAATTCATCGACGCGCTCGGACACAATATGGATGTCCCGTCCTGTCAGAATGACGTTTCCACTTGCTTGAACGGATGCGGACTGGCGTTTACCGAGAAGCAGGATCACGTATTTGCGGATGCTACCTGTACGGAGCCCAAGACCTGTATCTATGGCTGCGGAACGACGGAAGGAAATCCTGCTGGGCATACTTGGACTGGCGCGAGCTGTTCCAATCCGGATACTTGCCTTAACTGTGGCATTACGAATGGAGAGGCACTTGAGCATAAATATGAGACAGTAGCTGCCAAGAAGGCAACCTATACCAAGATTGGCTGGAACGAGTATCAGCTGTGCGAAGTCTGCGGATTCAAGGACGGCTATGAAGAGATCGAAATGCTGCCCGCGCCGTCGATCGAAACGTATGATGAGTTTATGATGTACCTGCCGCTTCTTGAGGAGCTTGCGTTTGAATACGTGAAGCAGAATCCCGGCAAGGATCCCGTCATGCTCGTTATCAAGTATATCCGTACCGGTGTTGACCGCTACAACTCCGGTTCCTGGGGCATCATGGCCGGCTATGAAGACGCCGGATTTGCCAAGTTTGTCGCTGAAATGGAAGACATGATCAACAGTTCTGTCTCGGATGAAGAGATGCTCAAGATCAGCGGTCTTAAGAATATTGAGAACTTCAATATTCCCAACGGCGACGAGGTGGACTTCGGCCATATGTTCGGCACGATGGACATTACCTATAACAATAAGGGCAGCGTAAATCATGCGGACGTCGGCGGCTGGGCCGGAGACCTTGTCGACCTTCTGAGCACGATTGACAGACACGGCGTATATCTTAATGAGTATACGTTTGAAGAGATGGTTGCAGATGTTGAGGCAAACTATCTGTGCAAGAGCTTCAACCACAGCGATCTGTTCTCTGAAACTGATATGTACGGCGATCTTGACGCGTTCTATGTGATGCAGACGCTGAATACGTCCGACTATAATGCCGGCGATATGGCTGCGCTCATGCAGGCATATTTCACGGAGTCACTGGACAATGAGTTCCGCGCGGCGTTCCTCCTTAAGAACCGTCTGGGCGGCGTAAGCCTCAGAAGCGATATCCGCGATGCTGTGTTCAATGCATACACTGGCAACAAGGTAATCGCGACCCTCGAAGGCACGAGAGAATTCAACGCAGACGACCTTACCGATATGAGAAAGGCCAGCTGTTACGCATTTGCAGATTATCTGTGCAGACTCGCCGGCGACTTTGTGGATGTGGTTGAAGGCAGCTATTACACTGTATTCTCGTCCAAATCCAGCACGCTGGCGCCCGGTATTACACAGAAGATCAATTACGCGACGACTGTTGACGACAAGCAGATTGTATACTACACTGCGACTGCCGATGTCAGCAGGGAAGACGTTCACGTAATCGCCAACTATGTAAGCAGATATCCCGAAGATTGGGCGATGGCGCGTGTACTGGATCAGGCGAACAATGCGCAGGCACTGTACGCTGACGAAGAAAGCGAACACTATATTCCCAACTTCAATGTAATTGCTTCGATCAATGCCGGCGGCTATGACATGAGCAACGGCGACCCGGGCGGACTTCTGGTCATGCACGGCGAAGTCTATAAGCCGATCGGATCCAATGGATTCTTTGCGATTCTGAAATCCGGCAAGGCGGTTATCGGTACAACGGCTGAATGGAGCAGTTATGCATCTCAGGTCGAAGAAGCCATCGGCGGATTCGGAACTGTGCTTGTCAAGGATGGCAAGATAGCGATTACTGCAACCAGCGATTACTATAATAGCCGCGCACCGCGTTCTGCCGTAGGTATTACCGGCAGCGGCAAGGTTGTATTCATGGTTCTCGACGGTAGACAGGAGCCCTTCTCTGCCGGCGGAAGCATGCAGGAAATCGCGCAGATCATGTTTGAGGCCGGCTGCGTACATGCAATCAACCTTGACGGCGGCGGTTCTTCCACCTTTGTTTCCAGACAGGAAGGCGACGATATGCTTTCTGTTGTAAACAGCCCCTCTGACGGCGCTGCCCGCTCTGTATCTACATCCCTTCTGATGTATTCCACTGCGCCCAGCTCCACCGCATTTGATCATGCTGTTCTGGAAACCAAGTGCGACTATATGACGATTGGCACCAGCATCCAGATTACGCCTGTTGCGGTCAGCGCAACCGGTAATGCCGTTGAAATGCCTGAAGGCACTTCCTGGGCAGTATCTGATGAGCGCTGGGGCGAGATCACGGAGGATGGACTGCTCACTGCGAAGCGCAACGGCGACATCGAAGTATATCTGATGCTTGACGGCGAAGTTGTTGGAGAGAAAACGCTCCATATCGTTGTTCCGGATCAGCTGTACTTCACAAAGAGCAATGTTGACGCTGTTTACGGCGATGAGACCGAGCTGCCCGTGAGAGCGCTTTACGAAAACAAGCAGGTTGCCATCAATGAATCTGACGTTGTCTTTACATTGGCCAACGCAGAAGCGGGCAAGATCGAAGGTTTCTACTTCACCGGCTATGAAGAGTCCGGTATCCGCGCTGTAAAGATCACGGCGGCGCTGGCTCAGAACAGCGAGGTTACCGCGTCTGTAACGGTAACGCTCTATAAGCACGGTGAAAACAGCTTCGACTTTGATCAGGCGACCGGCGGCGACCGCATGCTTGCATGGGACAGAGAGGTTTCCAATTCTACGACGGATGACGAAGTGACCTATACCGTCGTCAATCCCGATGAAGCCATGGTAACCAGCTATGTCATCGCGCTTGACATGACTTCGATCCCGATTCCCGATCAGCTGGCGGAACTTACGTACATGCTGCCCGGCGCCGATATGGAAGGCGCGTCTGCATGGTCGTTCCTGCTCCAGCTTGCTGAGCGCGTCAGCGTCCTTACTGAAGTAACGCCGATTATCCACTTTGATAAGAACTTCGATGTGGATGTAACACAGATCAAGCTGATCAACGATTACTTCACGCTCGAAAAGACCGAGATTGACGAAACCGAGAACACGGTAAAACTGACGCTCAGATGGATTGACCGGACCGCGGCGATCGATCCTGCGACAGCGAACCCGCTTTGCATCGTAAACGGTATTAAGCTTACGCCGAAGGCCGACGCTGCATGGGACAGCAAGAACAGCATCACCGCAGTCAATGCCGGAAACATCGGCTATAAGATCTATCTGCGCGCAAGCGCGCTGTACTCCTTCTGCCAGAAGCCGGAAAACCAGGCTACCTTCGACCTGAAGCCGTTCGTCAATCCGAATGACTCCAGCGAACGAGGCGGCTATTTCACTTCCAACTATGCAGACTTCAGCGATACCTACACCCTCGTCAATGCCCTTAAGAACGGCTGGATCAACGAAGACGGCGGCTACGCCTACTACGTTGACGGCGAACGTACTTACGGCATCAAGGAAGTCGAAGGCCTCTACTACGACTTCGGCGAAAAGGGCGTAAACGTCGGCAAGAACCCGTATACCGGCCTCTTCTTCGATGAGGTAGACAGTGTGTATCGCTATGCGAAGCTTGGTCAGCTCATGACCGGGTGGGTCACTGTTGATGGTAATTGGCACTACTTCAAGGATTGTGTTGCAGTGTCGGGCAAGCTTAAAGTTGGTGAAGCTGAGTATGAGTTTGAAGAGAACGGCAAGCTTGTATCGGGTGTTTGGGTAGAGGATAGCAATGGATGGCGATATTATTACGGTCCTAGCTATGTCCAGAAAAAATGGTATGAGATAGATGGAGAATGGTATTACTTTAAGAATACATACAGAGTAACTGGCTTGCATCATATTGGATCTCAGTGGGAGATGAACACTGATCTTAGATGGCGTGTATTTGATGATAATGGTGTTTATCAGGGTACACTTGGAACCGGAATCTTTGAGATCGAAGGAGTCTATTACTATCTTGAAGAAGGTGCTGGTCAGGAAAAACACTTGATGGAATATGAAGGAAACTACTATTTCTCAACATACCAGGGTGAATTGGTAGTAAATAGGACATTCTATGCTTGGGATACGACATGCGATCTGCCGAAAGGCACATATACCTTTGGAGCAGACGGCAAGATGATCCGAAATGGTATCGTTGATGTGGATGGTGTCTTGTATTACTATGAAAACGGTAAACGCTTGGAAAAAGGCCTGATTTTCGTAGATAATGACTATTATTTTGCTGAATACAACGGCA